>JBEKGG010000148.1:0-10570 GCA_050012915.1 Terriglobales bacterium | reverse complement strand
CACGAGACCACCTATGGCGTACTCGAAATGAGCGATTGGGTAATTGGGCCATTCCTCCTGTTTCTCGTGATCGCTCCGTCAGTGAGTCACCGCCAGAAGATTTCACAAGTCAACCTTCTTCTGTTCGGCTTTCTGGTTTGGGCTTGCTTGAGCACGTTGTCTATTCACGCTCGATACGATTATCTCGATGCCGTTCCAATCCTCATTGGATGTTTCGTGAAATTAGCCAAGCTCGTGCTTTACGTAAGCGCGGGAGTTCTCATCTCCACAAAACTGGTGAATGCGAGAGTACGCGAGCAATGGCTTTGGGCTCTGCTCGCGGCCGTCCTCATACTTAGCGTGGGTCTCTTGTTGAGCCTCGACGGCGAGAGCACGCAGATGATGGACAACGTCGCCGGGTACAAATCCTACAATTCCATTATCGTTTCAGTGGCCATTCTCCTGTCTTTCATTACCGGCTTATGGATCGAAAACTCCACCGGCCGGAAATGGCGTTCAGCCGCTCTCTTGGTAGTAGGATTCGCACTGTGCTCCGTGGTTCGCTCAGCTTCGCTTGCAGCCCACGGACGGGGAGGCTGGCTGGCCCTGATCGCTGGATACGCTTATATCTTCATAAAAAAAACCCGGAAGACCCGAGCCTTTGCGATTCTCCTGTTCCTGGGCTTGATGGGGGCGGTCGCTTACAAAACTCTTCCCAATTTCAAGTCTCTTATCGACACTACGTTCTCGTCCCCGGAAGACGCGGATACGGATCGATTATCCCGCGTCGATGAAGGCGCGCGGGTCGCCACGTGGATCCACGAAGCTCCTAAATTAATCAACGCCCCTGTGTTTGGCACCGGCTTCTATCATCGCGGAGGGTCGTCCGGCTTGTGGGACACCGGATCGCACAACTTCTTCATTCAAATGTTTCTGGAAACCGGGATAGTTGGGGGCATCTTCGTGATCATGGTATTCGGGCTTATGTGGCGCCAGGCCGGGTCGGCAATTTCACGTCAGGCCAGAATCAGCGTTGCCACGCGCGCAGCCCTGATCGCGGCGATCGTGGGCGGCATGAGCGGCGAATATTATTACGGCAACGTCACTGTGGTTGTGTTGTTTGCGGTATTTGCAATTGCTGGCGCAGGGCGCATGGAGTCAGTCATCCGTCTAACGGGCATACAAACGTGCCACGTTCCGCATTGGCAACGGGCCGCGTCATGATGCCCCTAATTTCCGTCTTGATGCCGGTGTTCAATGCCGCGGACACATTGCCTCTGGCATTGGCATCACTGCAGGCACAGACCTACGAGAATTGGGAGTGCATCGTTGTGGATGATGGCTCTACAGACGACCCTGCAGTTGTCGTTAAGCACTTCGGTGATGCCAGGATTCAATCGCATCGCCTGGGAAGGAATTTCGGGCGAGGACATGCCCGCCAGTATGCACTCGAGATGGCTCGGGGGAGATACATAACTTTCCTCGATGGAGATGATTGGATCTGTCCCAATAAGCTCCGTGAACAGATCGACGCATTCGCTGCCCATCCCGAAGTGGCAATCGTGAGCACCGGCATGGCGATATCAAACCAGAATGGCGAACTGATGGGAATTCGGAATTCCGCGATCGGCGAATCGGGGAGTAATCCTACTTTTTGCCGGCTCGGCATGCCCCCCTTCGCATTTGCTCCCTCGATGATGCCTGCTGAGTTGGCGAAGAAAACCGGCTTCGACCCTTTGTTCCGGACTGCCGAAGATGTTGACTTTCTTTTAAGGGCGTTGCTCAGCAAGCGATTTCTCGTACTCCCGGCTCCCTTGTACGTATATCGCGAACAGGGTTCAGTCACATTAGAACGCGTGAGCTCTGCACTTGCATATTGCTGCCGGATGTTTATGAAGCAGTTTGACCAGCACCCCGTGCGTTGTATTTTCGAAATCGGCAAAGCCCGCGGAAAGCAAGTGATCTATCATGCGGCGGCGGCATCAGGGCTTTGGGAACAAATCATCGCGAGACGCTCCCGTCCACCCTCTTCCGAAGAGCGTCAGCAGTATCAAGACGCATGGAAAACTGTGACGAACATCGCACACGAAGGTGCGTTGACAGCTTCGAACACTTAGGTCCGCATCAGGTCCAAATTTTCCCCCACCTAATTCCATGACTACTTCAGCCGTTCAACAAAGAATCGTGCCAGCGCCAGCGCAGACGCCACTCCCGTTTGCCCCATGGCCGTATTTTGAGGCCGATGAAATCGAAGCAGCGACCGCCGTGTTGCGTTCCGGAAAAGTAAACTACTGGACGGGTCAGGAAGGCCGCGAGTTCGAACGCGAGTTCGCCGCCTCCGTTGGTGCGAAGTACGCCGTTTGTCTAGCCAACGGCACAGTCGCTCTGGAACTGGCGCTGCAAGCCCTTGGCATTGGTCGCGGCGATGAAGTGATTACGACTTCGCGCACGTTCATTGCATCCGCGAGTTGCGTTGTGATGCGGGGGGCTCGTCCGGTTTGCGTCGATGTGGACTCCGACAGTCAGAACATCACTGTGGAAACCATAAGGCGCGCGATTACTCCGAGAACGCGCGCGATCATCGCGGTCCACCTCGCGGGATGGCCCTGCGATATGGATGAGATCATGCAGTTGGCGGCGGAGCACGATTTACGAGTCATCGAAGATTGCGCGCAGGCTCAAGGGGCGACGTACAAGGGCCGCCCTGTAGGCTCGCTGGGACACGTCGCGGCCTTCTCGTTCTGCCAGGACAAAATCATGACCACCGGCGGCGAAGGCGGAATGCTCACGACGAATGATCCCGAGGTCTGGGAGCGCGCGTGGAGCTTCAAAGACCATGGTAAAAGCTACGATGCCGTTTACCACCGCCAGCACGAAGAGGGCTTTCGTTGGTTGCATGAATCGTTCGGCACCAATTGGCGAATGACAGAAATGCAGTCAGCGCTCGGACGCGTCGCGCTGACAAAAATACCCCGCTGGGTTGAGACCAGGCGCAGACACGCTGATATGTTGACCAGTGCTCTTTCCGGCGTGCCTGGCTTGCGCATTCCCAAGGTTCCAGACGGCGTTCATCACGCATATTACAAATATTACGCATTCCTACGTCCTGAAACGTTACGCGACGGATGGGACCGCAACACCGTCATGCAAGCGATCAACGCCGAGGGCGTACCCTGCTTCGTCGGAAGTTGCAGCGAGATTTATCTTGAAAAAGCATTCGTTGCGCGCCGCAAGCATCCCAGTCTTCCCGTGGCCAAACTGCTGGGCAAAACGAGCCTCATGTTTCTGGTTCACCCAACACTGTCAGACCAACACATTGCATTTACCAGTCAGACAATCGAAAGAGTAATGGCAATCGCATCGAAGTAAATCCCTTCAGCCTATAGTCGTTCAGCGTTCACAACGTCGCACTGCACAGATCGTTTCCTCGGATTCCCCAATGGCAAACGAATTTCGCAATCCAACCTCTATGCTCTTCAGGCAGCGGTTTTGGGCTATCTCGGCATTCCATTTTCTGCTGATCGCTGCCTCCATCGTCATTGCGTGGCTGCTTCGCTTTGACTTTCGAATTCCATACCCGACTCTACTATTCGGCAGTGTGCCCATATTAATTTTGTTCCGGATCGTTGCCTTAGCGCGCTTCAATCTTCTACACGGGTACTGGCGCCACAGCGGCGTGACCGATGTAATTGATATTGGCAAAGCGGTTGCTCTCGGCACTTTGGCATTCTTCGTAGCCACACGCTACGTTTTTGGAAAGTATGAGTTTCCTCTTTCGATCTACATACTAGAAGCAATCATTACCGCAGCCGGATTAACAGGCGCTCGCGTGTGGTCGATGGCTCTCAAACGCAGGACGGACGGAGGTTCAGCCGAGCAGAAGAAACGTAGGGTGATCGTCGCAGGGGCCGGCGAAGCTGCAAGCCTGCTGATACATGAAATGCTGCGCACCGAATTTATCCCAGTTGCATGTGTCGATGATGATATTCTCAAGCGAGGAGCAAGAATTCATGGAGTGCCCGTCGTGGGGACGATTGACACTATAAAGACGACGGTCGAAGCCTACAAAGCAGAAGAAGTTTTTATTGCCATACCTTCGGCCGATGGCGCCCAAATGCAGCGCATAAGCAGATTATGCGAGCAGGCCGCGGTGCGCTATCGAACCGTTCCGAATCTTCGCGATTTGTTGATGGGCAGTGGTTCAATTTCACAATTGCGAGAGGTAAGCGTTGAGGATCTGCTTGGCCGCGACCCAGTCCAAATGGATCTAAGCACGGTTCGCAGCCAGATCACCGGCAAAGTGGTGATGGTCACGGGTGCAGCGGGCTCTATCGGGTCCGAGCTTTGCCGCCAACTTCTAGCGTATTCTCCCGCCAAATTGATCGTCTTGGACCAGGCAGAAACTCCGATGTTCTATTTGCAATTGCAGCTTACAAAACAATCTTCGAGCGATCGCGTGGCATACGTCGTCGCCGATGTTGCTAACACTTCACGCATGCGCCGGATACTTAGCGAGGCAGCGGTTGAAATTATTTTCCACGCTGCCGCTTACAAGCACGTTCCATTGGTAGAGCTCAATATTCGCGGCGCGCTCACCAACAATGTGCTCGCGGTGCCTCCTTTGCTCGACGTCGCCGAAGAATGCGGGTGCGAGGCGTTCGTCCTGATTTCATCTGACAAAGCGGTGCAACCAACCAGCTTCATGGGCGCCACCAAGCGACTGGGTGAACTCATCCTGGCGGCCAGGCCAAAAAAACATATGCGCTGCGTTTCCGTTCGGTTTGGTAACGTCCTGGGATCTCAGGGCAGCGTGATTCCGGTATTCAAAGAGCAGATCGAAAAGGAAGGACGAATTACCATTACGCACCCGGATATTACCCGTTTTTTCATGACGATTCCTGAAGCCGTTTCGTTGGTTTTGCAGGCGTTCACTCTCGGACAGCATGGCGACATTCTAGTTTTGGATATGGGCAATCCTGTCCGCATACTCGATCTTGCACACTCTCTGATTCGTCAATGCGGGAAGTCTTCCCGCGAAGTAAAGATCGAGTTCATTGGCCTGCGCCCAGGAGAAAAAATGTATGAAGACCTGTTCTATCCGACGGAAAGAAAATTTGGTACCGGGAACCGCAAAGTGAAACGGACGCAGTCTGAGATCATCCCGTGGGCGGCGCTATGTGCACATTTAGAAGATCTGGTAGCGCTGACGAATTCCGGAACTGAAATTTCCATCCGCGCCAAAATGAAAGAAATCATTCCAGAGTATTCCTACCAAACCGAATCTGCAGCCGTGCAGAATCTACCGACCGAAAATACTTTTTCTCCAGTGATTAATATCGAGAGAGCATTTGCTGCCGGCGCCGGGCAGGACTAAGCCAGCCGGCCCCGCGTCGTTCCTTCCACTCGCCTTCTTCTTGTCAGACATATCTTTGAGGTAATGCCTTGGCTCGTAGCTGAGTTGGCTTCGCCTTCCCCAAGCAGAAACCACCGTTCAAGGAGATTCCTATTCCTAGCCCATCTCAGCGGCCTTGGCGGCGTTGCTCTGTTCTTTTGATCCGCCCAGCGGGAACTCTACTGTCACTCGCGAGCCGTGCGGTTGCAGATTCGCGAGCCTGATCTCGCCATCGTGCTCTTTGACGATTCCATAACAAATGCTTAGTCCAAGCCCGGTGCCCTTACCCACCGGCTTGGTCGTGTAAAACGGATCGAGCGCGCGGTTCAAGTCCTTAAAACCTGGGCCAGTATCTTCGACTTCGATGATCGCCCGATTTCCACGAGCAAAAGCCCGCACTGTAATTCGTTTCGGCCCGTCCATGTTTTCGACTGCATCGATAGAGTTATTGAGTAGGTTAAGCAGAATCTGCTTGAACTGGTCTTCATCCACGGCCACGCGTGGGAGATTGGATCGAATGTCGGAGAGAATTTCCAATCCTCGGGTATGCGCATAATAATCCCGCAACGCCAGAACATCTTTGACAACCGGCGCCAGATCAACCGTCTGCCGATCCAAGGTGCTTTGCCGGGAGAAGCGCAGCAGATTCTCCACAATCTTCTTCATCCGACGGCTCTCGTTGATCAGTTTATCCAGCTTGTCGCGCCCAGTTCCGGCAGGAACATCGTCGCTGAGAAGATCGCCGTAGCCCATCACTGCAGTCAGCGGGTTATTGAGCTCGTGAGCAACTCCAGCCACCAACTGCCCCAACGCCGCGAGTTTTTCTGAGCGGATCAATTGACTCTGCAACGACTTTAGCTCAAGCGCCACCGCTAGATCAGCTGCCAGAAGTTCTATTCGCGCCAACTCCGGCGCATTCACCGCTTCCACCTCCCGCGGATCGTCGAGCGCGATACACCCAAGGTAGCCGCCGCGTGCCGAACACAAGGGAATTAGAAGTTCATCGCCAGTATTCCAATAGGGGTTGGGATCGAAGCGAAGCGAACTCTTCACGGGCTCGTATTTCGCGGCCTCCGCTGCGGAGAGCAGAAACGAATTCTGTCCGATCTGCCTGCCCCGGCTGCAGAAATCCTTGATGTCATCAGTCGTCCAACGGCGCGCTTTCTGCTCCAACTGGGCAAGCGCAGACGAAGGCAGCCCACTCGCGCCCGCCACCCGCAGCCCGTAGCTTCCACTATCGAGATGGATAACGGCAGCACGGAAGTTGCTTACATCGGTGATAGCGGAAGCAATTTCGTTGCACAACAAATCCACGGTGGCGCCGCTTAGCAGTTGCGAGGTAATCGTCGAGAAGCGTTCCAGTTGATGATTCAGGGCGCGTTCCTTGCGTTGCATGCTCTCAATCGACTCAGATTTATCCTCGACGATGGCTAGAATCATGCCGAACGCCACAAATAATTTCGGAGTATTCCAGAGCTCCGCTGGAACGTTCACATGGGGCGCGAGGCGATCCAGCAGCATGCCCACAGGAAACACCGCACCCCAACAGAAAAATCCTCCGGCAGCAGTCAGAATTCCGGGAGAAGCCCGCCAGTAGTTCCGGCAAAGAAAAACTCCGGGAAGCGCAAAGCCGAGTCCAAGGAGAGCGGTCAGGCCCTCATCGAAGGAACCGCGCATCGCCGCGAGGATCGCCCAAATAGCGGTTGCCGACCCTACCAGGGCAAGCGAAATAGCGTACAAAGAGAATTTCCGCAACCAGAAAAGAAAGACAATGCCCCCGAGAAAACACATCAACAGGCAAAGAACATAGGGCCATCGCGCGTGTAGATCGAAGCTGGCCAGAATCGCGTAAGCCACCGATGGGATGCCGGTTATCAAAAGCATCGATGTTCGCTTATGCTTATCCTCTGCAACCGCGGAAACAGAGACAACAAAGGCGACAGCAGCGGCTTGCAGCGAACCCAAATCTATCGCCAGCAAGTACGGACTCACCTCTCCGGCCGCGGGCTCGAGCAACTGCGCCACGAAATGTGTAAAAATAAGGAACCAAGCCACCATCCATAGCTGCAAACGCGCAGAATGGCTGTGCCGCTTCAGAGCCAGGAAAATGCCGACCAACACGGCCACCGTTACCACGGTAGGAATTTTCTCGAGGAGCGTCATAAAATAGGGTTAAGGATAGCTCGACCCACAGTATGTCAATTTGCCAAAACAGCCAAGCGTTACGGGGTTACCAAAGTAACCAACTCGTGAAACTGTCGGTAAAGGCGCCGTCTGCGCAACTTTTTAGATGGTTTACGGGTTAGTTACATGGGCTACGATTTTTGTTCGTTACAATTCTTGACTCTTCTTTACGCGGCGGTCGCATCGACTAATGATTGAATGAGCTCTTAGCTAAAAATGATCCCGGCGGGTTGATTTGGAATCTGAAGGCATTCTCGAATCCAACTCTGCCGGTTCGGTTTACATCCAATTCTTACAGGTCTATTTGGAGAGAAAAATTGAAAAAGCTAACTTTGATTGCACTGCTCTTTGTATTTGCCCTTTTGGCAAGAACTGCGCACGCGCAAGAGATCGATGCAGCTTTCGGTGTGAGCTCACTCACCTCGGCCTCGAGCAAGACAACTAACGGGATTCTCTATCCCTCGTTGTCAGGTGGCGCATACCCCATGTTCAGCGCGGATGTCTTGCTGACCCATCATTTAGGGATTGAAGGAGACGTGTCCTGGAAAGCGAGTCAGGGTTTGTATGGTGGCTACCAGCCCTATCGTCCAATTCTTTATTCTTTCAACGCCATCTGGGCTCCGAAAATTGCCCCGCACATTACGGCTGAGCTGCTGGCCGGAATCGGTGGCGAGAATCTTCGGTTCTACACTCCCAACTTGAGTTGCAGTTACTTCACCGGCTGCACCGATTACGTTACCAGCAACCACTTCGTGGGAGACTTTGGTGGCGGCATTCGCGCCTATGTCTGGCGGAGCGCGTTCATTCGTCCGGAAGTGCGCTTGTTCCTGATTAACAACAACGCGGAATTCAGTTCTTCTTATGCAGTTCGGTATGGGGTCTCGCTTGGCTACAGCTTCGGGGGACGGTAGTTATCGTTCGGCGCATTGAAGAGACTCGACGTGGTCTGCGGGGTGGGCCACGTTTGAGCCTTTCTACCCAACTGCGGTAAGTCCAGAGGGAATTGGTTCCGTCGTCATTTCTCCGTCGACTAATCGCCAGATGTGCATCGGATTCGCATCTTTTAACTCTTCGGGCAGAGCTGTCTGGGGAAATCCCTGATAGCAGACGGGTCGGCAAAACCGAAAGATCGCTTGACTGCCCACCGACGTCGAGCGTCCGTCTGAGGTTGCGGGATACGGTCCACCGTGCACCATGGCGTGGCACACTTCAACCCCCGTCGGAAAACCATTAAAGACGAGCCGACCGACTTTTCGCGTCAGAATTGCCACCAAATCCCTGAACTCCTCTAAATCCCTGTCGGTGCCATGGATAGTCGCGGTGAGATGACCTTCAAGCTTGCGCGCGGCCTCCAAAACTTCCTCTCTGTTCGAATGACGAACCAACAAAGTTGCCGGACCGAAAATCTCCGCAGCCAGAGTTTCGTCGCTCAAGAAAGTTTGAACGTCGGTTTCGAAAAGAGCGGCGCCTGCGCCGAATTCTCCACCGGTCGCGGAAGGCTGCTTTTCAGCGATGAGCCTCACACTCGTGTTGGTTCTTCGCGCGTTGATCGCGGCACTGTAGGAAGACTGTATGCCGGAGGTGAGCAAATGGAACGTTCCGGAATCGTTGACAGACTCCCGCAGTCTCCGGACGAATGCAGAGGCTTCTGCCACTGCAGGCAGGAAAACAAGTCCAGGCTTGGTACAAAACTGGCCTGCTCCCAGAGTAAACGACGCGTACAGTGCGGCAGCTATATTGTCCACGCGCTCTCGCAGTGCACCGGGCAGAATGAAAATGGGATTCGTGCTGCTCATCTCGGCGAAAACCGGGATTGGCTCAGGACGCGCGGCAGCCAGATCCATCAGTATTCTTCCTGCCACGCGCGATCCAGTGAAACCGGCGGCCTTCACCAATGGATGTTTGATCAAAGCCGCGCCAACACGGTTGCCACCGTCGAACAAAAGTGAAAAAACTCCTTCGGGCAACTTGCATTGACGGACTGCCTCGCGCACGGCGTGGCCCACCAATTCGCTGGTGCCGGGGTGCGCCGGATGCCCCTTGAAGATGACCGGATTCCCTGCTGCCAGCGCGGACGCGGTGTCCCCGCCCGCCACCGAAAATGCCAAGGGAAAGTTGCTGGCGCCAAACACGACGACCGGACCAAGGGGGCGCAACATGGAGCGAATATCGGGTTTCGGAGCAGGCTTGCGGTCTGGGCGCCCGCGATCAATCCGGGCTTGCACCCATGAGCCTTCCTCGACCACATCCGCGAACAAGCGCAACTGTCCGCATGTTCGCGCGGTTTCGCCCTGCAAACGCGCCTTTGGTAGCGCGGTTTCCTGTTCGGCACGTTCGACCAGTTCTTCAATAATGGATTCAATATTGGCCGCGATCGCGCGCAGAAACGCGCCCCGATCCCGAGCCGATACTCTCTCGTAAGTTGCGAAGGCTTCGTGCGCCAGACTCGCAGCGCGATCAACTTCATCCGGCGCCGCGGAAAAAAAGACTGGATCGAGACGTTCGCCGTTTTTGGGATTCATCGCATAGAATACTTCGTGCGCGGCCGCTCCTGATTCGAATCCGATTGTCGATCTACCGGTGAGTTTCATCTTTTAATGCTCCAAGATTAGTTCGCGCGACGTCGCTTCGATTTTCCGCGGCGCTTCGGAACGCCGCCCATCATTTTCGCAACCGTCCAACTGATCCAGCCCTGGCGTCGCCTTTGGTTTGCCGCTTGCCCAAGTTTACAGATATCATCCATCCACATGACATGGCTCAATATTCTTTTGTTGGTGGCCGTTACCTCGTCCATCGCGCAAACCGCTCCGAGCTCGAAGGAAGTCAGTGCCGTCTATCCCGAGGCGTACGCTCTGTATCTGGATCTGCACCAGCATCCGGAACTCTCTTCCCATGAAACGCAGACCGCAGCAAAACTGGCAAGCCAGCTCCGCAGCCTGGGGTACGAGGTTACCGAACACGTAGGTGGCACGGGAATTGTCGCCATCCTCAAGAATGGCCTTGGCCCAACGGTTA
>JBEKGG010000147.1:0-10596 GCA_050012915.1 Terriglobales bacterium | reverse complement strand
AGGCTCTGGTTCGAGATATTGATCTTCTCTTCCAGCGCGTTGAGCTGCGGATCCTGATAGACTTCCCACCATTTTCCGCGCAGCGTCTGATCTGCAGGCTGTGCTGGTTTCCAGTTCTGCGGCGTCTCCTTGTAATCCGTTGGCACAGGTGCGGAGGGGCGCGAATAGCGCGGGCCCACGACACAACCGCACATCAGCAACAGACCGGCGAAGAGTGCCCCACTCCAAACCGGTAGCAGCAGTTTTGTAGAAGTCGAACCTACACGCCGCAAGCCCATCACTGTTTTGAATCCCCCGAGCCAGCCGCCGGTTTTGCGATGCGGACTTCTTCACCCGACACCAGCGAATCCGGCGGATTCGCGATAATAGTGTCATCTCCGTTAAGCCCCGCGAGAACCTCAACCTCCGAACCGAAGTCATGGCCAAGCGTGACTGGCCTGAGCTCGGCGCGGCCGTTATTTACCGCGGCCACGCGAAGTCCCTCCGCCCGGAATAACAGCGTGTTCACCGGAAGAATAAACGCCGAAGTTGCGTTGGGCAGCTTCAGATGCACCTCGGCGTAAGCTCCACTGAAGAGAGTGCCCGTCGGATTGTCCACTCGTATTTCCACCAGCAAGGTTCGGGTATTCTGGTCGATGGCTTGCGCGGTTCGGACCAACGTCCCGGGAAAAACCCGCCCGGGAAATTCCGGCAGCACCAGATCCGCTTCTTGCCCGGGCTTGGCAGCCTGCGAGTAAACCTGCGGCACGCTCACATAGACGCGCAACTTGTCCGGCTGGACAATATGAAAAAGCTCAGTCCTCGATCCTCCGCTGCTCCCCGAATCAATCAAGGCGCCAATGTCGGTATTGCGCGCGGAAATTACGCCGTTGAAGGGAGCATAGATCTTCTCGAACGCTTGTAGTTCTTCCAACCGCTTTACATTCGCCTGCGCGGACTGAACCGTTGCCTTCTTGGCCGCAAAATCCCCTGCGGCATTGTCGGCATCCTGCTTGGAAACCGAATCGCTCTGCAGCAATCCCGCATACCGATCATTCGTAATCTTCGAAAGATCAAGGTTCGCTTCCGAGGTAGCCAAGTCGGCCCGCGCCTGGCGCAATTGCTGGTCGACTTCCGGAGTGTCAATCTCCGCCAGCAATTGGCCAGCTTTCACATGCGCCCCGATGTCCACGTACCAGGTCTTCAAGTATCCGTTGGTGCGGGCGTAGATGGGAGCGTCAATGTAGGCTTGCACGTTCGCGGGCAGAACTACCTCTTGCGTGGGCGCGCCGCGTTTGGGGTGGACCACGGAAACCGTCGGAATTGCCATCTCGGCGGTCTCTTTGTCGAGAGACGCACGCGCATGGATCCGCGGCAGAATTCCAGAAATCACCAGCCCCGCCACGACTGCTAAAGCCAGAAGCACGATCCACCAGCGGAATGCAGGTCGGCCTTGCGGATCAGGGTTCGCGACTTTGCGGTGCTCCACGATCGCTGGTTTCTCAGCTTCGTTTTGAGATTCAACCGTCATGAAATAACTCCGTTAACCAGGAACAAAATCAATAGGAACATATCAGTGCTTTCTTTCTTCAGCGGCCAGCCGTTGCCTGCGTCCGTGCAGGATGCTGAAGAAAACTGGAACAAAGAAAAGCGTTGCCACAGTCGCGAACAACAAACCGCCAATGACGGCGCGGCCGAGCGGGGCATTCTGCTCACCACCTTCGCCCAATCCGATCGCCATGGGCACCATTCCAATCATCATCGCAAGCGCTGTCATCAGCACCGGGCGAAACCGCGTGAACCCGGCATTGAGAGCGGCATCGAGCGCATCCTTTCCTTCGGTTATTTGCTCCTTGGCGAAGCTTACCACCAGAATGCTGTTGGCCGTCGCAACGCCCACGCACATGATCGAACCCGTCAGCGCCGGAACGCTGAGCGTCGTGCGCGTAACGAACAGAA
Organism: Terriglobales bacterium; assembly: GCA_050012915.1. GTDB lineage: Bacteria > Acidobacteriota > Terriglobia > Terriglobales > Acidobacteriaceae > JABDBE01. Next base: position 8,658 of record JBEKGG010000147.1, on the reverse strand, counting down.
ACCATACGATGCCGGCAAGCGCCGCGGGCAAGGCGGAAATAATAATGAAAGGATCAAGCCAGGACTGGAAATTCACTACGATCAGAAGGTACACCAGCACAATCGAGAACACGAGCCCGCCCAGTAATCCTTCATACGACGCGCGCATGGTCTGAATCTGCCCGCGAACACTCAGCTGAGAACCGCGCGGCACTTCCTTTCTGCTGTCCTCCACGATTTTATTCAGGTCGTGCGCCACGCCGCCCAAATCCCGGCCCTGCACCGCGCCGTAAATATCAATCAAAGGCTGAATGTCGTAATGCGAAACGACAGCCAGTCCAGAATCGCGCTTGATCGAAGCAACGCTGGCTAGAATCCCGGCAGTAGCGCCACTTGGCCCGGTCACCGGAATGTTTTCCAGATCCTGCATGGAATCTACACGATACTGCGGGGTCTGCGTGGCAATGGAATAACTCACACCGGTCTTCGGATCAACCCAGAATTCAGGCGTCGTCTGGAAACTTCCGCTCAGCGAGATCAGCAGGTTATTGGCGACGTCGCGCTGCGAGAAGCCGACCTGTTGAGCTTTTGTGCGGTCGACATTGACATGCAAATAGGGCTGGTCGAAAGGCTGCTGGACGTGCAGATCGACAGTTCCGGGAATCTGCTGAAGCCGTTCCAGCAATTTGTCGGCAAATGCCCGATTCGCATTCACGTTGAAACCCACAATCTGCACGTCAATGGGAGCAGGCAGTCCGAAGTTAAGAATCTGGCTGACGATATCAGCGGGTAGGAACGAAAAGGTTACCCCAGGAAACTCCTGCGGAAGTTTCAACCGCAGATTGTGAATATAATCCGCCGTGGGCCGGTGACCCTTAGTCAAGGTGGCTAGAATATCGACATCGCCAGTGCCGATCGGAGCGGAATTACTGTAAGAAAGGTTGATGCTGCTGTAGGGCAGACCGATGGTGTCGATGATGCTGCCGAGCTCCTTGGGCGGGATCTGCTGGCGGATGGACTGCTCGACCAGATCAGAAAGTCGGGCCGTCTCCTCAATGCGCGTCCCCGTACGAGCCCGCATGTGCAATTTGAACTGGCCTGCATCGACGGCGGGGAAAAAATCCTGTCCCAGCCACGGAATCAGAAACACCAAAGACACGATACAAAAGCCGAGAAACGTAAGTAGAAAAGCCTTCTGGTGATGCAGGCATCGTTCCAGCAATGCGTGGTAGTGGTCGCGGAAACGATCAAAACCCCCTTCGAACTTGATCTGCATGCGAACCAGCGGATTTCTGCTTTTAGCCGACGCATGACTTTCTTCCTCATGACCGCGCAACAAATACTTGGCCATGGTCGGTACCAAGGTTCGCGATAGAAGATACGAAGCCATCATCGCGAACACCACCGCTTCCGCCAGCGGCACGAACAAGTACCGCGCTACTCCAGAAAGGAAGAACATGGGCACGAAGACGATGCAGATGGCAAGCGTGGAAACGAACGCCGGAACCGCAATTTGTTGAGCGCCGTCCAGAATCGCGTGCTCCACTTCCTTGCCCAGCGCCAGGTTCCGATTGATATTCTCGATTTCCACCGTCGCGTCGTCGACCAGAATACCGACCGCCAGCGCCAGCCCACCGAGCGTCATGATGTTGATGGTCTCGCCCAGAGCGCTCAACACGATGATCGAAGTCAGGATCGAAAGCGGGATGGAAACCCCAATAATCACCGTGCTGCGCCAGTTGCCCAGAAAAAGCAGAATCATCAAGCCAGTGAGGCAAGCCGCAATCGTAGCTTCCTTCAGCACGCCGTCAATCGATGCACGCACGAAGATCGATTGATCAGCCAGCGGCTCTATATGCAACTCAGGCGGCAATCCCGCTTGAATCTGGGGCAACAGAGCCTTGATCCCTGCAATGATGCTGAGGGTAGAGGCCTGACCTGCTTTCAGTACCGTAATCAATACGGAGCGTTGTCCATTGACCCGCACGATGTTAGTCTGCGGCGGAAAGCCATCTCGCACGTAGGCCACATCGCGGATGTAAATAGTTGTGCCGCCCACCGTCTTAATCGGCAGTTGATTCAGTTCCGCCATGGTTGTGGGACTGCTGTTGGTATCGACGGCATACTCAAACGCTCCGATTTTGGAGGTCCCCGAAGGAAGAACCAAGTTCTGCGCGCTAATCGCGTTCACTACGTCCAGCGGCGACAGACCCTTCGCTTGCAGTGCGTTCGTATCCAAGTCGACCTGTACCTGCCGCTGCTTTCCACCATACGGATAAGGAATGGCGCATCCCGGGACCGTGATCAAGCGGGTTCGAATGAAATTTACGCCGAAGTCAAACAGTTGCTGCTCCGAAAGCTTCTCTCCCGAAAGCGCCAGCTGAATAATGGGTACACTGGACGCGCTGTAAGTAATGACCAGCGGCGGAGTCGTCCCCGGTGGCAGCTGCCTAAGTTGAGTCTGAGAAATCGCCGTCACCTGCGCGATCGCTTTGGTGATGTCCGCGTGCGGCTGAAAAAACACTTTCACTACAGCGGTACCGTTCAGCGATTGCGATTCGATGTGCGAAATATCGTCCACCAGCGTCGTGAGTGCGCGTTCCGTTTGGAACACGATGCGGTTGGACATATCGTCGGGAGTGAGGCCGGTGTAAGTCCACAGAATGCTGACCACCGGAATATTGATATTCGGAAATATATCGGTAGGCGTGTTAAGAATGACGATGGGACCCAGAATCAATAGCAGTAAAGCGAGCACTACGAAGGTATAAGGCCGTCGCAGAGCAAGTCGGACAATCCACATAATTCCCTCAGGGTATACAAAAACGCCGGCTGCGCAAGGTCATCCGCAGGTACGAATATAAGAATATTCGAGAAAAGAATGATGCCAGGTACCGCTGTCCTTGCGGACAGCCTCAGATTGCGCCCTGCGCGGCCGACGCCGGATCATTAATATTCTATTCGATTTAGTTTCTTAGCCCGGGATGCAGAGTTTTGATTGGATGCAGAGTTGAATGTAAAGATTTGTATCGTTTGCGGAATGTTCTCAGACGACTTCCGACCGTATTTCTTTGCTCCGCGTCGAAGCGGACCTAATTTGGTTTGCGGGCCTTACCGTCGGAGAGATATTGCAGAAGAGCGGTGTCGGCAGCGCGTTTGAACTTCTCTGCAGCCGCTACTCTTGGGCTGACGATGCCTTTATCGACTTGTTTCTGGCCAAGGCTTTGACGCAGTTTGTCGCCGTCCTCGGATTCGTTGGTCATGACCTGCATGTAGAACCAGAGAAAGTGTCGCATCTGATCGAGGGCTGACTTCAACACGTTCAGCGATTCGATTTCCGGCAGCTGACAGAGAGCTTCCATCAGTTCGGGATCGCCGGGCGCCTGCATGGCTGCGCAGTTCAACGTCTGCTGAATTGCCCGAAGGTCTTCCGTCACCCGCAGGATTCGCACATGAACCTCGTCCAGAAAATCACCTTTTTCCATGGCGTGCCGGCTTCCTCGATCAAGAAATACAAGCTCACCATCTCACCCGCGACCGTGGACTAACAGATGTCCCACGTGCATGCGCTTTCGTAATTCCAAGCATTACTTCGGTACGAAGAGAAGCTGGTTCACGCAGAGGTGTATCGCGAAAGCCCATTCTTGCGGCTGAAAAGGGCTATGGCAGCCAGTTTTCTGTGGCTCTAAGAAGCTAGCGCACGAAGGTGCCCACGAAAGCGCTGCGCCTTCCGTGCGACTCCCAATCGACGTCGAGTCCCGGTCCACGATAGGAATCGGTGAGAGCTACCGCTGGCATGGAGTGAGTCAGTTGGGTGAGCGGAGGGTAAAAGGTCACTTCGTTGCCGCAGACATGGTCTTTGTCATTGACCGGTCGGGTTTGCACGGTTGCGAACTGTCCTGCGCGCAACAGGGCCACTCCATGGCGCTCAGCGTTCACCGCGAGTTCCATGGGTGTGGGGATGACTTTGTCGGCATGACGCAAAAGTTCACCGCCCATTTGGTGCGCGAAGGCGATCAGAGCCGCACTTTGCTGCGCGGTTGCCTGATCGTCAACGAGCAGGACAGCCTGTGCGGGATAGGGATTCGCATAGGGATCACCCAAGGTGGCGCGAGCATGAACCGCGGCGGCGACGGTCAGGCCATCCAGCGGAACGCCATCCCAACTGCCGCTCTGAATATGCCACGCTAGAATGGCTTCATCGCCCACTAGGTTGACCTCGCCGTTGGCGAAGCATTGTCCGGTGTACACGTCGGCGCTGCGCGTTTCGACGTAATCACCGCGAATCTGTTGACCGAGAGCTGCTGTAGCAAGACTCAGGAACGCAACCCAGAAAAGTTTATGTAGGCCATTGCGCATAGGTCACCTCACCCGGAAGTATTAGCTTATTGTCCTCCAACTGGGCCGCTTGTGGAAAGTGGTGTTGGTCGTCTCCGCGTTCTCCGCGGCTGTTATCGGCGGTCCCCGCGTTTCAGGATCTCGAAACACTTCCTAGACACACAAATCTTAGATCGCGGAGGTCGCGGAGAACCGCCGCAGAGTGCGCGGAGAAACCGACAGCAAACTCATTCTGTTGTCCGTCACAGCATCCTCGAGCGAGTTACTGGATTTCTTTGGAGGGGGTTGCGTTTGGAATCAGGACCAGCAGGTCATATCCGAAGATCATCCGTTCCATTTCTTTGTCGACGGGTTCGAGGGTGTGAAATCCTTTGCGGAGGCCGCGCAAATCAAACATGGTCCACCCTTCGTTTTCAAGATTGTCGAACATGGGTTTGAGAAACAGAAAATCGGAGTCTTTGTCTTCCGCCAAGTTAAAATCCGCGGGCTGAGCAGGCCGTCCGATGCCGGCGAAGCGCAGTTGGGAGCCTTTTACTCCCAGGATCGCAATGTGAAGAGAGGTCGTACCCTGACTATCAGCAAATTCGGTAACGAAGTTGCCCATGTCATTGTTTCGCAGCGGATTGATGCCTTTATACATATGCCAGGCACCGAACTTAAACAACACTTTGGGCGGTGCGCCATCGGCCTGGGTCGCTTGCTTGTAGTCGCTCACGAAATTCGATTTCATCAGGAGGGCCCGCTCGCGATTAGATTCGTAACCGGAGCCGTTCATATTCTTCTGGTAGATGTCACGGCTCTTAATGAGCGCTTCGATCAGCGCTTGACTGGTCGCATTTCCTTCGGTCTGAAGTAGATCTCTCAGCTTGTTGAGTTCGTCGTCGGAAGCGGTCATCATGAAAATGTCGCCCGGACTGCCACTTTTTACCGCGACTGCATGGGAGTCATCGTTTTTCTGCAACAGGCGCTGGGCTTCGTCGGCAGCTTGTTTGCCCGGATGAGTCGCCAGTATCCGGGTCAGGATGAGGCCAGACGCGCCCATCAGTTCCTGATCGAGCCCCCACAAACGGAACTCGCGACCCTGCGCGGCGCGAACACAGTGCGTCAGCAGGTCGTACTCCTCTTGATAGTTGTAAAAGGCGATGGTCTCGGGGAATTTCTTTTCAAAAGCGATTAAGCTCTCGCGACTAGAATCAGTGGCGATCCATTGCTGAAGTTCATCAGCCGCCAAGGGCCCGGTCTCGACCGCCATGGTATGAAATCCTTGTGGGCCGAGCAGATCGCAGACCGCGCCCGCAAATTGCGGGATCTGCGAGATTCCGTGATCTTCGCCGATGAGCACGAACTGCGCACCCGTCAGCGCATTTTGCAGCACTCCCACACCGGTTCCCGACAAGCGCCCTTCTTGAACGGCAATCTGATAACGGTTTTGCAGCAGACGCTCGGTGAATTTATTTTCCTGGGCAAACGCCGGCGCGAGCGTGAGCGCGGCGAGACAGAGGGTGCGCAAGGTCAATCTTTGGAACATAGTTCTCCCTGAGTTGGTGTTACTGGCATCGTCAATGCCTGAGTTTGAGGCTGTGTCCCGAAGCGAGTTCGGGAGGTTCTGGTTCGAGTTGAACCGACTTGGATTACTACGCGGTCAGGATCGACTTTGTTTCATTTCTTTTTGCGGAGAGTTCTACAAGGATTTTCGCTGAGACTGCGGTTTTTTGCCTAGACCTGCACGGATTAGGACACCGACGCATCGATTCCTTCCTGAATTGGAACTTTAGTCACCTTATCTTTTCGGAAGTTGGGTCCTGGCACAGATGCTTCAGCGCTCGGCCTCCGATGTAACCATTGATGGGGAAGAAGCGGGAAATGACGAAGGCAACAATCTCGGAGTTGGGCCCACGGCAAGTGCAAGTACTGCTGGTAGGAGGAAGCGAGCAGGAGTTCGCCGAGGTGCGCGAGTTGCTCGCGGAGGGAAACAATGGGCACGTTCATTTTCGGCATGCTGCCTCGCCTGAAGACATGCGCGATCGGTTTGAGGAAGGAAGTTACGATTGCCTACTATGCAGCGACAAATCGCCTGATACGGTTGCGCATCAGTTGTTACGCTACGTGCGCCAACACGTTTCTGGCATTCCGCTCATTTTTCTGAGCGATCCACTAAATCAGAACGTGATCGAGACTGCGATCCAAACAACAGCCTTTCGCCGTCCAACCGAGGCCAGCCCGCCGAAGCGGGAATCGACGCCTGTCATTCTTAACGAAGCCAGCGCTGACTCCATGGCACGGCAAAACCACGATTCCGAAGATGTGTTGCGCAAGCTTTGGCGCTCCGTCGAGCAGATGGCGGATGCGTTGATCATCATGGACAACTCGGGTGTCATGGAGTACGTGAATCCAGCATTCGAGGCGCTCACTGGATATTCGCGGCAAGAAGCGATCGGCCAGCCGTTCGCGATACTCAACTCGGATCAGCAAACCGACGAATTCTACGGCGAGATGTGGAACACGGTTCGCTCGGGGAATGTTTTCCGAGGAATCGTGATGAACCGGAAGAGAAATGGGGAGACTTTAATCATTGAAAAAGTCCTCACTCCGCTGCGAGAGGGCACTGGCGAGATCACCCACTTCATTTCTACAGCCCGGGATATTACTGAGCGGCGCAAGCTGGAATCGGATTTAGAACAAGCGCACAAAATGGACGCTGTCGGACGACTGGCCGGCGGAGTAGCGCACGACTTCAACAACTTGCTGCTGGTCATCAGCGCCTACGCGGAACTCATGCTCGACTCGCTGGCTGAGACGAGCCCTCTTCGTCGCAACGTGGCGGAAATCATGGGCGCTTCCCGGCGGGCGGCCGATCTGACCCGCCAGTTGCTGGCTTTTGGCCGGAAGCAGATGCAATCGTTGCAGATTCTCGATTTGAATACGGTCATCGGGGAAATCACGGGGATGCTGCCGCGGTTGATCGGCGAAGACATCGAGCTGGTATTCACTCCCGCGAAAGATCTGGGCAAAGTCAAAGCAGACGCGATCCAGATTGAGCAAGTGGTTATGAACCTGGCAGCGAATGCACGTGACGCTATGCCGGCTGGTGGCACGCTCAGCATCGAAACGGCCATGGTGCGAGTCGACGAGTCCTACGTGCAGCGACATGCGATCGTGCCTTCCGGCGATTATGTATTGCTTACCGTTACCGACTCAGGCCAAGGCATCGCGCCGGAACACATGGCGCATATCTTCGAGCCGTTTTACACAACCAAAGAGGCAGGCAAAGGAACTGGACTGGGGTTGGCGACGGTGTATGGAATCGTCAAGCAGAACGGCGGCTTCGTCTGGGTGTACAGCGAGCCCGGACTGGGGACGACCTTCAAGGTCTATTTGCCCCAAGTACAACCGCTGAGCCGCGAGGTCTCGGTCATCAAGTTGGCTGAGCTATCGCCGCATGGTTGCGAGACCTTGCTGCTGGTGGAAGATGAAGCGTCGGTGCGGCTGGCGTCGTCACAATTTCTTACTCGAAGCGGATACACCGTAGTCGAAGCGAGCAATGGAGAAGAAGCGTTACGCGTGTCGCGGGCGCACCCTGGGCAGATCGACCTGATGGTTACGGACGTGGTGATGCCGAAGATGGGTGGGCCAACGCTGGCGCAATGGTTGGCGGATGAGCGTCCGAACATGAAGGTGCTGTTCGTTTCCGGCTATGCCGAGAACACAGTTCTGCGCCATGGAAAGATTGACGTCGCGACCCGGTTTTTGCAAAAGCCATTTTCGGGAAAGATGCTGGCAAGAAAAGTCCGCGAGGTTCTGGAAGGAAGTGAATACCGCAAATTGGAGCCAATTTCTAGTGCTTCAGGAAATTCTGACTGAGTGTGGATTCAAATTAAAGGCCGTGCGGGGCACGCGGATGACAGAGCCTAAGTTGGCAACTTAGTCAATTTGCCGTTTTCTAAGCGGAAGCGATCTCCGCGCCACTCTATTCTGTCGCCGGCAAAACTTGCGATCCAAACCAGCAGTGCGAGAAAGTCGCGAACAGGAATCCATGCGAGGAAGCGGATTACCTGACGGTCCCGCAGCACAGATCTCCCAACCACGACAGCGACGCCAACACGCATGGCTGCGGTAAGAGCGAACAATGCCCACGCCCAACCCGCGCCTTGGGCGAAAATTAGTGCGAGTGCTGCCCACGGCAGACCAAATGTTGCTCCGAGTCCGACGTAGCCCCAGAAACGAGAATCGCGAACTGTGCGGGCCCAACGTAGCTGGTGATCGAGGAAAGCGCGAAGACTGTAACGAGGCAGGAAGGTCTCGACCACGACATCAGATAACTTTACTTTGAGCCCCATCGCG
>JBEKGG010000146.1:0-13987 GCA_050012915.1 Terriglobales bacterium | reverse complement strand
AACTTCCTGAACTTTGTTATCGAGCACGACAGCGAGGTTATCGCCCACATGGGCGCCGGTGAAGCTGGCGAAACGACGGCCGCCTTCGCCGGTTAGAGTGAAGCTTACGGAAGGCTGTCCATTCTCGTCGCGGGACTGGCTGGCAGTGCGCAGGTCACGGCCGGTGACAGCCGACGCGCGCGAAATCAGATACCAAGCCTGTCCGCCCTCGCTATCAGTGGGGCCCACGCTCCGGCCGGGCAGCAACATTTGATCGGGCGGCAAAACTCCACCTTTATCCTGCAATGCCGCCTGCTCGCTGGGGTAAGGCCCGCCAAAAGATTGGCGGATTTCAAGCATCGCGGTGGACTGCATGATGTCTTTCACGCGCGCGGGATCGTCCACGCCGGGCAGTTGCACCAGAATCTGATATTGCCCGAGGCCATGCTCTTCGATGATCGGCTCGCTCACGCCTAATGTATCAATACGGTTTCGGATGGTTTCAATCGCTTGTGTCACGGCACGATTTTTGAGATCAGCCAGCGCCTGCGGCTTCATCGAAACTGTCCACGTGTTGTCAGGGCCCGAGGTCAGATCGTATTCGGGAAGGCGATCCTGCACGATGGAGAGCAAATCAGATCTGGATTCCGGCGGCACACCTTTTAGCACAACCTTGTCCGGACTGTTGACTGGATCGGGCTTGCTGATGTCGGTGTAGTTGATCTTGCGCGCCCGCAAGTCGGTCTTAAGCCGTTCAGCGGCATTGTCCGAATCGACGTTGACGGCATCGTTCACCTGTACTTGCAAGATCAGGTGCGTTCCGCCTTTGAGGTCGAGTCCCAGGTGAATGCGGTTCTGCAATGCTGCCAACAGCCCGCCGCCCGACCATCTTTCCGGTATGCCGAAGATGCCAAAAAGGAAAAATAGCAGCGTGGCTACAATAACGATAAGTTTCCAACCTAAATTCTTATTCATGACAAATGCACGTCCGATTGCCAAATTGAGAGATCAAAAATGCCAGAGTTCATTTCGCCGCCTCTTCGGCGGTAGTCACTGAGGCTACCGAGCCCCGGCTCACTTCGAGCCGCAAATTGTCGGGAGGGACGCGGAGATGAATATAGTCATCCTTCAAGGCAACGATGGTGCCGTGCAGGCCTCCGGTGGTTACAACCTTGTCCCCCGTTTTCAAGTCGTTCAGCATCGCCTGCCACTTCTTTTGTTTCCGCTGCTGCGGAAGAATGAGCAGAAAATAGAAAATGGCGAAGATAAAAATGAGCGGGGCGAACCCCAGCCATCCCGCCGAGCCGCCGCCAAGCTGTATTGCAAATAAGTGCTGAACACTCATATGAAGACTACAACTTCCGCTAAGTAATTCGAGCTACGCCCACTGGCGCACTCGCCTTTACATTTTACCGCTGGAGTTCTCGCGCTATGAGGCCGGAGATTCCTTCAGCTTCGGACACGAACCGGGGATGCCGAGCTATGGTTTCGGTCGAGACTGGACACACGGGGAACCAGTCTCTTTCCCAAGTGAAATAGAATGACGCACTGCCCGCATAGTGTCAAGGTAGAAGCTGAGATTATGGACGGTATTTAAGACCTGAGCCAGGACCTCGTTCGACGCATAAAGATGCCGCAAATACGCTCGGGAGTAGCGCAGGCACACTCGACACCGACAATTTAGGTCGAGCGGAGCGTCGTCACCCGCGTACCGCGCCTGTTTGATCGAGATTTTGCCCTCGGAAGTAAACAGCAACCCATGCCGCGCCGCTCTCGATAGTTCGTTCCGCCGATTCTTTTCGCAAAGCGCGATCCATCCCGCCTTGAACGATTCCGAAAAGGGCCTGGGTGGAAGCGGCTGTTCCCACGTGATTTCTCCATGGAACTTCATTTTTATGTTCCTCAAAATGTCTCTTACTGCGCTCGGCCCAGCGCAGGGTCAGTTCCATCGATGCACGCGCCCGATCGCGGTCCGCCGGATATTCGGTGCATTCGTCAAACGCCATGATAATGTCCGCGCCCAGGCCGATCTGCGCATCCATTGCGCTCTCGGGGCTGAAGAAATGCGAAGATCCATCGAGATGCGAGCGGAACGTCACACCCTCCTCGGTGACTTTGCGCAGTTCATTCAGGCTGAAGACTTGGAATCCGCCCGAGTCGGTGAGAATAGCTCGCGGCCATGCCATGAAGCGATGTAGTCCGCCTAATTTGCGGACTTGCTCGACCCCCGGCCTGAGATAGAGGTGATAATTGTTTCCCAGAAGAATCTGGACTCCGAGTTCCTCGAGAACGTCCTGCGAAACGCCCTTGACCGAAGCCAGCGTTCCCACCGGCATGAACACGGGAGTTTCGACTTCGCCGTGAGCCGTGACCAGCCGGCCGGTGCGGGCTGCGCCTTTTCGAGCGTCAATCTTGAATTGGATGGACACTGTGGGATTGTAGCAATGTGTGGGAATTCAGCATCAACCGAGAACCGAGAACCGACAACTGAGAGCTGATACTTTCACTTCAGCAGTTCCACAATTTCCGATTTCACTTTCCCTTCGGTCAGAAGCAGCCGACCCACGCTCACCGGCAGCTTGAATCGCTTTGGCCCGGCGCTGCCGGGATTGAAGTAGAGCACACCATTCTTCCGTTCCTGCTTGGGTACATGGGTGTGGCCGTAGATGACAGCATTGAATTTCGCCACTTCCGGCTTCAAGTCGAGTTCCTGAAGATTGTGCAATACATAGATTGATGTTCCATCGACCTCGAGAACGTTCGTGGCCGGAATTTTCTGCGCCCACGCGCCGTGGTCAACGTTTCCGCGCACCGCCGTTACCGGCGCGATCACGGCCAACTTTTCGAGAATCTCCGGATCGCCGATGTCACCGGCGTGAATGATGTAGTCGGATCCTTGTAAAGCGATGAGAGCTTCAGGACGAAGCAGGCCATGAGTGTCGGAAATCACGCCGATGATCACACACAAATTCTAATGGAGGACGGGCGTCTCGCCCGTCCAGCCGCGCGGGAACGCCGGGCCCTCACTTTTTTCTTAGCCGTTCGCCAGTTCTTTGGCGCGCTGGGCGGCTTTCACGACGGCTTTGATCAGCGTCACCCGCAGCTTGCCTTCTTCGAGTTCGAGAATGCCATCGATGGTGCAGCCGGCGGGTGTCGTGACCGTGTCCTTGAGCTGCGCCGGATGCTCGCCGGTTTCGAGCACCATGGTCGCCGCGCCCAGAGTCGTTTGCGCGGCCAGCAATGTAGCAACATCGCGAGGCAAACCAACCTTCACGCCGGCCTCGGCAAGCGACTCCAAAATGATGTAAATGTAAGCTGGGCCGCTTCCCGATAGCCCGGTGACGGCGTCCATTAATTTCTCATCGACGACGACCGTTTTGCCGACGACGCCGAACAGCGCACTCGCAATCTCGAGATGCTGGGCTGTCGCGAATTTTCCTTTGCACAGCGCGGTCATACCGCAACCGACGACAGAAGGGGTGTTAGGCATGGCGCGCACTATCGGCGCAGCGCGCTTTAAAACGCGCTCAATCCGGCTGGTCGGAACCGAAGCCGCCACTGAGATGATGATCTGATTCTTGGTCACGCTCGGGCGGATTTGCTCGACAACCAGGTCGACGACCTGCGGCTTCACGCAGAGCAGGATAATGTCCGCATTGCGCGCGGCGGCGCGGTTGTCGGTGATTACGGCGATTCCCAGCTTCTTGGAAAGGCTGCGTGCCTTGTCTTCGTGCTGCACGGTTGCCACCGTCGTCTTGCTGGAGAACAATTGTTTTTCCAGAAGAGCTTTGAGCAGGATTCCGCCCATCTTCCCCGCTCCCAGAACGGCGACTCGCTTTTTTGAAAACTCAGATGGCATGAAGTAAACCTCAGTGGGAGGAACTCGTTCTGATCGGCTATAAATCCGTTCTCTTGTCATTCCGAGAAGCGAAGAGCGCGGAATCTGGGTTTCTGCCAGTTCCCGTCAAGAACCGCTTCGCTTGGGACGACAACATCCGGAGAGCTGCTAGATGACCGCGCGCTTCTCCGCGATCAGCTTCTTGATCTTTTCGACGAATTCGGCGGCGGGCATGTCTTCGGTTTTCTCTTTGCCCCGGATGCGTACGTTGACTCTGCCTGCTTCGGCCTCTTTATCTCCGACCACCAACAAGAACGGCACTTTCTGCATGGCGTGCTCGCGGATCTTCGCATTCATCTTTTCATTGCGCGCATCGACTTCGACTCGCACTCCGATGGCCTTGAGCTGATCAGCAACTTTATTCGCATAATCCACATGGCGTTCGGCGATCGGAATCATCGTCGCCTGCACTGGAGACAGCCACACCGGAAACGCACCCGCGTAGTGCTCGATCAGCACGCCGAAAAACCGCTCGATCGATCCAAACAGCGCTCGATGCACCATCACCGGCTGTTTGCGCGTTCCGTCTTCAGCGACATACTCGAGATTAAAGCGCTGCGGCAAATTGAAGTCGACCTGGACGGTCGAAAGCTGCCAAAGGCGCCCAATTGAGTCCACGAGCTTGATGTCGATTTTCGGCCCATAAAACGCCCCTTCGCCGGGGATCACCTTGTATTCGATATTCCGCTGCTTCAGAGCATTTTCGAGCGAGCGGTTGGCCACGTTCCACTGATCTTCTGAGCCCAGAAAGTTCTTGCGGTCGTTCGGATCCCAGGTAGAGAGCTCGGTCTGGAACTGGTCGAAGCCGAAAACTTTCAGCACCTCGAGCGCAAAATCCAGGCAGCCGCCAATTTCGCTTTCGATTTGTTCCGGAGTGCAGAAGATGTGGGAGTCGTCCTGAGTGAAGCCGCGCACCCGCAACAAGCCGTGCATCACGCCGGAACGCTCGTAGCGATAGACCGTCCCCAACTCACCCAGGCGCACCGGCAGATCGCGGTACGACTTCAGCGAGTCTTTGTAAATCAGAATGTGGCCGGGGCAGTTCATGGGCTTCAGACGGTATTCCGCATCGTCGAGTTCCATGGAGTCAAACATGTTCTGCGAGTAGTAGCCTTCGTGACCGGAAACATTGAACAGTTGCCGCCTCACCACGTGCGGCGTATAGACGAGCGAATATCCGCGCTTGATATATTCGGCGCGCATCCAGTCTTCCATCTCTTTGCGGATAATTCCGCCCTTGGGATGCCAGAAAATCAGCCCCGGCCCGGCGAGTTCCTGGATGGAAAACAAATCAAGTTGTTGTCCCAAGACGCGATGGTCGCGCTTCTTCGCCTCTTCCTGTTTGTTCAGGAAGTCGTCGAGATCTTTTTTCGAAAAGAATGAAGTCCCGTAAATGCGCTGCAGCTGCGGATTCTTTTCATCCCCGAGCCAATAAGCCCCGGCAATGCTGAGCAGCTTAAAAGCTTTGATCTTGCCAGTCGACGGGATATGCGGACCACGGCAGAAGTCGGTGAACTTCCCGGTGCGATAGATCGAAATCTTTTCATCAGGCTTGGTGAACTGCTCGATGAAATGGCATTTCATGAAGTCGCCATCTTTTTTGAATTCTTCCAAACCCTGTTCGCGTGGAAGAAACTCGCGCGCGTAAGGAACGTTTTGTTGCACCAGTTCCTGCATCTTCTTTTCGATTTTTTCCAAATCTTCCGGAGTAAATGGGGTCGGACGATAAAAGTCGTAGAAGAATCCGGTTTCCGTGGCCGGACCGTGTCCGAGCTTGGTCTCAGGAAAAAGCTCCAGAACCGCCGCCGCCAGCAGATGGGCTGACGAATGCCGGTAGACTTCGAGCGCCTCGGGATCCCGGTCCGTCAGGATGCGAAGATCAGTATCTTTCTCCAACGGACGGGTAAGATCGATGAGATCGCCATTGGTCTTAGCCGCAAGTGCAGCGTCGGCGAGCCGCTGGCCGATAGACTTGGCGACGTCTAATGCGGTACTGCCTTTGGGTAAGTCTTTCACGCTCCCATCGGGGAGTTTTATATGAATGCTGTCTGCCATAGCCTTCAAGTATAAAACAGGTTGCGGCGGACGCCCTTGCCGGCCCGGACGCGAAGACCCATCTCGCGATAATTCTTGAGGCTCGCTTTTGCTCGCCGCCCGGACGAGGCCTCCGGGCCTACGCGACAATTTGAGTATTTATCCTCTTCAAATCTAAGCTGACACCTCACCTATTGCTGTTCTTTTCGTCTATAGGCTTTGGCCCGCAGCATTCTGTGCCAAAATTCAGTCGAGGATTCGGAAGGATAACAATACCAATGAATCATAAGAAAGCCATAGTGCCATTGTTCGCATTTGTACTTCTCGCGTGCGCAGGGGCGCTGGCTGCGCCGACGCCTGCGCCGGGTGCTTCCACCACGCTGGCGGGAACTCCTGAATCATTTATGGCGTCCTGTCACGGCGACCTGGACTTGACAAAGAAGCAAGTCGCCGACATCAAGGCAACCAAGGCACCGCGCGATGCCAGGGCAACATTGCAAGCATTCGACACCGCAGTCCTGATTGCAAGCGATGCTGCCGCCCGCTCGGGTCTTGCCGAGCAAGTGCATCCGCTGAAGGCATTCCGCGACTCCGCCCAAGTATGTGAGCAGGAAGCCAGTCAGCTGCTGACTGACATCTCGCTCGACAAGGACATGTACAACGTCCTCGCTTCGCTCGATGGTTCTAAATTGGACGGCGCCGGCAGCTATTTTCTGCGCACGTCGCTGCGCGATTACCACCGTTCCGGCGTCGATCGCGACGATGCCACGCGCGCCAAGATCCGTCAGCTTCAAAATGAGTTGGTGAAAATCGGTCAGGAATTTGAGCAGAACATTCCTGAAGATGTCCGCACGCTGCAACTAGACGCTTCGCAGTTGGACGGCCTTCCTGAAGATTACAAACTGGCACACAAGCCGGACGCATCGGGCAAAGTGACGCTCAAGACCGACAATACGGATTATCTTCCGTTCCGCGAGTATGCCACGAATGACGCGGCTCAGAAGGAGTTCTACGAACTCTACGCTCAGCGCGCGTATCCGAAAAACCTTGAGGTTCTGTCGCGCTTGTTGCAGAAGCGTTATGAATTGGCCACGACACTGGGTTATTCCGACTGGGCAGCATATATCACCGAAGACAAGATGGTCGCGACCAAGCAGAACGCAGCCGATTTCATCGAGAAAATTACGGCTGCATCGCAGGCTGGCGCGCAGCGCGATTACGATCAACTGCTGGCTTACAGAAAGCGCCAGGATCCTACGGCCACTACGGTCGACATTTGGAATTACCACCATTTTCTGCACGAAGCAACGATTGAAAAGTATGGATACGATTCGCAGGCCATGCGTCCGTATTTCGAATATTCGCGCGTTCTGCAGGGGATTCTCGACCTCACCAGCCAGATGTACGGCATCACGTATAAACGCGTGACCACGGCTCAGGTTTGGCATCCGGATGTTACGGTTTACGACGTATTCGATGGCAACAAGCTGCTCGGCCGGATTTATTTCGATATGTTCCCGCGCGAAAACAAATACAAGCACTATGCCACGTTCAGCCTGGCTACTGGGAAGGAAGGATTTCGGTCGCCGGAATATGTGCTGGTCTGTAACTTCCCTCGAGCCACCAACGGCCCCGGACTGATGGAACGCGACGATGTGATTACTTTCTTTCACGAATATGGTCATCTTCTGCATGGAATTTTTCGAGGAAACACGATGTGGGCCACGGGTGATTTGGAAAACGACTTCATCGAAGCTCCCTCGCAAATGTTCGAGGAGTGGCCCAAAGACCCTGCCATCCTGCAGACGTTTGCTCGTAATTACAAAACCAACGAACCGATTCCGGTCGAGTTAGCCCAAAGAGCAAAAGCTGCGGACGACTTCGGCCGCGCTCTCGGCGTGCACATGCAAATGTTTTACGCTGCGCTCAGCCTGAATCTGTATAACCGCAACCCGCAAGGGCTGGATTCGACCCAGCTCGTGGCCCAACTGCAGGAGCGATACACGCCCTTCAAGTACGTTGCGGATACCCATATGCAAACCGCCTTCGATCACCTCAACGGCTACTCCGCGGTTTATTACACTTATATGTGGTCTCTGGTGATCGCGAAGGATATGTTCACGGAGTTTAAGGCAGATGGCCTAACCAATCCCGTGGTCGCAAGAAAGTATCGCGATACGGTTTTGGAAGAAAGCGGCACGAAGCCGGCAGCGGGATTGGTAAGCGATTTTCTAGGCAGGCCTTACTCATTTAAGGCTTACGAAGAGTGGTTAAACGGTAACTAGGCTCCCCGATCACGCAGGCGTGGAGGAATCCGGCGTCCGCGAATGGCCCACGCCCGGGCTGGTAGATTTATCGCGCCGTTCGAATCAGTAGCCAGCGACACGCGCAGCCGTTCGCGAATCGCGCTTCGAGTAACTTCGTCGAGGGTCTCAAGATAACTGGGGGCAGAACCTTGTCCGGTTAGAAGCGGTTGCCAATAGTCGTCGAAACTCGTGAACTTCGTAATCACGTCAAGCGCACAAAGCTTAATCTGATTGAGGCCCGCACGTTTAAAGAGATCCCGCAGCCCCTCGGGATTGCACATGGGGAAGCGTTGGCCCTGATCATGCGTCAGCGCTTCGGGATCGGAAACCGCGGCCGCATCCCAGAACTCGCGCAGGAAGCGCGCTCCCTCGGCGTAGTCCCAGACATAAGCTGCGATAACGCCGTCCGCAACCGTAGCCCGGCGCATTTCTTCGAGCGCGCGTTCGGGCTCCGGAACGTAATTCAACCCTAGGCCGCAGACGACAACATCGAAATTGGCGTCAGCGAAAGGGAGGGCCATGGCATCCCCGGTTTCGAAGCTGACACCCGAGCGGCCGCGATGCTCGCGGGCAAATTTAATCTGGTCCGCAGATGCATCTAACCCTGCAACTTGAATCGGCGCAAAACGGTCAACGATGGCTTCTGTGAGTACGCCGCTGCCGCAGCAAACGTCCAGCCAGCGCAACTTCGAGGGCAAATTCAGCCAGTCCAGGAATTCATCCGCCAGAAGACGGCTCCAGCGTCCCATCCACTGGTCGTAGGCTGCGCCAGAAGTCCATTTGTCCATAGTCATCACAGCGCGTAGGGCGGACGCCTCGTCCGTCCCAGCAATTCCTTGGGGTGACATTCTGAATTGTACGAGACGGAATGCCGCGCTGGCAGGCCGCTACAGCGAGCTTAGCTCTCTAGCCCGAACGGGGGCGTCCGGGCCGGCGTGAACATCGTTAGTCCTAGCTGCATCGCCGCCGTAGTAAAGACTTTCCATAGCGCGGTGAACTTTTTCGGATAGCGGTTCCATTTCGCGCAACGAGTATCCCGCAGTCGAGATAGGCTCGCCCACGCGCATCTCCAGCGCTCGCGACTTGATGTGATATGTGTTCATGGGCAGCAGTTCGTAGGTTCCGACCAGTGCGACAGGAACGATATCCGCCTGCGCCTTGATCGCAAGGTAAAACGCTCCCGGCATGAACGGTTTGATTTCGCCATCCGGTGTGCGGCCGCCTTCGGGGAAGATCACGAGTGGCATGCCCGCTTGCAGACTCTTCACCGCTGAGCGGATATGAGCGATCGATTTCGTCGGTTTCTGTTGATCGATGCAAACCTGGCCCGAGCGTCTCAGGTGCCATCCGACGATAGGATACGAAAGCAATTCCTTCTTGAAAAGAATTCTGAATTCGAACGGCAAATTGACGTAGAGCACCGGGATATCCAGCGCCGAGGCGTGGGTCACGGCGTAAACATGCGCCTTCGATGTGTCAATCTTTTCCAGGCCAGTGACCGTCACTGGGGAAAGAATCGTTTTCATAATCAGCCACGACCAGAAGCGCGCGAAGCTGTGCAGGATGCGACTCTTTTCGCCGAAGAGAGAAACCGGAATGGAAACAATGCCGAGAATAACCGTGTATAGCCAAATCAAGGGATCAAAGATGAGGAAGGAGCGGAGAGTGCTAAGCAATCCATATTTTCTCGCCGGAGCGTTGGCGGACTTCTCCCCTTCTCGAACGAGTTCGACCGTCCGCTCCGAAGCCATCCGCACAGGCCGGGCCGATTCGCTCTGTGCTGGCTCCCCGATTGATGTATGCACGTCTTGCATAATCCGCTAAACCTTTACCCCTAGAACTCGCATCGCCTCTCCTACAATGTATATCGAACCGGTTATAACTACTACGCCGTCGGGACCAGCGAGGGAACTGGCTCGATCAAGCGCCGACGCCACATCGCCAGCATCTTCGATGTCGGCCGCCGTGCGTGAGGCTGCCTCTCGAATTTCGTCCGGAGTGGCCGATCGCGGATTGTCGGCCCTCGTCGCAACGACGCGCATTGCAAGCGGGAACAATATCTCCGCGATCTCGCCGATCGCCTTGTCCCGCATGGCTCCGAAAACGAATGTCAGCGGACGGTTGTCGTAGCAGCTTGAAAGAGCCGAGCGCAATGCCCACGCTCCGGCCGGGTTGTGCGCTACATCGAAGACGTATTCAGGCGCAGTGCCTTTCGCGGGGACAACTTGAAAACGTCCCGGCCAAGAGGTTTCGCGAATGCCACGCTCGATCGTCTCCGGCGTAATCGCGAATCCCTGATGACTCAGTACCTCAGCAGTCGCAATCGCCAACGCTATGTTCCGGAGTTGATGCCGGCCAACCAGCGGGGTTTCCACCGAAATTTGCTCGCCCATCACTTGCAGCGGATAGCGCGATAGAAAGCCCGCGAACCCTGCGATGAAAGGCTTTTCGCCCTTACGCACGAAGTATTCATCGCTTCCCGGCGAAAGCGGAGGCACATACGGAACGGCGCTCACTCCCTGCGCTCCCAATTCCAGAATCGTATTTCCAATTACATCGTTGGCCTGCGGTTGTTGTGGCAAGGTCACCACTACTCCGCCGGGCCGGATAATTCCCGCCTTCTCGTGTGCGATCTCGGCTACGGTGTTGCCCAGAAACTTTTGATGGTCGAGCGAAACGTCGGTGATCACGCTTACGCGGGGCTCGATCACGTTGGTCGCATCCAAACGTCCGCCCATACCAACTTCCAACACGGCAATTTCCACTTTGTTTTGCGCGAAGTATTCAAATGCGATTGCGGTCAGCATTTCGAAGAAACTAGGATGCCAGGGCAATTCACCATCTTCGACCAATCGCTCCGCCGTGCGATCGACAACGTCGTGCAACAAAGCGAAATCGCCGTCGCTGATTTCAATGCCACCGATGCGAATCCTTTCGTTGATTCGCACCAGATGCGGCGAAGTGTACAGCCCAGTGCGAAGACCGGATGCGCGCAGGATCGAAGCCAGCGTAGCCGCCGTTGAGCCCTTGCCATTGGTTCCCGCAATCAAGACGCCGGGAAACCGTCGCTCGGGATGATTCAAAGCCGCCAGCAGCACGCGCATGTGCGCCAGATCAAACTTGTGCGACGGAGCTTGCGTCAGCTCGTGACCGAGCGCGTACATGCGCGCAACCGCAGTTTCGTAGGACATGACAGTGCTATCAGCCGTCAGCTTTCAGATTACCAGTTTGCAGGTTGCGATTCGGGGTTTGCCACGGTCCACCATTCAACGTGGAAAGGTGCGGCCTGAATGGCACAGGAAGCGGTCTAGCTGAAAGCTGAGAGCCGACAGCTACGCGGCAGCCATGAATTCCAGCGCACGCCCGATATACGGCTTTAACTGTTTGCGAGGGACAACCGCGTCGAGCATGCCATGCTCGAGGAGAAACTCACTGCGCTGAAATCCCTGAGGAAGTTTCTGTCGGATGGTCTGCTCGATCACGCGTGGCCCGGCAAATCCGATCAATGCGCCAGGTTCAGCGATGTTCAAATCGCCCAACATTGCGAACGAGGCCGTTACCCCTCCGGTGGTGGGATCGGTCAGCACCGAGACGTACGGGACGCGCGCTTCGTCGAGCCGAGCCAGCGCGGCTGAAATCTTGGCCAATTGCATCAGGCTGATTACGCCTTCCATCATGCGCGCTCCGCCCGAAGCCGAAACAATAATGATGGGAGCCTTGCTTTCGGTGGCGTGCTCGATCGCCCTCGTAATCATTTCGCCGACCACTGCTCCCATGCTTCCGCCGATGAACGCGTACTCCATGGCGCTCACAATCACAGGACGCCCGTTCAATTTGCCTCGTGCATTGATGACGGCATCTTTCAGTCCAGTTTCAGCTTGCGCCTGCTCCAATCGCGAGGAATAACGAACTTCAGCGGATCGGTCGAGACCAGGTTGCCGTCGAAAACTTCGTATTGGTTGGCGTCGAGGAGTTGTGCCAGGCGGGTTCGCGCGTCGATGCGAAAGTGCTTGTCGCATTTGGGGCAGACGTTCAGATTCTCTTCCAGATCTTTTTTCCAGATGATCTGGCGGCAATGCTCACACTTAACCCATAAGCCCTCGGTGCGGACTTTCTTCTCGCCCGTAGCATCCAGATCGCCGGATTGTCGTTTAAACCAAGTCATAGGAATTTAGTAATTGGGGAATTTGGTAATTGAGTCATTGAAAAAACCTTGCGCCTTCGGGATCTCGGGTTTTGATCTTCAATTACGAAATTTCTAAATTACCAATTACTCAATTTCAGTACTCAATCCCTCTCTGGGCCATCACGCCCTTCTCGTACGCGTGCTTCACCTGGCGCATTTCCGTGACGGTGTCGGCTAGTTCGACGATTGCGGGATGCGCATTCCTGCCGGTCAAGATAACATGAACCATCTCCGGCTTGTTTTTCAGGCTCTCGGCAACCTTCACCGGATCGAGCATACCGTAGCTGATGGCGTAGTTGATTTCGTCGAGGATCACCATATCCCAGTTGCCCGACTGGATCGCGCGTTCGGCTTCGGCCCAGGCTTCTTCGACCATCTTTATGTCTTCGGGGTCAGGCTTCTCGGTTCCCACTTTCACGAAACCGCGTCCCATTTGCTTCATCACGAACTTATCACCGAAGGCCTGCACGGCATCGAGTTCGCCATAATGCCACGAGCCTTTGAGGAATTGCAGCATGAGCACTTTCATGCCCTGGCCCACTGCCCTGAGAGCAGTTCCCATCGCGGCCGTGGTCTTGCCTTTGCCCGGGCCGGTGTTCACCATGATCAACCCACGACGAATGTCCTGCATACTTGGGATAATTGATTGTACCTTCTTCGGGCGGTTGGCAGGGTTTGGTGGCCGGCGCCTGCAATCTCCGAGATTTATTTTTTGCGTTGCTTGGTGGGGCGGCTGTTAACCTTTTCGCTAGCTGGTACCCCTCCCCCCCTGATCTTTTAGAATCATGGGATTAGGGGCTGACTACCACCAAGATCTTTGAGTTAGAAGGACTTATATGCAAAATCTTCCGGACAAAGGAGTTAGCGGTTTCGATCATTATCTTCAGGCTGATCGTACAGTTATAGGATTAACTTTAGTGGGTGTGTGAAGTCAGGAGGAGAATCGCCTAAATCGAAGTGCCAGTTCCATTTTGGAACACGGTGCGCGAAGTTGCTATGCAAGACGGCGAAAATTTTCTACGCCCCTCGGGCTAGGGCGGGCATCCGAGTGAAGGCCGCGTCCGGGAGGACACACGGCCAATGAGGGTAACTGAGATTTTTCACCATTCGGGCGGGGCGATTCGGTAGTATCAGGGACAACCAACGAGGAACGGGAGCGAGGAGCACAGGAGATGGACTATGCTCAAGAGCGCACTGATCGCATCCACTCTGATGATGGCGATTTTTGCACAAGGGAAAGATTGTTCCACGTCCAAGCCGTTTCACCTGTCGAAGACACAAAAGCTCGCGGGAACGTTTCGGGATCCGAGCGGAGCCGTGATATTGGGAATTGAAGTGCATCTGCTCTCGGGCAACGACGTTGTTCGGCACGTCAGAACGGACAATCTAGGAGCATACGATCTCGGGGAAGTTCCTTCGGGAACTTACAAAATCCGCGTTCAATACGCCCCTAAGGACGCCTTTTGTGCTCCTGGGATTCGGTGCGCAGCGGAACAATGCACCATCGATTCCACGTTGAAACCAAATCCAAAAAACATGGTCTACGTCGAATGACGAACGCACTTGTCACGCGAAGATGGGAAC
>JBEKGG010000145.1:0-17509 GCA_050012915.1 Terriglobales bacterium | reverse complement strand
GCAGGGAAGTGGCCGGTTATTTTACCGGACTCACTTTCACCCGTCTGGGAGTGAAGATACTGGGAAGTTCGTTTCCGGGTTGGACCACTCCTTACATGGGATTCAATCTCGTGCCAGGCGTTTCACGAGCCGCTGCGCTCGCTGCCGTGGAAGAAATGGCCTGGGAAAATCTCAAATGTCTTCACCTGGAAGTGTCCGATCCATATTTCACGGCTGAGGATGGGAAGTCGCTGGGGTTCGCTTGTGAGTTTTACACTTCGTATCGAACCGATCTAACACAATCGGAGACTGTGCTGTTTGCAGGCATGGATAGCGCCTGTCGTCGTTGCATTCGAAAAGCAGAGAAGAACGGCGTCAGGATTGAAGAAGCACGCGATCTCGCATTCGCCGATGAATACTACGAACAGCTAGTGGACGTTTTTGCCAAGCAGAAACTGGTTCCGACCTACTCCATCGATCGAGTGCGCACATTGATCAAACGCCTTGAACCTACGGGCCGAGTTCTGCTTTTGCGAGCCCGAGACCCGAAGGGGAAGTGCATTGCGACCGGAATTTTTCCGGGCTTCAACAGAATTGCGGAGTTCTGGGGCAATGCCAGTTGTCGATCGAGCCAGAATCTGCGTCCCAATGAATTAATGCATTGGCACGCAATGCGTTACTGGAAGCGGCGGGGAGTTGGAATCTACGATTGGGGCGGCGAAGGAAAATACAAGGAGAAATATGGATGCGCGCCGCATCGAGTGCCCTGGTTCACGAAATCGCGCTTCGAACTGATTTCGAAGCTGCGCGACGAAGCCAAAAAGATGTTCGAGAGAAAGCAAAAATTTCTGGGTTGGGTGCAAGGCGAACGAAAGTGTTCCTAGACCTTCTATGCCCGGGCCCGGCGGAAACTCCGCGCCGTCCGCAAGAATGTCATCATGCGTTCGCGGTGCAGGAGCAGCAATGTGGCGATGTATGCCGCGGCTCCGGTCGCGATTTCGAGAACCAGCCGTAAGATTGACGACTGTTTTGCGAGAAGCGTCCACTTAATCGAGGTCACGGCAAGGACCATCACAGCAGTTCCATGGAGCGCCGGGCGTAAAGATCGCAAGTAATCTCCGACCGGCATTTCGATGGTCTTGAAAGTCTTCCAGTAAAGCGGCAGCGCGACGAAAGGGTACGCGGCTACCCAGCCCCATGCGATTCCGGGCGTTCCCCAGTGGCTGCCGATGTAAAACCCGGTGGGAAGAATGATCAGAGCCGCCAAATCGTTCCACATGACGAACCGGGGATTGCCGACGGCAGTCAGGAGTTTTCCCAGGAGCGCGACGACCGAACGGAATGTTACGTAGACAGAAAGAATTTGCAAGGGCACGACGACGCCGTCCCACTTGGGCCCGAGCGCAAAAGGAATTAAGTCGCGCGCGACCAATGCCAGGCCGATGGTGGCGGGGAAGGTAGCGATCGCCAAAGTTTCGGTCAACGTGCGCAAGTATCGTCGCAGCGCGGCGGGCTCGTTCTGTACTGCGGCGAAGTACGTCGGAATCGTCGTGGTCACGAGCGTGGTCAGTTTCTCCATGGGTATGTTGGCTAAATTCCAAGCCATGCCATAGACGCCGAGCGCGGCTTGCCCCAAGACCCGGCCGGCCGTCACGTTATCCAGTCGCTCGTAAGCCGAAGATGCGACCACTGAGACCAAAATGTGCCAGCCGAATACAAGGGGCCTGCGCAGAGAACCCATTCGTGGAAAAGCAAATGAGTGAGGCCGGGCGGCGACGGTCAAGGCCGACTGCGCGGCGTAACCGGCGAGATTTCCCAGAACCAGAGCCCAATATCCCAAGCCCCAAAAGACCATAAGCAGGGTTGCAGTTGCCGCGATGATCGAAGTTGTGGCATCGAGCAAGGAGAGAGTCCGGAAGCGCATATCGCGGTTCAGCAGTCCTTCCGGAACCGCACGCAGTCCCAGAGGGATCAAACCGCTGCAAGTTACGACGACGACCCAAAACAATTGCGGCGTCTTGAAGAACGCCGCTAAAGGGTAGGCGAGCACGAACGCCAATCCGAAGCAGCCGAAACCGAGCAGCAGAGCGACCGTGTTCAACTGCGCGAGTTCATCTTTGGTCAAGTCACGCAACGTGACAATCGTCTGGGGAATGCCAAACTCGCCCACATAACGCAAGTAGGCCCACAACACCATGGCCATTGCCACAATTCCAAAATCCGCTGGAGTAAGCAGGCGGACGACAATGAGAAAGGAACTCCAACTCAGGATTTGGCTGAACCAGTCGGCGCCCGCTCTCCACGCCAAGCTGTGGGCGAGAGAGCGATCCATTCTGCGTGTTGTTTCGGCAGTGACGGAAAGGGATACTGGCGTGGGATGGTCGGATTTCGGTTCTGCGACGTCCCGCGCATTTAACATCGCACTTCCGCTCCAAGGAATCGAAATTCGAATATTCCGGTTCCGATTACTTTAACTCTACGATGAAAACGTCAGTTCGATAGGATGAGTTTCCGTTTGCCCCCAATTGATCTTGCCAGTCGGAAGTGAACATGTAAAAACGGCCGTCCTGCGAAACATTTCCCCTGGGTGACGACCAGAATCCGTTCTGCGCGGTGCTGTAGGTGTGAGCGAATCGCCACACTTTGGAATCCATTCGATCCGTCTCCACACAAACGATTTCATTTTCCCAAGGGCCGAGGACCTCCGGCGAAGTTGCGGGTGAATTCGGATTATCCCGACGATAAGTCGAGAGGCAAGCGGGATTTGAATCGTTCGCATCCACGTTGTTCCAGGAAATATGCAGATCGTACCATCCTTGAACTGGCGGCAATTGCTTGATCAACGGAGACGGCGCATCCAACTGGTTTAAGGGGCGAATCCACAGGTCCATAGGGTGTTCCTGTTCTGAAGGATTCAGAAGATGGGAATAGCCGAGTGCGTGGTGCCCTTTGCATCCTTTCGGGCCGCAGGGCGTAACTTCCATCGTATCCACATTCCAAATAAACGCTGGCGCGGGGTTTGGCGGCGACGCGATTCCGCGCACTGGAGCGCCGCTTCTTATGATTTCGACAAATCGCCCGGATTTGTTGATTCGAGCGTCGTGAATGAGAAACCGCTCGGGGATCGAGACGATTCCTTTGGCGCCCCATTGCCCGCCAATTTCGCCGGTCTGCGCGTTGTACCAGCGGCAGCCCCTGGCGCGATCGTAAATGTAAATCAGGTAGTTAGTGTCTTGTTCCGGGCCTAAAACCATTGCCAGTCGCTGGTCGTCGGCACTTACGGAAATCGCATGACCGGCGTCGGAGGAGTTGAGTTTTAGGCACTTGGAAGCATCCTGAACGTTTATGGTTCGATTTGTAGTGATGTCATATTGCTGAAACATCGGACGGTCGCGGGTGATGCCATACAGAATATTCGGCTGCGAATAACTGAACTGCGGTTCGCCGATCCAGGAGACGTTGAGCGAACCCAGTGGGTGAACGGCCATGGTAGAGGGATTGAAATCAAAAAGTTCGAGGCCGCCGTCGATGCTGCGCACATAAAAGTTCTTGCTGTCTGTATTCCATGAATTTTGTTCGGCGGATGAGGGTGTGGTGTAAGACTCGGAGCGGCGTTTCGCATCTGTCTTGGCGTCGGTCGCGCGAACTATGCGCGAACCGAAGATCGGATCGCTGATCGTGGAACCGGCTGCTCCGATTGCTGGTGGAGTTTTCGGATAAGGCTCAACTCGCTCGTCGGTGCGAGCGCAGTAATTCGGAGGACCGCAGGTTTTTGCGACGGGGCGCGAGACCTGCGCGGCAACCGTTGTATGTGGAGAGAGGACGAATGCGGTCGCAAGAATCAGGGCTGCCTTGCTGGTCATTCCGCTTCCGTTGATTCAATGTTGTCGGATAGTTCCAACGCTTTCAGGTTGGCGAGTTTGCCGGCCGGGGTCCGGATCTTCAACCACAATTTCGAATTCAACAGATTGAAGTAGAAGGCTCGAGCGAATGTTTCCCGTAAACCTGGCTCTCTCGCGTCTTCGGGCGAGCTTAAGGGATAGCCGAGCTCCTCGAGATACTCGCCGACCATCGCTTCAACCGAGGCGACCTCGCGGCTTGATAGTTTTTCTCTCCAGCGATTGACTGGGCTGCGCCTGTCATTTTCTTCCAGGAAGGAAGAGTTGGGATCACGAAGCCTGCCCAGGCTTGCCCTCTGGATGACGTCATAATCAATGTCGTGGTCCAAAAAATCCGCCAGCTTTCTAAGTGCCGTGCGCGGGTCGGACACCAACTCTTCATATCGCACTTCAAAATAATCACCCTGGAGACTCAGCCCGTGTCGTCGGCCTTTGCGGACCATCCACTCCCAGTAAAGTGCGGTCGGCACCAAACCTTTCGCCTCGCGATTCCATGGGAACGGCTTAAACCCGCCCATCGTGCTAAGCGAGAGCGCGACATCCCGCCCATCTCGGATGATGTGAACGAAAAGAGCATCAGGAATATCCGCATGAATCGCGGGGATGTAGAGCAAATTATCGGGATCGTAAAGTATCCAGCGAGCGAGGTTTTGGCTGCGGGCGATTTCACTCATCACGATGCGTATGAAATCTCCTCCCCTGCGGCACTGGTTCATCACTCTGGCCGTTAGCTGCCCGGCGTCGAGGCCGGAGCGGCGAAAACCCTTGCTGCGAAGCCAGGTCTGCAAAAGTTTGTTTCGATTGTCCGGTTTGGAAAGATTTCCGAATCGAGGAATGAGCATTTTGTAAACCGGGAGGTATCCGCGATAAATGGCAAAACCGCCCGCCGAGAGCAGGGTGTCGTACAGCAAGTTTGTACCCGAGCGATGACAGCCAATCACGAAAACAGGGCGATTTTTTCGTTCGACGGTTGTACCGCGCTGCAGAGACGTCTTCGAGTCAGTCGCCGCAGAGTTTGGAGACGACATCGTTTGTGGGCTTGATGTCTCCACAAGGTTCAGTCTAGCACCCGGTTAAAAAGCATTCTTCAGCGGAGCAGGAACGCCCGGCCGCGATCATAGAGTGAGTTTCCCAGCAATTGTTTTGCGGCGCCACGCAGACTGTCGCCCACTCTGATTTTCCACAGGCTGTCTCCTCGGCAAATTTCCTGAAAGGCCGGCAGTTCGGTTTCGCGCAGAATCGCGACCCGGCCCAAATCGAAGTTATCTGTCGCGGGCCGGTTTTCATGAACCCGGCTGTTGGCGACTGAGTTATAGCCAGCGCTGCGGGCAACCTGAATCACGCGCGCGTCGCAACGGCCGCCGGGGCAGGAAAAGTGTTTGACTGGCTTGCCGAGAATTTCTTCCAACTCCGCCTTGGCCTCGCGGATTTCGCGTTGCAGTCCGCAATCGTCGAGATCAGTCAGATAGACATGGGTCATTGAGTGGCAGCCGATCTCAAATCCCAAAGCGCCAAGCTCTCGGAGTTGCGGCGGGGTCAGATAACCGCGCCGGCCGAGGTAGCCGACGGTCACATAGAAAGTGGCGTGGTAACCCGCTCCGCTTAAGATCGGAGCTGCAGAGAGGAGGTCAGACTCGCAGCCGTCATCGAACGTGACTGCGACGGCGTTAATGTTGCGCTCGGATGCCAAGGCTTCGCTCACGCTCAAGCTGCGCCATCCGGCTTCTTGCAGCCACTTGACCTGGGAGCGAAAATTGGCTTCCTGCACTACATATCGCGAATACCCCGCCTCGGTCTGGCAAAGCGGACGGCCTGGAATTTCCAGTTCGTGATACATCAGGAACACGACGCCGTTTGTTGGCATGGCAGGATTCGTCGTCGTGCGCTCAGGTGACATAGCTAATATCTATCATGCTGGAACGCTTATGCGATGATGAACTTATGACGGTGCCGCACGCGCCTGAACTCGGACTTCGCCGTGACGGATAAAGGCTGGCGGCATGCGGCGTCCCGGTTGGCGGGCATGGATCGAAATGAACTTATCGATCGCAGCCGTCAGGAACTGGCCAAACGTGTCGACGTTTTGCTGTCGCGTGCCGGATCTGATTTCGCGCGAGGCTTGATCGACTCAGCAAGAGTCAATCCGGGGCAATTTTTCTTTGCATCGGCCTCGGTCCCGTCTTTGCTGGAACTGCTTCGTCATCGGCTTCCGCGACAAGCCGAGCACATTGTTCGTCAGGCCGACAAAATTTGCCGCCATCAGTTTGATCTTCTCGGCTACGAAAACTTGGAATATGGCGATCCGATTGATTGGCACCTTGACGCGGTGCATGGCAAGCGGGCTCCCAGAAAGGCTTTTCACAAGATCCGATATCTTGACTTCAACGAAGTTGGGGATTGCAAAATCACATGGGAATTGAATCGACATCAGCACCTGGTGACTTTAGCCAAGGCGTACCGGCTGACGGAAAACCGCCGTTATGCAGATGAAATATTTCAGCAATGGCGGCATTGGCATGCGGAGAATCCCTATCCGGCCGGGATCAACTGGGCCAGCAGTCTGGAGGTGGCGTTCCGCAGTCTTTCATGGATTTGGATGTATCAATTGCTGGAAGGCACGCCGGCAATGCCGCGAGAATTTCGGAAAGAGTGGCTTCACGCACAGGCTCTGAACGGGCGTCATATCGAGCGTTACCTCTCAACCTACTTTTCACCGAATACGCATATGCTGGGCGAAGCCGTCGCGCTCTTATTTCTCGGGACGCTATGCCCTGAAATTTCTCGCGCCGAACATTGGAAGTCTTTGGGATGGGAAATCATTTTGCGAGAGGCGCAGCGTCAGGTTCAGGCGGACGGGTTTCATTTTGAGGGGTCGACGTACTATCACGTTTACGCGCTCGATTTTTTTCTGCACGCTGCCGTGCTTGCCAATCTCAATCAACTCGCGGTTCCGATCCCCGACGCAATCGAAGCGAGCACCTGTTGGATCCGCTGGCCACGGGAGCTGTACTTTTTCATCGTGAGGATTTCAAGGCCGCGGCGGGTGAGTTGCGCGAGGAGACGATTTGGCTGTTGGGAGAACAGGGCATTGCCGAGTGGGATGGCATGCAGACGGATCGACCGGCCATGGCCTCTGCGAGTCTGCAATCCGCAGGTTTATATTTTCTTGCTACTTCGTCCCCTCAGAGTCAATTGGTGATCAAGGCTGGTTCGCAAGGTGTAGGGCGCGGCGGGCATAGGCATGCCGACGCACTCAGCGTGTGCCTGGATTCCGAGGGGCACGCCATGCTGGTTGATGCGGGCACGTTCCAGTACGTTGGCGAGGGCAACGAACGCGACCTTTTCCGTGGCACGGCGATGCACAACACGCTTCGGGTAGACGGTGAGAGCCAGTCGGAACCGGCCGGTCCATTTGCGTGGAAGCAGTTCGATCGAGCGAAGATCGAGCAGTGGATCACGGGTGAAAACTTCGATTTGTTCGCCGGAAGTCACGACGGATACGGCCGGTTCGGCTCCGCGGTCGTGCACAGGCGTTGGGTTTTCTCGTTGAAGTCTGGATTATTCCTGGTGCGCGATCTCGCTCAGGGAAGTGGCAAACATCGACTCGACATTAGCTGGCATTTAGGGCCCGCCATGCGAATGCACGCAGAACATTTATTCAGCGTGAAGGGGACTCCGAGCGGGTTGGCGATTTTGTGCGCCGAGAGACATGGATGGTCCGAAGAGGTTCGTAAAGACGTCTGGTCGCCGGTTTATGGAGAGAAACAACCTATTACCGTTCTCACTTTCGGCATCCACGGTTCTTTGCCAGCCGAGTTCGTGACCTTGCTGGTTCCGCTTGTGGAAGTTCGTGAACTTCCGGGGAAGCTGACGAGAGTCGCAACCTGGAGTGCGGACACTCCGGTCGACGCATATCTTTACAGTACGCCATCAGATCAATACTCGTTCTTTTTCGCCGAGATGGGACGACCATGGAAACAAAGCAGAGTCGCGAGCGATGCCGAATTCATTTGCTGGCAAACGAAGCGAGAGGGCGACGAAGAATTGATAATTTTATGTAACGGGAGCTATGTCGAAATTGATGGACGCCGCGTTTTGGCTTCCCGGCGCAGAATCACACGTTGCGAGATGCGTACCCGCGAGGGGCACAAAGAGATTGATGCGTCCGAAGCAGATGCCTTGCAGGAAGAACAGTTGGACAGTACGTCCCAACAAGGGTAGGCAGAACGACCTATTCCCGGTCGCGTTGCGATCCTGCTGGTTGCATATGATTTTCGAGCAATTGGAGCAGCGGGTCACGCAAGCCAGGTCCGCAGGCGATCAAGCCGGAAATTAGCGGGTCACGGCGGTTGCACTGCAGCGGGCCATTTTCGAGCGTGCTGACAAATCCACCGGCGCTGTTTACCAGAGCGACTCCGGCAGCAACATCCCATTCGTTTTTAGGAACCAGGGTAAAGGTGATGTCGAAAAGGCCGGCCGAGACCAGGGCGAGCTTGTAGGCAACCGATCCCATGGGACGAACTTCGAAATTTGCGCCTTCGAACTGCTGCCACTCTCCGCGCTTGGTTTCGCTACGGCTGGCCAGCACGGTGGCGCCGTCTAAAGTAGTTCGCTGGCTGGGCCGAGCGGGTTTACCGTTGTAGGTGACGCCGGATTCGAGTGAACCGAGAAAAACTTCATTGGTGGCCGGATTGCAAATTCCACCGGCGACGGGACGTCCGTTCTCCACCATGGCGATGGAGACGCAGAATTCGGGAATGCCGGCAACGAACTCGCGAGTGCCGTCGAGCGGATCGACTACCCATACGCGGCTCTTTTCCAGGCGCGAATAGTCGTCGACGCTTTCTTCGGATAACCAGCCTTCGCCATCGCGGAGCAATTCTTTGCGAAGCACGGCGTCGAGCGCACGGTCGGCTTCGGTAACGGGATCATGACCGATCTTGTATTCCGTTTCGATCGCACCTGCGGTAAACCGACTGAAAACTACGCGAGCGGCTTCGATGGCGGACTGAATGCGTTGCAAAGTTTCGGCGTTTGAGTTCTTGGTCATGAATGTTTTCGAGGATTACTCAGGCCCACAGCATGCGGGCGCCGGTGGCCAGCAATACGGCGCAAAGCAGGCGTCTTAACCAGGGTACGGGAAGGCGGGTGCTCAAGTGCGATCCGACGAGCCCTCCGGGGATGGACCCAATCAATAGAGGACCGACAAGGTAAGGATCGACGTTGCCGAGCCTGAAATGCAGCAGGCTGGTCACGCCGGTCAGGATTACGGCGTGAACAATATCCGTGCCCACCATCACCTTGGGCGAGAAACTGTAGAACATAAGTAGCAGCATCATAATGATGCTGCCTGAGCCAACCGAGGTCATGCCCACCAGAAAGCCCGCCAGCAGCCCGATGGCCGACATCCCGAGGAACGATTGCATGGTCGGAGGGCGTTGGGCTACGTGCTCCTCAATCCGGCGTTGGAATAAAAGGAGAGTCGGAATGCAGATCAAGAGGATTCCGACCGTTGTCGTAATGAAGGTGTTGACGCCCGTGCCGTAGACAGTGCGAAGGTGGCCCAGCAAACTTACGCCAAGAATCGATCCGGGAACGCTGCCGGATGCGAGGGCTAGAACGACTTTTTTTCGAACCGTTCCCTTCTTGATGTGAACCCAGCTCGAACCAATTTTGGTAACGAAGTTAAAAAGGGCGTCGGATCCCACGGCGATAATTGGCGGCACTCTTAGAACAAAAATCAAGACGGGGAGCAGGAGCACGCCGCCGCCCACCCCCGTCAAACCGATCAGGGTGCCTACCACGAAGCCGATCAGGATCTTTTCGATAAGCATGAAAGTCACTTATAACTCTGTCGTCGACAATCGCGATCAGGCCGATTGACCGTTGACTCCGATGAAGCCCTCGCGCTCGAGATGGAGAATAATCTGTTGCGCCGCTTCTTCGGGGCTGAGGTCGGCGGTGTTGATCACGACATCGGCGTCCTTTGGTTCCTCGTAGGGATCCGAAATCCCGGTGAACTCCTTGAGAATGCCGGCGCGAGCTTTGGCGTAAAGGCCTTTGCGGTCGCGCTGTTCACAGGTCTCGACGGATGTCGCGATGTGAACCAGGATGAAGCCGCCATCGTTTTCGATCATGCTGCGCACGGCTTTGCGAGTCGCGTCGTAAGGAGCGATGGGAGCGCAGATCGCGATCCCGCCATTCTTGGTAATCTCGGATGCGACATAGCCGATACGCCGGATATTGATATCGCGATGTTCCTTGGAGAATCCAAGTTCGGATGAAAGATGCTTACGCACCAGATCTCCGTCCAACAAAGTCACTGGCCGGCCGCCAGCTTCAAGAAATTTGGTTACGAGAACATTGGCGATGGTTGATTTGCCCGAACCCGAAAGTCCGGTGAAGAAAATGGTTACACCTTGCTTGTGGCGTGGCGGATAGCTGCGGCGCAGTTCATGCACAACTTCCGGATAAGTGAACCAACTCGGAATATCACGCCCTTCGTTGAGGCGATCCCGTAGTTCGGTTCCTGAGATATTCAGCACGCGCGAGCCATTGGTCACTTCGTTGTCGGGCACGTACTGATCTTTATCTTCGAGGTACACCATCATGTTGAAGGGGACCATGGTGACGCCGATATCGTCCTCGTGCTTCTTGAATAGTTCCTGCGCGTCGTAGGGGCCGTAGAAATTCTTGCCGTCGGCATCTTTTCCCGGACCAGCGTGG
This sequence comes from Terriglobales bacterium, assembly GCA_050012915.1. Taxonomy (GTDB): domain Bacteria; phylum Acidobacteriota; class Terriglobia; order Terriglobales; family Acidobacteriaceae; genus JABDBE01. Next base: position 6,905 of record JBEKGG010000145.1, on the reverse strand, counting down.
TCGCGACCTACGATGAAATGGGTGGCTCCATGATTCTTGCGAATTAGCGCGTGCCAGATGGCTTCGCGCGGTCCGCCCATGCGCATGGCGAGAGGCAGCAGAGACAGTTTGACGCTTCCCGCAGGAAACTTGGAAAGCAGCAACTGGTAGCAACGGACGCGGGTAAAGTAATCGACGTCGCCGGCCTTGGTCATTCCGACCACAGGATGAATCAGCAGGTTGGCTTCGACCTGTTTGGCGGCGCGAAAGGTCAGTTCGACGTGGGCGCGGTGCATGGGATTGCGCGTTTGGAAGGCAACTACGCGGCGCCAACCCAGGCGGGCAAACTCGGCGCGTGATTCGGCGGGAGTGAGGCGCAGGGTGCGGAAGTCGTAATGTGACGGCGCCTGCAGGCCTTCGATGCGGCCCCCCACATACCAGGAATTTCCTTTATTCAACAAGTAATCGACGCCGGGATGAACCGCGCTGGTGGTGCCGAATACCGATTGCGCTTCGGTCTTGCGGTCCGGTTGCCAGACTGCTTCGACGTGCAGAACCGCGAGCATCACGCCTTCGGCATCGCGCAGTGCAACCTTGCTGCTGCCCGGGGTCAGTGATTTTGCAAATTCTTCTTTAACGTCCAGCGTGATGGGCATCGGCCAAAGAATTCCGCTGCTGAGGCGCATGTTGTGGCAGACGCCCTCGTAATCGGCTGGGGTCATGAATCCTCGCAGGGGCGAGAATCCTCCGCTCATGAGCAGTTCGAGATCGCAAATTTGGCGCGGGGTCAGATCCCACGACGGCCACTCTCGCGAATGGGCTTTCAGTTCTGTTGTGCGTTCCGGCGACGCCATGAGATCGGCAAGCTCTCCTCCATGCGGCGCAATAATGTGGCTCATTGAAGCGATCAAATCCTGGCTCCTTAAGACTGCGATTTAATTAGAACAACTGTTGTTGCTTTGCCATGCAGGCAATATGACGGTGGCAGTTTGCTGTCCACTGAAACTTGGCGGGGGGCACCAAACGAGCGATGCGACAGAATAGCGCGTCACCAGCGAGGGCAGCAAGGTCTGATTGGTCAAAGTTCGTCAAGTATCCAGAAGAGCAATTCGCGTACCTTCGCGTGATATTGCTCAGGTCGCTATGTATTTGTGGATGGATGGGTTAGCGGAACTGGTCCGTTCTTGAATCATGCAGTGTCGAATAATGTGAAAACCTTTGCACTCAAGGTGCAGTTACTCTTCTGCATCCGGGGGCATCGATCAACTCGGATATTGGCTCTGGGCGGGAGAACTCCGGACAGGTTCGACCCCTTCACCAACTGCCAGCACGGGTTCCTTCAGTGAGTACTTCAACAAACACCAGACGGCGCGAATGCCGTCCTTCCAGCCTATTTTCTTTCCCTCTTCGTAGGTCCGGCCCCAGTAACTGATGCCTACTTCGTAAATGCGCAACCGCCGCTTGGCGACTTTGACGGTGATTTCCGGCTCAAATCCAAACCGGTTTTCTTCGATTGGAATGGATTGAATAATCTCGCGCCGGAAAACTTTGTAGCAGGTTTCCATGTCGGTCAAGTTGATGTTGGTGAGGCAATTCGAAAGCAGCGTGAGCAGCCGATTTCCCACCGAGTGCCAGAAGTAAAGTACGCGGTGAGGCGCGGCACCCAGAAAACGCGAGCCATAGACCACGTCCGCTTTGCCCTGAGCCAAGGGAGCGAGAAGCAAAGGATAATCTAAAGGATCGTATTCCAGATCGGCGTCCTGGATGATAACGAAGTCTCCACTGGCTTCCTGAATTCCGCGGCGCAATGCTGCTCCTTTGCCCAGGTTGCGCGGTTGAAGAAAAACTTTGAGTTGCGGATGTTGACGTTGTAGCTCGGCTAGAATTTCGCGGGAACCGTCGCTTGATCCGTCGTCCACGCACAGGATCTCAAGTTCAAGCGGCACTGCCAGCACGCGGTCGACGACCTGGCGCAATGTGGCGCGCTCGTTGAAGACGGGCATGACGACGGATAGCTTCATGGAACCGGAAGAATCCACCTAGTGTAGATCATTAACTCAAATTCGGTGCCAACTTTTCTGCGCCAATCCGAGTTGCGGCGTCGTCGGCAGCATTCGCGCGAGAATCGTCAAGAAGTGTAATAACTTCCCGAGATGCTACAGGATCGGGGAATTTTGTCCTAAGGTTTTCGCCCTAAATCAGATTTACGGCGGACCCGACAGACGCCAAGTGCCGGAAACGGATGCCGATGCGTCGGCAGGGATCGGCAGCGATTTTAAACTAACTGCTTTATTCACAGCCATGAGTGATCTCACGCTCGGTCGGGGAGTTTATTTTTGTCGCTTTATTTTCTTATACTTAGCTTCGTGACCGTGATGCTTCGGGAGGGCTCGCCCCGGCCCCGAGATTCCGATGGAAAGCGCATTCGTTGCAAGCAAGTGAGGTTCCTCCCCATGTGAGGAATATGTGATAATCGACACAAAGAATGATTGAGGGAAACGCCGCCACTTGGCAGCGTGAATGCTATGAATTTCTGGAGACCAGCCAGAGCTCTGTGCTCCCCTTTCTGGCTGGACGGCGAAGGGCGCTAGCATCAAGGGATTTGTGGAAAACTTGAGCGGCGTCGGTTATCATCTCACCCCGAGGAAGAGAGGACATGGAGGAAAAGCCGGTTCGTCTAGGCCCACGCGAGCGGCAAATCGCCGAGTTGCTGCTGCAGGGCTGTGACAATACGGAAATTGCTGTCCAGCTGAAAATGGCACGGCGCACGGTCAAAGCGCACTTTAATCGTCTCTTCCAACGCTTTGGAATCGACAGCGGTATCAAGCGGGTTAAACTCGCGACAACCCTATACCGGAGGCAGCTATGTTTGGAGGAGAACGCTACGGAAAGCGAGTTCCTAACGAACGGGAACGGCGGGTCATCGAGCTTGTCGCCCAAGGACTCAAGAACAGTGAAGTTGCAGAAGCCATCGGCACCACTGAGCATGTCGTAAAGAATTATCTTCGCGTTATCTATGACAAACTTGGACTGTGGAATCGGGTTGAGCTGGCTTTGTGGTACGAGGCGCGCCGGCACGAGTCGTTAGTCCAAGCTTGATCCCGCTTCAAAAACTGAAAATGTGCGTAGTCCACTATGCGGCCGAGAGCATCGTCAACCGGCTGGTCAACTGCAGACGGCGTTGCTTGCGGAAAATCTTGACTACGAGACTGTGATGAGAAATCAATCGCAGTTTTTTCGAGCTGCCGGTTCAAACTGATCGAGCTGCGCGTCGCGCTGCGTCGTAAACTTCCCGCGTTGTGTTTTTCCGTAGAGGTCTGAGTCGGAGCAATAGTAAAGCGCGGTGTGCAGGTCGACCCATACCGGAGCGTTCGGATTGCCGAGATAAACTGGGGCCGGGGGCGGCTCGGCCAATCCCAGATTGATCAGCATCTTTTCAAAGAGCGTGAGACTCGGCTGAGCCGGGGCCTTCGATTGCGCGTGGTTTTCAGCCGGACGCATGCCCCATCCTGAGAGTACGATCAGGAGCAGAAGCAGGGCTCCTCCAACATAAAGATCGGCGCGGTGTTTGGCGAGCCAGATTCCGCCGGGCGATTTCGGATTTAGAGATTCCAGCCATCGATTCGCCTTGGTGGCTGAGGCCCACGGAGATTGCATTTTACCGGGCTCGACAACCGCCGGGACCAGGGCTTCTTCCGCGACTTCTCCATCGATCACTGACGGAGAGTCGGCTTCTGGTACCGCATGTGCTTCGCGCGATCCGTCCGAATACTGCGCCATTATTTCTTGAAGCTCGGGAGCAAGTTCGGAGGATGCTTCGTGAGACAGCTGATCCTCATCGAACGCCGGCAAGCTGAGTTCGTTTTCTTCGGGAGCTGCTTCCGTTTCTTCGTGCTGCTTATTTTCCGCCGCCTGTTGCAAATGCCACATCGATGCCCATTTGCTTTGCAAGTCGCCGGACGGCGAAGTCCCCGCGGGTCGCGCCGTCCCGCATCGGCCGCAGAATAGCTCATGTTCTCCAAACTGATATCCGCATTGCGGACAAACTGTCTCACGGCCAGCTTTGGCGCTGGACTCACTGAGAGGGATTTGGCTCGGCCGTTCTGCAGTCTCGTGTATCGGGTTGAAGGCTTCCTCGTGCGGTTCGACAAATTCGTGTGCGGGTTTAGCGTTTCGGGCCGGTTCCACTGCAAGGCGCTCAAGCTGCGGTTTGATTCGTTCGAGCGCTTCGAGCATAGCGGCGCGTTCGGCGGCGAGGGTCTGTCTCCATTCCCGGTCCGCAGCCCGGGTGATTGCCTCGGTCATCAATCCTGCCATAAGTTGGCAACTTCGCATTTCGGGGTCTTGAATGGAATCGGGATCTGCGAATCGAACCTCCAGCAGGCCGGCTAGATTGCCCTCGCGATGAAGCGGCAACGCGATCGAATGTTTGTCGGGATGCTCTCGGCTGAACTCGGTGGCAAGCTGGCCGTCGGCAGAGAGAATCGAGTTGAGTGGCACGCTGGTTCCCGCGAGATTTGGGGCATCTCCGCTGGCGGCTAAGTACTCTAAGCGATCCTCCCGCACCACTGCGACTGCGACTCCGCTGGCGTGCGTGATCTTCTGCAACTTCTCCACGATCAGGTTCGCTGCCACTTGCAAATCGATGGCTTGCGAGCGGAGGAACTCCTGGGTTTGTACGATTTCAGCCAGGGCTTCCGCAGGATCCGGTATGGGGCGGGACTTAACCTCGAAAGCTTTTTGCTCCTGCAGCACATGAGCAGCTTCGAGCAGCTGCTGGAATGTGGTTTCATCCAGCGCCGGTTTTTCCCGTTCGCTTATGATGGTTTGCTCCAAGTACTCACGCGTTCCGGGCTTGTGCAACTCTGCCATGGCTGATGCAATTCCGCGTCCACAATGCCAAGCTCAATCCCGCAGGCCCCCTGATTCTAGCAGCCGTGCCGGGCCTCGACCAGAGCTCAGTCGATACACGCAAGTGCTTGCCCTTCTTGCGATTATGATTCGGCACGGGCGACCCCCTTGGATGCGGAGAGGAAGCTGCATGGAAAGCTGCGGGCGATAAATTTCAGGACCCCTCAATAATCGAAGAGATGTGCAATATGTTGCACTATCACGGCGCACTCGTGCTTGGGGTGGGCCACTGCGGCGTAAGAAGGCAAGCTTGCGAGGGCGCTTAACTCTTCATTATTGATTCATCTTTGATTGGTTAATTCATTAATTCATGCTTGGTAGCGTGATACGCGAACCGCAGCGTTATTGAGAACAGGATTCCAGCGATTGCCGCGATCGCCAGAGGTTTGAGCATTGGTGCCCGCAGGTTCAGCCGAGAATTCGAGCGTGGGAGATTTCGGATTCGGGTCGAGCTCAAAATTCTGTTGGTTGCCATTGGCAGTGCGATAAATACATTCGACGTCGATGAAAGTGCTGCGGCAAGAATCAAGCGGAGTGCAACTTCAAGCTCTCGGATTCCGGTCTATTCGGAGAGCACGCGAGCGAAGCGATTGCCGGCGGCTCGTATTGGATTCCGGATACGGGTCCCGTTTCCGTACTGCTTCTCCCGTGTTGGGTCTTCCTGAATCATTAGAATTCGCTGTCACGTTGGGGAAAATGTGGCAGGCAAAGGTCTTTATCCCGGCGTGCGGGAGGGCGAAAGTTTGGCGAACAAGTTGCTTTCCTGTTTAGTGTTTGAGGTTGAAGCAATCGAAGGCAGCAGGCAGAGGATTTTCTCCGGCGGTCGTTGGTCGCAAGGCAGGGGCCAAGGACAACAGTGAAGGATGAACGACTAAAGCGGCAAGAAAGGAAAATTCATGTTGGATTTAAGCGACATCAAAATCACACAACGCGATGAACAGGTACTGAAGTTCCTGGTGGAAGGATGCAGCAACAAGGAAATCGCGGAGCAACTGAACATCAGCCCCCGGACGGTGAAGCAACATCTGCGCACGCTGTTTCTGCGTGCCGGGATCAAAGATGGCCGCAAGCGCGTAAAGCTCGCTACCGCTGTTTTCCAGAGAGAGCAAAGGGAGTCTCATGCAACCATGTGATCGTTTAACTGCCAAGGAAGTTCAAGTTGCGATGCTGGTCTGGGATGGCCAGACTAATCGCCAAATTGCCAGCGTAATCGGCACCACCGAGCAAGTCATCAAGAATTATTTGCGCAATACTTTCGACAAGCTGGGTGTCTGGAGCCGCCTCGAATTGGCGCTCTATGTTGCCGCACACGGCGGTTCGCAATGGCGCGAACCGGTACCTGCGGCGATTCCGCCTGTTTTGCCCACGGAGATTTCACCTTCGTTACATCCCATCGTCCAGCGTGGCTATTCCCGAATCGACGAAGATGACCAGGAGTCACTGGCATCGCAGAACCGGTCGAAAGGCTTACCACGATTGATTTCGGCTTAGTTTTTCACAACTGGAAAACTCGTCCCGAGGCCAGGTTTTGATTGGGATGCCGAGTCTGTGGCTGTTAGTGCGCGCTTACGCAATGGCGCTCTTTAGTGGGCAGTCGGTATGCACCTAAAACGGTGCACTGCCCTGTGGAGGGAAAGTATGTTTCTGAAAACAAAGAGCCTGCAAAGGGCGGAATGCAGTTGACGATGGCCGCCCTTCAGAGTACATACCTGCAACGATTTTGAGTAGTTTTGGTTTGGGAAAGCGGAGTGGGACGCGAGCGGTTGCAACTGTCGAATCGTCCGAAAGCGTGGAGGGCTTCGCGCATCCCGGCCCTGGCGACAACAGGTTATTGAGCGTGTTGTTCACGTGCTTGGTTCGGATGGCGAACGATTTGTTGCAGCATCCCTCAGCGCGCACACTGAGTGACGCTCTCGCCACTTAAACGCGGTGGCCTAAAGCGTCGGCCTGACGTGGCAGAGTGGTATAGGGCGGCGCGGAATTGCGAAGAAAATGATTTCGAAGGTCAGACCGGA
>JBEKGG010000144.1:0-10695 GCA_050012915.1 Terriglobales bacterium | reverse complement strand
TCCCGACACTGTAGATTGTGCTCCCTGCGGTTTCGCTAGGCCAAAGTCCATCAGCTTCGCACCGCCCGCTGTCAGCATGATGTTCCCTGGCTTCAAATCGCGATGCACAATGCCGCTGCGGTGCGCAATCGCCAGCGCTTCCGCGACGTCAATCCCAATCCTGAAAACTTCGGCCAACGGCAACCCACCATTACGGAGTTTGTCGGCGAGAGTTTCCCCTTCCAGAAACTCCATCACCAGAAAATCGGTGCCGTCGTGCGAACCGATATCGTAGAGCTGGCAGATGTGAGGATGGTTGAGCGAAGAAATGGCTCGCGCCTCGCGCTCCATGCGCTGCTTCAATTCTGGGGAAGAAGAAAGATGCGAGGCCAGAACCTTCACGGCCACGAGGCGATCAAGGCGGGTATCGCGAGCGCGATAAACCTCTCCCATTCCGCCCGCGCCCAGCAGCGATTGGACTTCGTACGGCCCGAGTTTGTCGCCCGCAGTAAGAGCCATGTGTGGGCGCAATTATAGCCTGAGGAATCAGTTGCTGCCGATCTGGCGATTGTGGATGGCGGGCGACCCCGTTCAAGCCATCTTCCGGGCTTGAATGGTGCACCCGCCATCGGCTTTTCAGTTATGCGTATTCCGGTTGACCGAAGCTCTGCTTGGCGGTAGCTTGAAGGAGAGCAGGCTAACCGTGACCATCGAAATAAAACGTCCCGAAATCGAAGCGCTTATTCAGCAGCGTCTGCGCAGCGGAGGGTTCGAGAACGTGGAAGACGTGCTGTTCGACGCCCTGGAAATACAAGGCGAGCGCGAGGCCTGGCTGCAGGAAAACAAAGCGGCGATCAACGCTAAAATCCAGCGCGGCCTCGCCCAACTCGACCGGGGCGAGGGCATATCGGGAGACAGGCTGCGTAAGCGTCTTGAAGCTGACAAGGCGGCGTGGCTGGAGGACCGCTCTGAATCGTGAGTTCCTACGTTGTTGCGCCGGACGCCGAAGACGATCTCAAACAGATCTGGCGTTACCTGCTCGGAGAGGCGGGGCTGGCGGTCGCCAACCGGATTGAGGGCGAACTGGTGGACGCCTTCGAGGGTTTGGCCGAGGCTCCCGGTAAAGGTCATAGGCGTCCCGATCTCACCAGCCTGGATGTGCTTTTCTTCACCGTGTATCAGTACATGATCATTTACCGGCGAGGGGCGACAGTTGAGATTGCCGCCGTCCTACACGGCAAACGTGACGTAAAGCGGCTGCTCCACGGCCGGATGCCGCGATGACCGACATTTACCCAGCCTGACGCCTCGAGTGACGGCTCTCTTCCTTGCCGTCGAAAAATCCCAAAGATGAGAATAAGTGCAGGGAAGCCTGGCATTGAACGTGCTTACCCGATTGGCAATAGCCTCGCCTAGACCCCCTCTTAGGCGAGCGAGAAAGGGCAGTCCTCCCAATGAAAGCTCTTACCGTGATGTGCGTGGACGACGACGCGGGGATTCGCGAACTCTACGGAGCGTTGCTGGGCCAAAACGGCTACCAAGTCATCGCCGCCAGCAGCGGTCGGCACGCACTTCACGTGTATGAGTCTAAAGAAAAGGAGATCGACGCTGTCATTCTGGACTACGAAATGCCTGGAATGAATGGTTTGGAGCTAGCTACTTGGCTCAAGCAACGGCATCCGACTCTGCCGGTTATTATGATCTCGGGATCGCATCCCGACCTGGAACAGATGGTTCCGTTCGTCGATGCCGCGTTGGGAAAAGGCGTTCCATTACGGCACATTCTCGATCGGCTGCAACTCCTGCTGGCGGCGTAACGTTGTCACGTTCTGTGACATTCTTTCATTAAATAGTCGCGTGAATAGTGCCGAGGCGTCGGCGAGATGCCGATTAGTCGGCTTTAAGAAAGACCGCAGCCAGCGGCGGCAAGGTCAAGTTCAGCGAGTACGGACGTCCATGCACCGGCTCTTCCTGAGCTACGACTCCGCCTAAATTTCCCATGCCGCTGCCTCCATATTCTTTGGCATCGCTGTTTAAGATCTCACGCCAGAACCCTCCGCTTGGAACCCCAAGGCGATAGTTGAGCCGCGGGATCGGCGTGAAGTTGCAGACCACGACGATGTTTTGGTGGGGCGACCGGCTCTTACGCAACAGCGATATTGTGCTGGCGGCGTTGTCGTTGCAGTCGATCCATTCGAACCCCCTCGGATCGGTGTCGAAGTCGTGCAAGGCAGGCTCATCGGCATAAATCCGATTCAATTGCTCGACCCAACTCTGCAGTCCATGATGAACCGGATACTGCAAGATGTTCCATTCCAGACTGCCGTCATGGGTCCACTCGCGTACTTGTCCGAATTCGTCTCCCATGAACAAAAGCTTTTTTCCTGGCTGCGCGTACATATAGCCGAAGAGCAATCGCAGATTGGCGAACCTTTGCCATTCGTCGCCAGGCATTTTTCCGATAAGGGAGCCTTTGCCGTGGACAACTTCATCGTGCGAGAGGGGGAGCACGAAATTTTCCGTGAAGCTGTAGAGCATGCGGAAAGTCAACTGGTTGTGATGGAATTTGCGGTGAATGGGATCGTGGGCGAAATACTGCAGTGTGTCGTGCATCCAGCCCATATCCCATTTGAAACCGAAGCCCAGGCCGCCGAGATAAATGGGTCGCGAGACCATCGGCCAGGATGTGGACTCTTCGGCAAAGGTCTGGATGGCGGGATATTCTTTGTAAGCTTCCTCATTGAATTGGCGCAGGAAGTTAATCGCTTCGAGATTCTCGCGTCCTCCGTATTTATTGGGGAGCCACTCGCCTTCTTTGCGCGAGTAATCGAGATAAAGCATGGACGCGACTGCATCGACGCGCAGGCCGTCTGCGTGATACTTGTCGAGCCAGAACATTGCACTCGAAAGCAGAAAACTGCGGACTTCGTCGCGTCCGTAGTTGAAGATGAGCGTCTTCCAGTCCGGATGAAACCCCTGCCGCGCGTCGGAATGCTCGAAAAGATGCGTGCCATCAAAGTAGGCGAGCCCGTGCTCGTCAGTGGGGAAGTGCGATGGCACCCAGTCGAGAATCACGGCAATTCCGCGCTGATGCAGGCAATCGATCAAATACATGAAATCCTGCGGCGTGCCATAGCGTGCGGTCGGAGCGAAATATCCGGTGGTCTGATATCCCCAGGAACCGTAGAACGGATGCTCCATCACCGGCAGAAGTTCAACGTGGGTGAAGTGCATGTGTTGCGCGTAGTCAGCGAGGCGAGGCGCCATTTCACGATAGGTTAAGGGACGGTTTTGTTCTCCCCGCATCCATGAACCGAGATGGACCTCGTAAATGGAAATCGGCGCATGCAGAGAATTTCTGCCCAGACGATTTTGCATCCAGTCGTGGTCAGCCCACTGGTAATCCAGGTCCCACACTACCGAAGCAGTGCGGGGTGGTTGTTCGTGCAGGAATCCGAATGGGTCGGCCTTGTCGACTACGAATCCGTTGTGCCGTGAAACGATATGAAACTTGTAAACCGAACCGTTGGATACTCCAGGGATGAAACCCTCCCAAATGCCGGAGCTACCACGAAGCTGCAGCGGATTAGAGCCGGGATTCCATCCATTAAAGCTACCAATGACAGATACTTCGCGCGCGTTCGGAGCCCATACGCCAAAACTGACGCCCGACTTGTCGCCGACAGAAGTGAGGTGGGAGCCCAACTTCTGGTAGGCGCGGTAATGGCGTCCCTGATTGAAAAGATAAAGATCCTGCTCGGTCAAAAGTCCCATTTTCAGCGCGACCTCGGAGCCAGTGTTGGATTCGCCATTAGCGATCGGGGTTAGCCGAGCCTAGCTAGTGTACCGGAATGAAACGGTTGAAAGGAAAAGGCGTTCGTAAGCGTCTCAGTAAAGTTGTCTCCGCGAACTTTGCGGGAGTTCTCAGCGATTTAAGACTTTGTTTCGCAAAAACCACAACATCTTAAAACGCAGAGGTCGCTGAGAACCGCCGCAGAGTTCGGGGAGACGATCGGCCCAGAACGGATTCTGGGGTCGCGACTTTGGTGCCAGCCGTCAGAAACCCCATGCACGCATGCTAGACTTCTGGCAGGGCTCTAAGTTCTGCGAGTCCTCACTACATTCAATGTCTGTACTGCGCGTCATTATTCTCTGGCACCAGCATCAGCCCTACTATAAAGATTTGGTAACGGGCGAGTACCGTCTGCCCTGGGTTCGCTTGCACGCCCTCAAAGATTACTACGGCATGGTCAAGCTGCTGGACGAATTTCCCAATGTCCACCAGACGTTTAATCTTGTTCCGTCGCTGATCACGCAAATCCAGGACTACGTGGCCGGGACGGCGCACGACCCGTTCCTGAAGGTTGCGGCGCTGCCGGCGAAAGACCTCACTTCCAGCGACCGCCGATTCGCTCTGCAATACCTGTTCCAGGCAAATCCGGTACACATGATCGGCCGCTATCCGAGATACCACGAACTTTGGGAGCGTTTTCGTGCCGCCGGCGATTCCGCCGAACGAGCGGAGAAATACTTTCAGGCGCAAGACTTCACCGATCTGCAAGTGCTGTCGCAAATCGCATGGTTTGATGAGTTCTTTCTCGATGAGCCGGACATCGCCGTGCTGATTAAAAAAGCTCGCGGATTTTCGCTCGAAGATCAGGCGCTGGTGATTGCTCGACAGCGTGCCTTAGTTGGCGAAGTGTTGCCGGCGCATGCCACGGCGGCGCAGCAGGGAAGAATCGAAATCTCGACTTCGCCTTTTTATCATCCCATCTTGCCGCTGGTTTGCGATACAAATATGGGCGCGGTTTCGACGCCGGGATTGCCCTTGCCGCAGAACCGTTTTCTTCATCCGGAAGATGCGCGCGAACAACTCCAGCGTGGGCTGGATCTGCATCAGCAAGTCTTCGGCGTGAAGCCAGTGGGCGTGTGGCCGTCCGAGGGTAGCGTGTCGGAAGAAGTTTTGGCCATTGCGCAACAGCTGGGTGTGAAGTGGATGGCCACGGATGAAGGCGTTCTGGGACGGAGTCTCGGCATCGACTTTGGACGCGATGGCGAAGGACGTCTTTCCGGCGACAGCGCAGAAAAGCTGTACAACATCCATCGCTTCGAGAGCGGATCGACGCAAATGCATCTGATCTTCCGCGACCACACCATCTCCGATCTGGTGGGATTCGTATACTCGGGCATGCCGGCGCAGGACGCTGCGAATCATCTTATCCACAACATTAAGCAAGCCGCCCAACCGGTTCTCAATCAAGGGCGAGATGCTGTGGTGTCGGTCATTCTCGACGGCGAGAATGCCTGGGAATATTATCCCCGGTCGGGGCGTGAATTCCTGCGCCGTTTCTACGACACCCTGCAACGCGAAGCCGGCATCGAGGCGGTAACTGTGTCCGAGGCGATCGCGCGGCATCGTGACTTTGGCAAGCTTACCTCTCTAGTTCCGGGCTCGTGGATCAACGCGAACTTCAACGTTTGGATTGGCGCTCCCGAGGACAATCGCTCGTGGGATTATCTTTACCACGCCCGCGCGTTCTATGCTGCGAATGCAGCTCGGGCCAGTGAGGCGCAACGCAAACTGGCTCTCGAAGAACTGTTTATTGCCGAAGGCAGCGATTGGAATTGGTGGTACGGCCCCGAGCATCATTCGGCCAACGACCGCGAATTCGACGAACTCTACCGTAAGCATCTTTCCAATGTGTATCAAGCCTTGGGCGCGACCCCGCCCGACTATCTTGCGCAGCCGATCAGCGGCGTGGATTCAAGGCCGCAGTTTACGCCGCAGACTCACTACATTCATCCTCACATCACCGGTGACATGGTGCGCTATTTCGAGTGGATGGGAGCCGCGATCCATACCGCCGATCAACGCGCCGGGGCCATGCACGGCAAGCAGTTTTTAGTGGACAGCGTGTACTCGGGAATCGATGAGGACAATATCTACGGACGTCTCGATTTTGTGGGCAAGCCTCCTGAAACTGATTTCGATCTCGTAATCAATCTTGAATCCTGGGCTTCGGACGACCCGCGGCCACGGCGCGCGCTGCGAGTGGATGTGCGTGTCGAAGCAGGGCAGGTGCGATCATGGCAGGTTGGTTTTCCTGGTGGCGAAAAACCTCTCGCGGCATCCGATGGGCTCTCGGAAGACGTCAAAATAGCGTTGCGGCGAAACTTCGAGTTCAAGCTTCCGCTGGCGTGGCTGCTGGCTAAACCTGTGTCCTCAGCTTCAGTCGGCGCGGGAGGAAAAGCAACGACTCCGGTGGCGACCATACTGCGCCTGCGCTTTAGTGTGTGGCAGAACCGTTTGCCGGTCGACGCGCTCCCGCTCGAAGGATGGATTGAGCTTCGCCTGCTCAGCGAAGAAGATCTGGCCTCGTTAGCGCTTTAGATTTCCCGCCACTCAGTCCGCCGACATCCGTTCGCTAACGCAAAGTCCAGAGCAAAGACAATCAACATCGAGTCTCGCAGATCGTACTTTTCTTTCCAGCCGATAACAGGCACCATTGCAACTGGAGGCGTCCTGGTATGGAAAGGAGACACAGCCATGACCGATCAGCCTCAGGAAATATCCCAGAAGGAGCGAAGAAGATCTCCCCGCACCAGGGTTGCGATTCCGATTGAATTCAAACCAGAAGGCGCAGCCGTTGCCAGCCGCGCCGAGACTGCCGATCTCAGTCTTTTCGGATGTTACGTCGAGATGAGCTTCACGCTGGCTGTGGCAACGAGGGTAGATCTTGTCCTGTGGGTCGAAGAAGCGCGCTTGCCAACCAAAGCGCTGGTCGTAACCCACCATCCGCAATTCGGAAACGGCATCGAGTTTCTGCACATGGCGCAGGAAGACCGAGCAAGGCTGTCCGAGTTTTTGAAATCCCGCGAGACGCAATCAGAAGAGAAGCCGGAAGCAAAAGCTTCCGGCTGAAGGCGGAACAGAGATTGCTTATTGTCCCGGAGTTGCTGAAGTCATCGCCAGCGGACGGCTTAATTCCATCACCATCTCTGTACCCGCAGGCAGCGTAGCCGAATTTTTCTTGCCCAACCATCGCACCGCACTCACGGTTGCGCCTACAGCGCCGCCGATCAGAACCCCTTTGCCTCCCCCGATCAACCCACCTATCAGCATACCGGCGCCGGTTCCGATGCCAGCTTGAATTAGATCATCGCCCTCGTAGCCCTTGCCTTTGAACTGGCCTTCATCGTTGACGTCGGTGCCATTGCGCAAGCTGGTATCCACGAGGGTCGCATTGAGCACGTAGTGCTCGCCGCTCGGCAAGACCACGGTCTCGGGGAAAATAGCAATCGTAGGCTTGCCCTGAATGCGGCGGGGCTCAGTGGCTTTAACCACGCGTCCCTGCACGGTGGCGCCAATTGGAATGACCGGCTTTCCATCGAGCGTCACTGCTTCGGTGACTCGGCCGGAAAAAGGGTCTCCCGTTTTGCTCGATGTGGTCAGCGCGGTTTCGAGTTTCACTTTCATCGATGTGCCCGCAGGGAGTGAGATGTCCTCTCCCATCGCAGCCACGGCCAGCAGGAATATGCTTACAAGTACAAGCTTTTTCAATTTGCCTCCTGAGTGAATCAAGTTTTGTAGGACTTAAATCTTTTGCTGTTCGGCAATCTCAACTGGAGGTCTTCACCTTCTTAACCGCCTCCATAACCTGCTCGATCGGCGCTCGATCCGTCTGACTGTCGCCGCGATAGATGTATCGCACCGTTCCGTTTCTGTCGATGATCAGCGTAGCCGGATGCGCGATGTTGATCGCATCTGTTGCGAACCGGTGATAAAGACCGTATGCCTTGGTCACGGTGCGGTCTTCGTCGAGCAGAAACGGAAACGCGACCGGATGCTTTTCCAGAAACTTCACCGGCTTGAACATGCCGTCGCGCTTCTCCGCGGCAATAAAAACCACTTTCGCCCCAGCCCGTTCGAGTTCGTTTTGTAATGGCTCAAACTGGGCCATGCGTTTGACGCAGTTCGGTCACCAGGTGCCGCGCAAAAATTCCAGAACTGCCGGGCCATCCGCCCGCAGACGCGAAAGCGAAAAGATTCCGTCGCGATTTGCCGCAGTGAGCGAGAAATCGGGAGCGCGCGACCCGATGCCCAGCGTTTCGGTGCGATTCTGCATCTGGAATCGACTCTAAGGTAGCTTCGAATGCGGAACAAGAAGGGAATCGAAAAGGGAACCAGCAGAGACACGGTTTTGTGGCGCGGCGGGGGGGCTCTCGCCCGCGGAAGTGATGAGAGACATCGATCATGCCACGGGCGTGCCGCGATGAGTCGTGCATCACAGAGCGAGTCGGCCCTGGTGATTTATAATCGCGAGTCTCATTGAACCCATCTTAAAAAGGACGCACTCATGCCTTCTACGAATATCGCTCACATCCATGCCCGCGAAGTTCTTGATTCACGCGGCAATCCTACGGTTGAAGCTGAAGTCATCCTGGGCGACGGCTCTCACGGACGCGCCATTGTGCCCAGTGGCGCCTCGACGGGCGAACACGAAGCCGTCGAGCTACGCGACGGCGACAAGCAGCGCTATCTGGGCAAAGGCGTGTTAAAAGCCGTTGCGAACGTGAATGGTGAGATCGCCGACGCCTTGGATGACTTCGACGCGGCCGACCAGCGAGCGCTCGATCAAACAATGATCGAACTCGACGGCACGCCGAATAAAAGCCGTCTGGGCGCGAACGCCATCCTCGCGGTTTCCATGGCTGCGGCCCGGGCTGCCGCGTCTTTTTTTGCGCTGCCTCTTTACCGATACCTGGGCGGCCCCGCTAACACGCTGCCTGTGCCCATGATGAATATCCTCAATGGCGGCGCGCACGCCGACAACAACGTCGACTTTCAGGAATTCATGGTCATGCCGGTGGGAGCGAAATCGTTCTCCGAAGCTTTGCGCTGGGGCGTCGAAGTTTTTCATACGCTGAAGGGCGTGCTGAAAAAGCGCGGCTACAACACCGCGGTCGGCGACGAAGGCGGATTCGCGCCCTCGGTTAAATCGAATGTCGAAGCCATTGAAGTCGTGCTCGAAGCCATTCAGCAAGCCGGGTACAAGCCCGGAGAACAGATCGCCATCGCGCTTGATCCCGCCGCCAGCGAGTTCTACAAAGATGGCAAATACATTTTCAAAAAGTCCGACAAGTCAGAAAAGACTTCTGATGAAATGATTCGCTACTGGGCGAAGTGGGTCAAAGATTATCCGATTGTTTCGCTCGAAGATGGCTTATCTGAAGAAGACTGGGACGGTTGGCAGAACCTTACGAAAGAACTCGGCAACAAGATTCAGCTTGTGGGCGACGACATTTTTGTTACCAACATTCAGATTTTCGGCGAAGGCATCAAGAAGGGGATTGCCAATTCGATTCTGATCAAGCTAAACCAGATTGGCACGGTCAGCGAAACTCTGGACGCCATCGACCTCGGCCGCCGCAACGGATACACCTCAGTAATCTCGCACCGCTCAGGCGAGAGCGAAGACACGTTCATCGCTGACTTGGCGGTAGCGACCGGAGCAGGTCAAATCAAAACCGGCTCAGCGTCAAGAACAGACCGCATCGCAAAATACAACCAACTGCTGCGGATTGAAGAAGAGTTGGGAGGCGCGGCGAGATTTCTGGGGTTGAGGGCGTTGAACTACAAGGGCTGATCGTAGGAAGGATCGACATTGACTTAGTCCATGACTTAGCTATACTAGTTTGATGGAAGTCAATATCCACGAGGCTAAGACCCACCTGTCGCGACTGCTAGAGCGCGTGGCGATGGGCGAAGAGGTCATTATCGCCAAGGCTGGAAAGCCGGTGGCGAAGCTCGTCCCGGTGGTCCCAGGTGCTCGTCAGTTTAAGCTTGGCTCGGCGAAGGGAGAATTCGTTGTTCCCGACGACTTCAACGATCCCCTGCCGAAGGAAATCGAGGATCTCTTCTATAAGTGAGAGTCCTTCTCGACACGCACACGTTCCTTTGGGGGATCGGTCAAGAATCAAGGCTGTCCGAGCGAGTGCGCTTGCTGCTGCCTTCGGCGCAAACCTGGTTCAGCGTTGCCAGTGTGTGGGAGATCCTAACCAAGGTACAGATAGGTAAGCTCTCCCTGCCACGTCCAACCGGGCCGTTCGTCACTTCGCGCCTGGCCGCGAACGGAGTCCAGATCCTGCCAGTCACCTTGGAGCACGTGCTGCGAATCGAGAGCCTCGAAATGCACCACCGCGACCCCTTCGATCGGGTCCTGATCGCGCAGAGTATTGTGGAAAAACTTCCGCTGGTCACTTCTGATCCGCACTTTGAGCGTTATCCTGTCGAATTGATCTGGTAGGCTTTTCTAAGAAACTTATGAAACATCTTCGTCTTTCTCTTGCGCTCATCTTACTGGTATCTGCCTCGTTCGCCCAACAGCCTGTGCCCGCGCCTGGCGACGCCCCCGCCACCAAGGAAGACATTCAGCATCTTTTCGAGGTGATGCAGATTCATCAGCAAATGCGGCAGGTGATGGACGCCATGATGAAGCAACAGACGGCCATGATCCACGAGACTCTGAAGAAACGTTACCCGCAGACTTCTCCTGAAAAAATCGCCCGCGCCGACCAAATGATTGCGGAAACCATGAAGGACATGCCCATGGACGCCATGCTCGACGACATGATCCCCATTTACCAAAAGCATTTTTCAAAGAGTGACATCGACGCCATGAGCACCTTCTATGCCTCGCCGACCGGCCAGAAAAT
>JBEKGG010000143.1:0-10708 GCA_050012915.1 Terriglobales bacterium | reverse complement strand
CGATACCCAGTGGCGTGAATGCCGCGCGTATAAGGCGGTTGGCCCGGATAGCCGAGATACTGATCATAGTTCCAGTCCTTGGGCAGATCGGCCTGAGTGTATAGGCGGCGGACGGGAATATCTGAAATCGTCGAAAAACGCGCGTGTCCGTTCTCGTCAAGATTCGTCCCCGTGGGCGCGCCGATCGGCCGCTCGGGAGATTTCTCCAGGGTCGGAGCCAGGGTCTTCTCGGCCCACTGTTTCTCCGCGTCGGAGGGATTGCGCCCCTCAAAGACATCGGCAATCGGACTCTCTACGACTTGCGGCTTGGAAGGTTTCTTGTCAGCCATGGATACTCCGTCTAGCTTCGATGATAGGCGGGTAGGGCCTCGTCCGCAAGGCGTGAGACATAGCGAGCTGTGTCTCTACAAAAGAGTCAATTTGTAGAAACTTTGCTTTCAACGTTTGGGCGCGAGAGTTCCCAGGCTTTGGAATATTTCCACGAGACGTACGCCGAATGATAGAGATGCAGCAGCAATCCTTCGCGTCCGTCGAGAAAGCCGAGCCGGATGAAATAGTTGTAAATGAAAGTCAGCACGGGGCGAATCAAGATATTGCTAACGCTGAATCGGCGATGACCTCTGGCCACCGCGACCTCGGCGCCCATCGAAGAATAGCTGTTCATGTGGTCGATGTAGCCGCGCAGCGTGGGATAGGCATTATGAATTAATGCGTGGGAAAGCCTTCCGGTCGGGCCGTCAATCTTTATCGTGGGATGCGCGCCGTATTCTTCAAATCGCCCTGCGCCGCGGCGAATCAAGCGCAATTTAGGATCGGGATAGAACCCACCATGCTTGATCCAGCGGCCGAGGAAGAAGTTCTTGCGCGGAATCCAGAAACCGTTCCAAGCAGAGTCTTCCTTTTGCGCGACCTCGATTTCGGCGACAAGTTCTGGCTCCGGTACCTCGTCGGCATCCAACTGCAACACCCAATCCATCGAAGATTTTTCCATCGCCGAATTTTTCTGCGCGGCAAAGCCTTTCCACTTTTCGACAAAGACCCTCGCACCAAAAGATTGCGCGACCTCGACCGTGCGATCGGTCGAGCCTGAATCTACTACAATAATTTCCCCCTTGCCGTCGCTTACTAACGGCAGCACGCCCTCTAGCGTGCGATGAAGATTGCGTTCTTCGTTCTGCGTGATCAAAACGACGGACAGCGTCACGCGTGGAAGAATACATCGAAGTTCTAAAAGTAGAAAGCTGCCGGCCGTGCCGCGTGATGCCAAGTGACAGGGCCGAAACTCAATCAATAACCCGGCGGCTGCGGTTGCGGGGCTGCGCCGGGTTGCACATCCTGCCGCGGAGCGACGTAGGGAACATCGGGCATATGAGTCACCTCGCCGCGTTCAGCGTCAGCCATAACGATGCCGGTATGGTCGAGCAGAAGGCCGGTAGCGCGGTCCAACTCGACTCGCGCCTTTTCGTAGGCTGCCTTAGCGGAAACCAGGTTGGACTCCGCAGCGGTGAAGCCCGACTGGTCCTGCAACACGGCCGTTGGGTTGGAGACTCCGGCCTTCAACTTCTGCTGCTCGGCGTCCAGGGTCTCCCGCGCGAAGTCTACCGCAGCCTGCGCAGCTTGCACGCTAGCTCGATTCTGCTGGAGCGCGAACTGTGCGTTACGCACTTCGATGCGGACTTGATTCTGGAGTTGCTGCAGGCGCACCTGCGCCTGCCGATATTCCAACTCGGCGCGCACCTGGTCGGCTTGCGCCTGCCGATTGCGAATCGGAATGCTAAGGGTCAGGCCAATCCCCTTGTCGGACGCGGCCCCGTTCACGAGCTGACTCAAAGTGTTTGCGGTACTCACCGGCCCTCCATTGCGGAAAGGAGGAGTTGCGCTGCCAGGATTAAAACAGTCGATGGTTCCGCCTGTCGTACAAATGGGTACAAGTGGATTCACGTTTCCACCGACGCCCGATCCGCCGTAATACGCGAACAGCTGAAGCGTCGGCAACATGGCGTTGCGAACTGCTTTATTGTTGATCTCGCGACTATTCAGATCGATCCGCGACTCGGCCAATTCCGCACGATGACCGAGACCATCGCCGATCAGATCTTGCACCGGTACAACCGGCTCCTGTTCGGGCAATTGCATGGTGGATGTCGGAATCACATCGGCTTCCGCAAGCGTAGGATCTTCAAGGCTGCGGCTGAGCGCATTCTTCATGAGCAATTCCTGTAGCTCAAGATTGGTTTGGGCCAGAATCAAATTCTGCTGGTCGGTGGAGACGGTGCTCTGCGCACTCACCACCTGGATGGGTGGCAAGGTTCCAAATTGCACCTGCTGCTTGTTGTCCGCGAGCGTTCTCTCGGCGAAAGTCAGCGCCTCCTGTTGCACTCTCACGTTCTCATATGCGTAAACCAAGTCCCAGTACAGGTTTTCGATCTGATCCACGGTGGTGATGATTTGCAGCCGGAAGGCCACATCGGAAATCTCGCGGTTATTCTTCGCAATCCGAATGAAACGCGTGTTGGGTACGAAGCCAAACCCTTGCAGCAGGTTCTGAGTCAGCTTGAACTGTAAACCAGAATTGACGCTGGGAGAATAAGCGAAGGCGGGATCATTGGTCGTGACATGCGTAGTGTTGAATCCCACCGCAAAGTTTGTGCCCCAATGAAAACCCTGCAGATAGCTGAAATCGGCCGTGCCCGTATTGGTGTTAACGATGGGCAAAAGATTGGGCACGGTGGTCTCTTGGGCAAAGTCCCGGTCCATCTGAAGGGTGCCGTTCAATACCGGATCGAAGCTGGTGATCGGAGAGCCAATACCCAGAGTAGAGCTGACCAAACCGTTTGTACCTGTGCCCACACCACCAGCGGCCACGCTCGTGCCCCCTGTCCCCGACCCGACAATTCCACTTAGGCCACCTACGCCACCGCCGGGCGTGTTTTGCACGATGCCCGTATTCACGCCAAGAATGTTCGCACCCGATTCGGCGCGCAACACGTCCGCGTCCGCGATGTTCAGGTTATACCGCGCCAGCACAAGATCAAGATTATTCTCGAGAGCCAGCGCAACCGCGTCGTTCATCGAGAGCATAATCTTTCCGCCACGCATCAACTGTTGAATGCGGTCGGTGTTGCTCAGGTCAGGCGGCGGCACGTAACCTGGTTTATAAGGGGCAATAACGTTGGGAAACTGGGAGCGCGGTTTTGAATAATCCACCAGGGCGTGCGGCTGTGATTGTGGCGCTGAAGTCGGCAAGGGCTGGGGCGCTTGCGGCAATCCGGATTGAGCAGGTTGCGTGTTTTGTGCCCACGCACCAAGGGCCAGCGTTCCGGCAAGCGAAACCACAACCAATTGCCGCATGGCGGAATTCAAACTAGACAAACGCATTTCTTTATCTCCTTAATTATTCTTCGAGAGACTCTCTTATGAAATATTGCGACAGTGCGCAATATTGAGATTGGATGTCCTTAAATTTTGGAGGACACACTTAGAGTAGCTTTGGAAGCGGCTAAGTAGACGGGCAGAAATTGTAAAGATTTATAAAGGCGCGGCCCGCGCGGACATGAAACGCGAGGAGCTGTCGACGCGCAAAGCTAGCAGAAGACTCCGGGCATCGTCTGGTCTCGCCGTTTTCACGAAAGCTACACGGCCGCGTCAGTTCTGCGGCGGCTGTTGCTGAGGAGCTTCCATCACCGACTTGACATCTTTACGCGGCGCGGCATAAGGCACATTCGGCATATGAGTCACCTGGCCGCGCTCGGCGTCATCCATGACAATCCCTGCATGATCCAATAGCAAGCCGGTGGCGCGATCCATCTCTATACGCGATTTTTCATAGGCGGCCATCGCCGAAACCAGGTTCGATTCATTCGTCGCCAGAACAGATTGGTTCTGCAATACCAGCGTGCTGGTGGAGGCACCGAGGTTTAACTTCTTCGTTTCCGCGTCCAGAGACTGACGTCCTAGCGCCACGGCAGCCTGAGCAGCCACGACCGCAGCGCGGTTCTGCAGCAGGTTGAATTGCGCGCTTCGCACCTCGATACGAATCTGGTTTTCGATCTGTTGCTCGCGCATCTGCGCTTGACGATATTCCAATTCTGCGCGCACTTGCAGAGCGTCGGCGTTGCGATTACGAATAGGAATGTTTAGTGTGAGGCCTACGCCTTTGTCGGGCGCAGTTGAGTTGACCAATTGATTCAACGCGGAGGTGTAGCCAACGGGTGCGGCTGTGGGTATGGTAGTGCCCAGGACCGGATTATAGCCAGAGCAGAAGCCTTCCGCCTGCTCTGCGGGTGGCTGATTCGCGCACAGGTTGGCAGGGTTTTGCGAGCCCGCCAAACCTGAGCCGCCGTAGTAGGCGAAGAGGTCGAGAGTGGGCAACATCGAATTACGAATGGCTTTGTTATTGATCTCACGGTTGCTCAGATCAATCCTCGACTCAGCCAATTCCGGCCGATGACCGAGCGCGTCGTTCACCAAATCCTGGATTGGCGTAACTGGTTCCTGTTGCGGCAAGGCGATGGTCGAGGTCGGAATGACTTCGGCATCTGCGAGCACAGGATCGACTAATGTGCGGCTAAGCGCATTCTTCATCAACAATTGCTGTAGCTGCAGATTGTTCTGGGCCTGAATCAAGCTCTGCTGATCGGATGCAACCGTGCTTTCGGCGCGAACTACCTCAATTGGAGCCAGACTGCCGATCTGCACTTGCTTCTGCGTATCCGAGAGTGTCTTCTGCGCGAAAGCCAGCGACTCCTGCTGCACTCTCACGTTCTCGTAGGCGAACACCAGGTCCCAGTACATGTTTTCGATCTGATCCACGGTGGTAATCGTCTGAAGCCGGAACGCGACATCGGAAATTTCGCGATTGTTCTTGGTCAACCGGATCAAGCGGGTGTTGGGAAGAAAACCAAAACCCTGCAACAAATGCTGCGTCAGTCTGAACTGAAACGCAGGGCTGATCTGTGGACTATAAGTGTTAAATACACTGTTGGTGGTGACGCGGGAGTTGGTGAATCCCACCGACATGTTTGTGCCCCATTGGAAGCCCTGGTTGTACGCGAAGTTGTAGGTTCCGGTGTTTTGCGCAACCGTGGGCGCTCCAGTGAACACGTTGCTCGATATGGTATTGTTGTGGTCCTCTTGGAGCGTGCCCGTAATTATCGGGTCGAAGCTCGTAATCGGCGACCCCAGACCGAGGGTGGAGCTCACCAAACCATTGGTTCCTGCCCCGATGCCGCCGGGAGCCGCGGTGGTGCCGCCCGTACCGGAACCAACCGTTCCGCCAAGCCCGCCCACACCGCTCCCTGGCGTATTTTGCACTACGCCGAAATTCGCTCCGAGGAAGTTGTTGGCTCCGGACTTCGAGCGCAAAATATCTGTATCGGCAATATTCAAGTTATAACGCGAGATACCGATGTCAAGATTGTTCTCCAGCGCCAAGGCAACTGCGTCGTCGATCGAAAGCATAATTTTCCCGTCACGCATGAGCTGCTGGATCCGCGGCGTATTGACGAGATCAGGCGGAGGCACATGCTGCGGCATATAAGGCTTAGCTACGTTCGGAAACGCCGAAGTCGGCTTGGAATAATCTTTCATAACGAACTGCTGCGGCTGCGGGGCCTGCACCGTCCGGGACTCAGGTATCTGAGACGAGCCTGTTGAAGATTGGGCGGAGTCTTGCGCCCAGCAGCTGGTGACCAGTGCGCCGGCCAATACTATGGCAGTAAGGACCCGACTGGCGGAATTCAAAGCAGACAAAGGCATTCGCTTCTCTCCATGCTTAATAAATCGCTCGTGATGACGACAAAGGCTTCTCTAGGTCAAGAGTTATTACGCAAAACGGCCCGCCCAGGTTTCAATTTATATGTTCTTCGGACAAGACCGCTGCGTTTCGTCGTAAACCGCTACGTGGAATGCAATAGTATAGCTGACGCAACACTCGGGAATCAGGCTTCCGCTCGCCCGACCGCATCAAATTTGCAAAGACTTGCAAAGTGTTTCTATGACGCGCAACCTCAAACTCGTTCTGGCTTACGACGGCTCCGAATTCTCCGGATGGCAGGTGCAGCCGGATGCCGCCACAATCCAGGGCACACTCGCCTCGGCTATTGGACGAGTGACCGGCGAAAAGGTTTTGCCGCAAGCATCCGGGCGCACCGACGCTGGGGTTCATGCTCTCGCCCAGGTTGTCACGTTGGTCACCGAATCGCCAATGCCCCCGCGTAATCTGGTGAAAGCACTCAACGATATTCTTCCGCCTTCTATCCGCGTGATCGAGTCGGCCGACGCGCCGCTTGAATTTCACGCGCGAAAATCCGCCCAGGCCAAAACCTACCGTTACCGCATCTATCGTGGCGCCATCTGTTCTCCCTTTCTGGCCCGCTATGTTTGGCACTATCCTTTTCCGCTGGACGAGAACGCAATGCAAAGAGCCGCCAGCCTGGTGATCGGGGAACACGATTTCGCTTCCTTTGCAGCAGTAGATTCAGAACGCAGTCGCAAGGATGAAACTATTTCCGATCGGGGCCACGGGATCGTTTCAAACATCCGGCAAATCTTCGCTTCGACCTGGGATATTGGAAGCGAAAAGCAAGAACTGGTTTATACCGTTCGAGGCAGCGGTTTCCTGCACCACATGGTTCGGAATCTGGTGGGGACATTCGTGCTGGTCGGAAAGGGCACATTAAAACCGAACGACATAACCGGGATTTTGGCAGCGCGAAACCGCTCAGCCGCGGGAGCCACAGCTCCGGCCAGCGGATTGTATCTGGTAAGTGTCGAATACTAGGCTCTCGCCGCGCGTGTGGCGCTGTGCCCGCGTAAATTTTTTAGGAACATGGTCACTGATCTTCAACTCGCGACCCGGAAAGTGGTTTCGGTGAATCCGGCGACCGGCAAGACGCTGCGCGAATTCGAGGCCGCGACCGATACCGAGGTTCATGCAGCCGTGGTCCGGGCTCGCGTGGCCCAACCGGCGTGGCACGAGATTGGCGTTCGCCGGCGAGTCAGTGTCCTGCGCGAGTTTCAGCGTCTGCTTTACCAGAAGAAATCGGAAGTTGCGACGTCGATCACGCTTGAGGCTGGAAAGCCGCTGGTAGAAGCTCTACTCACGGAAGTTCTGGTGGTCTTGGATGCCGCACGGTTCTGCGTCGAGAATGCGTTTACCTTCTTGCGCGAGCAGCCGGTTCCGCACGGCAATCTTGCCATGAAAACCAAGGCTGGACGCATCTTGCGCGAACCATATGGCGTGATCGGCATTATCTCGCCGTGGAATTATCCGTTTTCCATTCCCGCCACGGAGTCGGTGTCTGCGCTCGTGACCGGGAACGCGGTCCTGCTGAAACCGTCAGAACTAACTTCCCTGACGAGTTTGCTGTTGGCGTCACTGCTGCATGAAGCCGGTGTGCCACAGGATGTTTTTCAGGTCATTATCGGCGATGGTGCCACCGGATCTGCCCTGCTGAACGGAGAAATCGATAAGGTGATATTTACTGGAAGTGTCGCGACGGGCAAGCGCATTGCGCAGGCAGCGGCAGGTCGATTACTTCCCGTAGTGCTGGAACTTGGCGGGAAAGATCCCATGCTTGTTCTTGAAGACGCTGATGTGGACGTCGCATCCAGCGGGGCGGTCTGGGGAGCATTCGTGAACGCCGGACAAGCTTGTCTCTCCGTGGAGCGCTGCTACGTGCATCGCCGTTTGTACGACACATTCCTCGAAGCTTGCGTCCAAAAAGCCAAACAACTACGTGTGGGCAACGGCATTGATCCGCAGACAGATGTCGGGCCGCTGATCCACGAGCGGCAGTTGCGAAGTGTAGAGGCGCAGGTCGAAGATGCACGCATGCGGGGCGCGCGAGTACTCATCGGAGGCTCGAGGCTTCCCGATCTCGGCCCCAATTTTTACGCTCCTACCGTGTTGGCCGAAGTCACGCATGCGATGCAAATCATGCGCGAGGAGACATTCGGACCGGTCCTTCCCGTAATGCGTTTCGAAGATGACGAGGAGGCAGTGCGGCTGGCCAATGATTCTGATTTCGGCCTCGCGGCCAGCGTTTGGACACGCGATCGTGCCCGCGGAGAATCGTTAGCCCGGCGGATCCAGGCAGGCACGGTTATGGTGAACGACGCCGTCGCCTGCTTCGGCATCAGTGAAGCTCCGCATGGCGGAATTAAGGCGAGCGGGTTGGGCCGCACTCACGGCAAGTTCGGTCTGGAAGAAATGGTACGAATCAAGTATGTAGACTCTGATCGCATGCCCGGAACAAAAAAAGTATGGTGGTACGGATATGGCGAAGCATTCACGCCGCAGATGGAAGGCTTCATCGATTTGATGTTCGCGCGCAGTCTGCGTCAAAAACTGCGGGGCGCGCTGCGCTCGGCAGGCGCGTATTTACGAAAAGGGAGGCTATAGTGAATTTTGGCGCTGCTTTGTTTTATCTGCGTGCTCCGGCCCTTCTTCACGATCGCTACAGATTTCGTGCATATCTAGCACCTCACAAAACGCTTCGAGTAGAATACAAACTGTAGGGACTTCGCGGCATTTGGCCGCTTCAACGAGGGTGAACCTTTTGGCTACAACCGTCGCTTCTGGAACACTGACTCCCCTCCAACTTCCCAAGCACAAGGTCAAGATTAAGAAGGCGGGCCAGCGAGCTTGCAATGAGAAGAATGAAAAAGGCAAGTTTTGCGGCGGCCATCTTAAGCGTTGGTTCTACATCACTGATGTTTTGGAGCAGACTTGCGGCGATGTGGAAAAGGCTTGGGGTCGTGACGCCGAAGTCTATCGCTGCGAACATTGCAAGACGCTTTACTTGCCGAATCCCGAGGAGTCGGGTGGTTTGAATGTGGCGGGATCGGGGCAGATTTCGATTTTCGGGTTAACGGTGCCGCCGAAGAAGTAGAGTTTGCCGAGCTTCGCTCGGCTGGACATCTGGGGGCGGCTGTTTCCACGCGAGCCGTTCCCACACGACGATGAAATCTTCAGAACTCATTTACGACTGGAATCAGATTCATCCCGCATCGTTGCGACCGGTAGGGCATGTTTTGCTCAACGATGAAACTTTACGCGACGGTTTGCAGTCGCCCTCGGTACGTAATCCTTCCATCCGAGAAAAAATTCAGATTCTCCATTTGATGGAAGCTCTCGGCATCAACTCGCTCGCGCTTGGGCTGCCCGGCGCGGGGCCGCGCGCGGTGGAGCATGCGGAGGCTTTGGCACAAGAAATCGTCGAGCACAAGATGAAGATTCGCGCCAACTGCGCGGCTCGAACTCATAAAAACGACATCCGCCCGATCGCGGAAATTGTGCAGAGTACCGGGCTGAAAATCGAAGCTGCGACATTCATCGGATCGAGTCCGATCCGCCGTTTCACGGAAAATTGGACCGACGACTTTCTGCTCACAACGACGGAGAGCGCGGTGAAGTATGCCGTTTCACTCGGGCTCGACGTGATGTACGTGACCGAAGACACAACCCGCTGCGATCCGCAGATGGTAAAGCGACTCTACTCGGCGGCGATCAATTGCGGGGCGCGATCTATCGTAATCTGCGATACTGCCGGGCACGCCACGCCGATGGGAACATTTGCGCTGGTGCAGTTCATCATTAACGAAGTGGTGCGACCATCGGGCGAAAAGATTCGCGTGGACTGGCACGGACATTGCGATCGCGGGTTTGCCATTGCCAACTCCATGGCAGCGTTGTTCGCGGGTGCCGAATGCGTGCACGCGACAGCGCTCGGAATCGGAGAGCGAGTCGGCAACACGCAGATGGATCAGATGCTGCTGAACCTGAAACTCATGGGCATTTCTCCCTGGGCGAAACAGGATCTTACCAAGCTCAAAGAATATTGCGCGGCTGTGTCGCAGGCGACCGGCGTGCCTATCCCGGCAAATTATCCCGTAGTCGGTGAAGATGCGTTTCGTACGGCTACTGGTGTGCATGCCGCAGCGGTCATCAAGGCCTACAAGAAGAACGACATTGAATTGGCTAACACAGTTTATTCGGGCGTGCCGTCCCATCTGTTTGGTTTGGAGCAAGTCATCGATGTCGGCCCCATGAGCGGGAAGTCGAACGTGTTGTTCTGGCTTGACCGGCGCGGGATTCCGGCCTCGGATGATCTGGTGGAAAGCATTTATCAACGCGCCAAAGCATCTGACCACACGCTGAGCGAGGCGGAAATTCTGGAGTGTGTGGAACGGACGCAAGCCCACTAATTCAACTTAAAGAATCTGAACAAACTCTGTTACGACACCCTCGAGGCTGCATGATTTACACTGACCCCATTCTCCATGGAGGCGGTTCATGCGCCGTTTGTTCGGCTTGATTGTGCTTGCGTCATTGTGTCTCTCTGCTCTAGCTCAAAATAAACAACAACATCCCTTCACTTTTGAAGACATGATGGCGCTCAAGCGGGTGGGAGAGCCCATTGTTTCTCCCGATGGAAAATGGGTGTTGTTCAGCGTAGTCGACGTCAGCCTGGATGCGAATACGAAGACGCCCCATGTTTGGGTGGTGCCGACGGCGGGCGGCGAAGCGCGCGAGATCATTCATCTTCAGGAATCGGATCGCCCGCGCTGGGCGCCCGACGGAAAACGCTTTTTGTTTTTGTCATCGAAAGAAGGTGGTTCGCAGATCTGGATTGCCGATTTTGATGACGCCAAGGGACAAGTGACGGCGACGCATAAGCTTACTTCGATCGCAACCGAGGACGAT
>JBEKGG010000142.1:0-10755 GCA_050012915.1 Terriglobales bacterium | reverse complement strand
CCCTGCCCAGCATTTTTGCAGTCGGATCGCCGCGCCGGTTCGCCATCCAGGCGTGCGCCGACTCGTGGACGCTGATCGCGAACAGAAAAACGATCAACTGAAACAGGATGTCAACGTGTTGCAGGGTCATCAGACGTTGAAGTTGATACTAACACGCGGAACGCAAAATCCGGCCGCGCTAAGGAACTTCGCTGCGCAGACGTCAGGCCAAGGTCTCCGTTAAATCCAATGCGATCCTTATGGCAGATTCAATTCTTGCCAGCGTCGCGTCCGGCAATCGACCTAGCGGCGGATACCTAATCAAGTTCTTCGGCAAGGTCGTAACTTGGTCACACTTTGCCCACGAGGCGCGATCTAATCCGCCTTCGCCTCGCGGAAGCGCTACCCTGACGGAGAATCTTCGGTGTTCAACGGAGGTGATTGCTACGACACAAACATCAAGCGCATGCCGGTTCAGCGCATCACTTGAAATCACCAGGGCGGGGCGGTCCTTGTCCAGTCGGATAAGATAAACCTCGCCGCGACGCGGAAACCAGCCAACTGGAGCCGGCAAGGATTTCACATTAGTCCCTGGTGAACGAACGCCGCGAAGCTTTTTTGAAGGAACGCTCCGCCTGCCTTTCAGTCCGGCTCGAGGTCGAGTAAAACACTGCTGCCTCTCGCTCTAGAGCGTCGCGCTGTTCCTGTTCAATGGCGAGTTTGAGCAGTTCGTTCACGCGCTCACTCATGGATCGGTCGCCCTTGGTGCTTTCAACAACAGCCAACAGGGACTCCTCTACGGTGAAGGTCTTTGCAATCCTCATATGAACTATATGATCTTACATCATAGTCGGCGGCCCGTCCAGAATAAAAATCCTAGCGCGCAGTTGCGGGGAGGGTTCGGCCTACGCCAAGGTAAGTATTGCCAGAGTTACGGTTTGAGCTCCGCTTGCGTTTCCGGCGACACGGTAGGCGAGACGTGCGGCTCAGTCAGTGTGCCGGTCACGTTGAATCCGGGAGCGCCTTCGCGCGTCAGTTTCAAATTCAAAACACGAGTCAGAGATGCCGTGCCGCTCACTTGAAAGACACCGGTGGTAGTGTCCAGCTTTGCCTCTTGGATTTCGAACTCGCCATCTCGAAGCGACAACCGAGCCGCCAAACGACGCATCTGCAGTGGCCCCGTTCCTTCGCCCAGCGCAATGTGGGGCAGCGTGCCATCCCGCGCATCCATCGTCAGGGTGCTGACCGCCGACGCGAACAACTCAGTTGCATCCAGGCCCGACGCTTTCACGCGATAAGTTGCGGTCGCAGAACCCGTAATCCAATCGTCATTCATGCTCGTGGAAAGCTGATCGAGCGAAACCCGCTCCAGCGTGCCGCTTCCGCTGTACTCCGGAGGCTTCGCAGTGAAGTCAGCCTCCCACTCGCCGATGTGTTTACCGCCAAGTACATCGCCCCGAAGATTGGACACTCGCACTTTTCCCTTATTCAGTTCTACGTCGGCCGAGACTCGGTTGCCGGTCAGCTTTCGAACCACCACGTGATTGGCCGTGATCTTGCCCACAGCGTGAACTGCAAGCAAGTAGGGAGCACCGGAGGCTGACGAAGACAGAAAACCGTACCACGGCTGCTTGCGAACATGCGGATTGATGAGTTGGTTCAGCCGATCAGTCGCAATCTCGTCGGCATGCAGATCGAATCGGATCGGGCACGAGTCGGGCACGGCACACTGTCGCGGAAGAACGAGAGATCCCTGCCACAAAGTGTCGGCGGCCAAAGCGGTCACATTCTGCACGTTGATTTGATCGGGTGTTAGCAAAAGGTTCGCGGAAACAATTTCCAGTGGCGCGTTCAACCCACGCACCTCCGCGCGAATCGAATGCAGTTGAGCCTTCCCCACGGCCCGGGGTGCGGCGAATCCCAACCAAGCACCGGCGATTTGCAGATCGATCTTAGCCAAGCCGTCAGCGGAAGGTTGGGGTGCTGGAATTCCCAGCGTGCGAGCGAGCTGCAACACGCGTTGCAACTGTGCGTCCCCTCGCAGCGCGAAGCTGTATCCCGAACGGGAAGCCCATCCGCGCACGACCGCGGGCGCCGGTCGGCCCAAGGCCAGATTGAACGGCCCCACTACAAGGGAAGTCTCGAGCGCAGGCGTATCAATTTGTCTTAAGCTCGCACTTGATTTCGAGTCGGTTGCGGCAGAAATAGAAAACGGAACTCTGCCCAGAACCAATTCTGTCTTTGTGAGTTTCGAACCGAGTTCGAAGCCGGATGTTTCCCCCTTGCCTTCCCATGCCACGAGGTTCGCTGGGAAATCAGAGGTCCGACGAAGCTTCACATTGGCATTCAACCGGCCCGCCGCCGTCAAATCATCCGGCACTCCTTGTTTGGCATGGCGCGCGAACGCAATCAGCGACCGAATCGGCAGATCCCGAGCGCTTAACGAGAGATCTAAATTGCGGGACGAGAAAGGGTGGTCCACCCTGCCGGTAACCGCCATTGTGCCATCCCCCACCGGGGCATTGCAGCCAACTTCGGAGAGTGAACGATCCACCGAGCTGTAGTGACCGGCACACTGGAGCGCAAGGCGTAAATCTCCACCGCCGAAAATGTCGTACCGGCGAAAATCCTCCACCGATGCCGAGCTTACAATCGCAAGATTCGCAGGCGTCCCGGTCAGTGTCGTGGAAACTTCGAGGCCTCCGCGCCAGCCCTTATCGTTGCCGTAGGCGAGTTTCGTGACTTGACCGAGCTGTGCGCCATCCCAAAGGAGACTGAACTGCAGAGGGGTATCGTGCAAGCTAGCCGCTCTCTGCCACGATCCGCTCACGCTAACCATGCCAGTGTCGCTGAGATTGAAATCGGTGCGTACCGGTTGCGCTTTCATGCGCATGCCCCACGTATTTTCTGAGTCCTGCCACAAAGCGAAATCCGCTTCAGTCAATGCGTAAGGTTTTTTTTCTGCCCCAAACTTGAAATTAATGCGGCCCCGGTCAGCTTCAATGTAAGGGAAGCCGGGCCGCCGTTCGGTCTTTGCCTTGCTTGTGGGGGCAACAGAGATCCGGGCTGTTCGCTCGACAAGATTTTCGAGATTCCAATGTCCTTCTGCGTTCCTCACAAGGTTGAGGCTCGGTTCAGTCAGGTTCAGCCGCGAAATCTCGAGGCGCCCACGCAGGAGTGAAATGATACGCAGCGAAGCCGTGACTTCCTGAGCCCGAAGCAGGGGTTCGGCGCTGAACGCCGGGTCGTCATGAATTACGAAGTTCTCAAGATCGAATCCGGGACGAGGCAGCAGCCGCAGATGCACTGCCGCGACATCCACCGGACGTCCCAAAGCCAAGCTGATCGAACTGACAATCCGGGTGCGCAGGCGATTCGCACCAGGACGCACGAGAAACAGCGCCAGGAGCACAACCACGGCCAGCGTAAGAAGTACGCGCTTCGATCGCCAGAATCTCGATCGCCAGAATTTAGATTGCCAAAATTTCACTGCACAACCTTGAACGTCCGCCGCCAGCGAGTTTCATCGAAAAAGTGCACGACCACGTGAACCAGAAACCCGATTCGTTGGCTGAATTCTCTTTCCAGATACTGATTCGGCGGCGTTTCAAAAGACCAATAAATGAACATGGGCCGCCCAATCACATTTTCCTGTGGAATAAATCCCCAGTAACGGCTGTCGAGACTTACGTCGCGGTTGTCCCCCATGCCGAAATAACTGTTCGGAGGAACCACCAGATCGTCTCCCTGAATATGCTGCGGCAGGGCGAGCTCCCAATCCGGAGTCACATTGCTCATCTCGGAGGGCGGCACTGCGGGGAAGTTATCGCGGTAAGGATTGTAACCCGCCTCGCCGCCTTGATGAATCACGTAGGGCTCATCGAGCTTTTCCCCGTTGCGGTAGACCACGGCGTCGCGCAGATGAATGCGGTCTCCCGGAATGCCGATGATGCGCTTGACCACGTAGAGGCCAGGTTCCGCAGGCGAGAGAAATACGACGATGTCGCCACGGCGTATCTGCCGGTAGGGCAGAATGGGACCAAGCCACTGCGTCCGCGGCGCGAACTGCTCACGGTTCACAAACACGTGGTCGCCGATCAGCAGAGTATTTTCCATTGAGCTCGATGGAATCTCAAACGCCTGCACGATAAACGTAATAATGAACAGACCGGTTACCAGCACGGCTGCAAGTGAGGCGAGAAACTCCACCGTAGTTTCGCGCGGTTTTTCCGCCTGCGTTTCTTCTTTCGTGGCCACTAGGTTCTTTCCCATTAAGTTGGGCGATATTCGCCCTTAGTTGACTACTCGAAATGTCCGGTCCCAGCGAGTAAGCTGAAACAAATGGCTGACTGCGTAGGCGAAGTGATAAAGTTTATCACCCGGAGAGGCCGAAACCGGCATGTCTTCCTCCGCGCTTCGTACCGACCAATAAATCAGTAGAGGCCGCCCGATAATGTTCTCCCTCGGAACGAAGCCCCAGTAGCGGCTATCCAGGCTCTCATCCCGATTATCCCCGAGCACGAAATAGTGCTTCTCGGGAATTATGAGTTCGCCGTCTTCCACCAATTTCTTCATCTGCAACCACCATCCGCCTTCCAAACCTGGAACTGGAATATCCACACGGGGAAACTCATCACGAAAAGCATCATGCACCTGGGAGCTGTAATGCACGTAGGGTTCTGTCAGTGGAACGCCGTTCACATACACTCGCCGGTTCATCAGACGCACGCGATCTCCCGGAACCCCCACCACCCGCTTCACGAAATGTTCGCTGGGGTGAACCGGATAATGGAACACGACGATATCCCCGCGATGCACCGTGCGGTAGGGCAGAATATGGTCGAGAAAACCGCCGCTGCCGCCGTAACAAAATTTATCCACTAAAAGATAGTCTCCGATCAGCAATGTGTTTTCCATGGACTCGGAAGGAATCTGAAAAGCCTGGATGATAAATGTGATCACGAAAACCGCGATTACGACCGTGGTCAGCAGCGATTGCAGCGAAATCAACCAGTCCGGCTGTGGAGTTTTCCCCATCACAATTCCGGCTAGGGACGTCCTTTGCCGAGCAACTTGCCGCCCGAATCCGCCGGCAGCGAAGCCAAATGTTCCAGAACTTGATGCGCCGCCGCCTGTTCCGCATTCTTTTTGGTGGACCCCTCGGCTCGGCCTACGAACTCAGTTTCACCGTGGTTGCCGACCGTTTGCAATCGGACCTCGACGGTAAAAGTCTTGCTGTGCTCCGGCCCCAGCTCTTTCACTAACACATAAGATGCCTGCGCACGACCTGTGGCTTGCAGCTTTTCCTGTAAAGCAGATTTATAGTCGGATAAAGGCAAGCTGCTGCCGTTGCGCGCTAGATGTTCAACTTCCGGAGTGACGATATGCTGCAAGATCACCCGCCGCACCGTTTCCAGCCCGCTGTCCACGTACATCGCCCCCAACACCGCTTCCAGACCGTCTACCAGTAGGGCAGTTTTGTTGCGGCCGCCGCTTTTCTCTTCGCCTCGGCCGAGCCGCAAGTAGTGTCCCAGTTCCAACTGCCGCGCCACCAGGATCAAATGTTTTTCGCTGACCAGGTGTGCCCGCAACTTTGAAAGCTCGCCTTCGCGAAAATGCGGAAAGCGATGAAACAGTTCCTCGGTCGTAACCAGGCCAAGAACGGCGTCCCCGAGAAATTCAAGTTGTTCGTTGTCGCCAACTCGCGTTTGCGGCTGTAGCGATTCGAGTTCGCGAGCTTGCGAGCTGTGGGTAAGAGCCTGCTCCAACAATTCGGGCTTGGAGAATTGATATCCTAAGGCTCGCTCCAACTCCGAAATGTCCCGCGGCTTCATTGATCTGGTTGAACACCTGATTGGCGTCGGTCAGAATGCTACTTTCGTCGCGCGCACGCCACCGACTTAAAATTGCACCGCCGAGCCCGATCGGCACTCCTGCTTAGTGAGGAGTCGTATTCGGTGCGGCGGAATCTGGCGGTTTGGAAGCCGGAGCCGGAGCGGGAGCCGGACTGCTGACCTGCGGAATGGTGGCGCCTGTCAACTGCATCAACCGGTCGCGCTCATGACGCGCGGTGCTTCCGGCGTTGGTTCCCTCCTGAGTCAAGTCGACAGCCTTATTGGCCTGGGCTAGCGCATCCTGATATTTCGCTTGCTTATCCAAAGCCAGAGCCAAGCGCAACACTACAACGGGATCCGGCTGAGAAGGGTAAGCGTCAATCGACTTGCGAAAATAACCTTCCGCGTCAGCGTATTTATCTTGATCGTACTGAATCGTGCCCAGGATCGAATATGCGCTGGATCGCAACAAACCCTTGTATGCATCCATTTGGGCTTGCGGGATGTTGGCCGGCATTGGAACATCGGTGTCGATCGTCTCCAGAGCGTGTTGCGCATCTTTTGAGGCTTTGGCAAAGCGCTGATCTTTATCCAGATCGGTGTCGCGCGTGCGTTCGGTGGTCACTTCGGCGGAGGCAATGAGCGCCTCGGGATCATCGGGATCGAGTTTCAATAGTTTCTGCGCTTCCTCCAGCATTTTGTCGCCGTTGTTCGCATTCTGGTAAGCGCGCATAGCCGCCTTGAAGAGCAGCACGCGTAGTTCGCTGTCGGGGAATTTCGTCGCGAAATCATCCGCCGCCTTTTCCATGGCGACCGGATCCTTCTGGTTCGCGATCGCCGCGTTATAAGCATCGAACTCCGGCTGCGTCTTCGCTTGCGGTGGCCGTTTGCCTGGGGGTGTCGTCGGCGCTCCCGGCTGCGTTGCGGCCGCAGGTTGTTTCGCTTGCCCGGACGTTTGCTGCTGCGCAACGGCGAATGCGGCTACCGCTAGGACTCCCAATACCGTGGCTGCTCGCTTCATGCTCTCTCCTTAAAGTTTGAGACCCTGGTTTCCTGCTCGCAGGTTACTGTCACTTCAATCCTGTTGCTGCGAATCCTGTTGCTGCGGACGGCGCGGCGGCTCATAAGGCTGCTCAATTCCCCGCTCGGCGGCAGCTTTGGCCTCGGGCGAACCCCCGACGGTCAGCGCCGCCCGGTACTGGTCGAGCGCGGACGCGCGATCTTCCTGGAGATCAAAAATTCTACCCAGGTAAATGTGGGACCATGCCACTACCGTCGGTTCATGAGCAACGCCCAACGCCTGCTGAAAATAGTTGCGCGCTCCCTGCATATCACGATTTAACACGGACGCCTGCGCCAGAATAAAAAGTGCCCGGCCCGGATCTTCGGTCTTCTGGTCCAGCGCCTGCTGCGCAATCTTCTTTGCTCCTTCGACATCCCCGCTGGCTAAATGTTGCTGAGCTGTCTGCAACAGCGTTGTCTGCGCAGGCCGCGACAGATGCAACAATTCCTGATCGGCCGTACTGGCAAACTTCACCTGCGCCGCGTTTTTTTGTTCCTTGCCGACATTGATGCCGTTGATCAAATCGCCATAAGCACCGCGCAGCCCCACTGGGCCGTTCTCGAACTGCGCCAGCGCGCCGTAAAAATACGGCGTCAGGATGAAGCCTTGCTCTACCGACCGCTCCACCAGTTGCTGTTTCTGAGCTTCCGGCGTTTTGCTGGTCCCGGTGGTTCGCGCCTCGATAGCGCGTATCAGGCACTCCGTCGTCAGAAGCGAAACATCCGTCCTGAAACTTTGATCCATGGGAGAGCCCTTGACACTGGCCAGCAGCGGCTTCAGCCGATCGATGGCAGCCGGATATTTTAACGCCATGGGATCCAGAAGATAATGCAGATACGTGTGCCGGATCTGGTCCATTTTGAGTTCCGACTCAGCCCCAACGCCAGGAGAAAGCACGACGTAGTAATCAGTGCCGTAATTACGCGCATTCGCTTGCCCGGGCGCTCCCATCGGTTCGAGGTAAACCGTGAAGCTGCGTCCCAGATATCCCGCCGACGGCAGCTTCAGATAAACCTCGGTGTCGAATAGAACCTTTGCCAGCGGTTCGTGATAGCTCGCGTCCAAACGCGCGTAAGCCGGCTGATGCCGCGCCCAAATTGCGCGCAGTCCGGCTTCCTCATGAAACTTCAACGCTAGCGGCGCCATCCCCGAAACGTAGCTGGCATCCGGCGGCAGGTCGGCTTCTTTAACCTTGAAGGTGAATTCTGGTGGAGGGTTGAGATTCAGTGCCAGAGACACATACTGTGCCAGCGTGTGAGCCGGATCCCCCTGCTGATGTTCCTTATAAAACTGGCACATCACCTCGCTGGACTCTTTCGCCTCGGCGGAAGCGTCAATGTTTTTCGCAACCTCAGCGCGGATCTGCGCTCGCAGGGGATCGGAGACGCTCAACTCCGAATCGTAGCCGCAATAGTTAATCGCGGTCAGAAGCGTAAACAAGGTTTCGTTATTATCTAACGCGACCTTATTGGATGCATCGTCGGCCCACACCTGTACCACGAGCCCAAGCAAGGCCACAAACAGCGAACTCCGAAACCGATTACTCAGGAACCCTCCTGCAGAGCGGTGAGATGTGCGGGTTACCGTTTCAGTTTAAGAGGTTCCGAGCAGAGGGTCAACGGAGGAAGCTTTCAGCTATCAGCTATCAGCTATCAGCCTGAAGCAATCGCCGCCTGCCTAGAGAGTTGGTAGCTGAGAGCTGACGGCTGAAAGCTGATAGCCTGACAGCTTCTACCCCTTCACCCTGACCATGGAGAACGACAGCACCGCGCGCCCAACCGTCGGCCTGCCCATCGACGTTGCGGGACGGAAGGTCGTGAACTCGGTCAGCATGATTTTGACTTGGGGCGAAAGATCCTTGGCATCATCCGGACTCGACAGAATGCGGTAATCCTGCACTCGCCCGTTGGAATCGACATACGCCTCGATCACCAGCGAATCATCCGCAATCGAGTCGAGAGCCGTTCCGAAAGCCGATTGCTGCAACTGCGGTGCAGTATTCAACATCGTCGGAACGTCAGAGTTGTCGGCCTGCAAAGGCAAGGCAAGAAAGCCCATGAGGAATCCAAAAATTACTACCGCCGCGAGCAGTCCCGCAGTTGCCGGAACCATGAATCCCTGAATCGCGTTCTCTACCCGAACGCGAAAATCGTGGAAGTACGAACGCCGCGTTTGCGCTACCTCGCGCGAAATCGCCAGCCGCAGTTTCAGCGACAAGTCATCCGGCGCTTTTCTGCGGCCGACTTTGGTAAGCAATTGCTGAGTCTGACGAAGCGAAACATATTCCCGCTGGCAATCGCCGCAGGCCTCGAGATGCCGCGACAGCGCCTGCATTTCCGCGCCAGTCACCGCGCCATCGAGATAAGGCGAGAACATCGATTTCGCTTCGAAGCATTTCATGACGCCACCTCGAATTGCCGTCCCTTAGAGACTCGAGACTCAGCTTTTGGTTCCCGTCTCCGCAGTCCCAGTTCCGATCCGACTTCCTCCACATACGCAGTCAGCCGTTGCCGCAGCGCCTCGCGGCCTCGGGTCAATCGCGATTTCACCGTGCCCAGCGAAACCTGCGTGACGTCTGCAATCTCCTCATACGACATTTCTTCGAGATCGCGAAGGATGAGCGTCGTGCGGTAAGGCTCGGAGACTTTTCTTAATTCTTCTTCAACTCGCGCCCGAACTTCCTCATGCGCGACCATATCGAATGGCGAATCGTGGCCGTCGACCAGCGAATCTTTTATCGCCATCGCCACGCCCGATTCCGTGCATCCTCCCATTGGCTCAATCGACGTTTCTTTCGATTTATGCCGGAACCACCAGCGCCGCCGATTCGACGCCTCATGAACAGCGATCCGATAAATCCAAGTCTTCAGGCTGGATTCTCCGTGGAAATGCTTAATTCCGCGGAAGACTTTCAGAAACACTTCCTGAGTTGTATCCGCGGCATCCGCCGGGTCACTCACCACGCGGTAGACCAAACTGTAAATCGGCTGATGGAACTCTCCGATAAGCCAGGCGTACGCTTCCTCCGATCCGGCCTTCAGTTCGGCGACAATCGCCGCTTCCTGCGTCCGGATGCCGATTGCTCCCGCTAAATCACCCACCGTGGTTGCTCCTGCCATGACACTCATGGCGTAACCTCCATTATAGGTGCTTTTCGGCTCCAAGCCTTCGCCAAAATTTGAGCCATACCCGCCAACCAGGCCCCAACCGCAACCCTCGACCCGCTCTGCACTTAATAGACTCCGCAGCCCCCCGCGAAGTTCCAACCAGGAGTTACCAATGTCACTATTACTAAGAGGTTGCGTTGAATTACGTGGGCACTGCCGCGCCCAAGCTGTCCGGTCCCGATTTGGACCCCGCCTGGTCTTGAAAGGGCATGGCTTCAGCCATGCCACCAAGCCACAAGCTGACCCAGGCCCCGCAGGGACCAACGCGCTCAACCAATCCAACAAACCCGATTTGTCATCCTGAGGCAGAGGAGTCGCGCACCAAGCGAGCAACTCCCAACGAAGGATCTCTGTAATTTCTGTCAGCAGTGCGAGAACGAATGCCGCGGCATCCTGGCCGGCCAGCAAGGCATCACCCGCAACGAGGCCGTCGACTCCCGAATCGGGAAGCGGAGCCTCCGAACGCCCGCTTTGTTCTTGACCGCACTCCCTCAGCAATGATAACATCAATCTGTACTAATTATCTAAAAGATAATTTAAGTTCTTTGACAACCGACAGACCTGACCCAAAATGGATTGCATGCCACAATAACTCCAATGTTTCCAAGATTTTACCCCTAACTACCTTTAGAACCATAGATCTGAGAGGCACAAAAATTTCTGATCGTTTGTTTTCAAGATTTTGCAGGGAATCGAGAGGTTCTTGCGGATG
>JBEKGG010000141.1:0-10780 GCA_050012915.1 Terriglobales bacterium | reverse complement strand
AAAGAAGCTGGTCAGAAAAGCGTCTCCGTCGGCATCATGATTAGCAAGAAAATCGGTGGGCCCGCTCACGTCGACAACCGCCTGCACTCGGCTGGAATATTTGGCGAGTGTGGGATCGGAATTGTCGCGCGTGTCCTCCATTCCCAGCAGCGCCGCAAGCTGCGCACCCGCGGAATGTCCGAAAGCCCCGATGCGATTGGCGTCGATGTTGTACTTCGAGGCGTTGGCTCGCAGCCAGCGCACCGATCTTTGCACGTCATCTAATTGCGTCGGCCAGCGGTTTTCGCTCCCGTGAAACAGACGATAGTCCACCGAGACCGCAACAAATCCCGAGCGCGCCAGAAAATTTCCCATCCCGCGCATAGTGCTTTTGTCGAAACTCGACCAACTGCCACCGTGAATCAACACGATTGCAGGCCGAGGCCTGGCGCCAGATTCGGCCGGTTGATAAATATCCAGCAGCAACTTTTCGCCGCCCTGTACACCGTATTCGACATCTTGCTGAACAGAAACCTCTCCTGATGCCGACGGGTTCTCCGCTGCGCGGGGAGCCGATAACGCCGGCCCGTGCGGATTCATCTGCGCAGCAAGATAAACGACAGATCCAAGAAGAAAGCCAGTTAGTGACAGCCCATTCTTGAGCAGGCGAGAAACCATAAACGCTCCATTGGACGAGCGATATTCCTCCAGACAAAATTCAACCCAGAGGAGAGACATTCGCGTTCATTTTATCCTGAGGCGGTTTATTATTGCCTGCATCCGCGGCCTTCGCAAAAATTAAGGAGGAAAGATGTACGCCAAGGACTTCAGAGCGTCCGTTGCAAAAGACGCGCCGCCTGCGACACTATCCGCGCCCCTCGCGGCTTTGTGGTGGGATGCGAAAGGAGACTGGACACGCGCGCACGCTCTGGTTGACGAACTGGAAACCTTGGATGGCATGGCTGTTCACGCCTACTTGCATCGCAAAGAGGGATCTGCTTCGAACGCTGATTACTGGTATCAGCGTGCCGGACGCGACTTCTATCGCCCCACGCTCGAAGCCGAGTGGGAGGCGTTGGTAGTGGGATTACAATCCGGCGGAGAAAAAACATGAGCAGCACTAAAGTTTCTCGGCGGAAGCAAACGAAGATGTCTGGGCCCCGGAAGAACGTGGCAAAAAAAGCGTTACAAGGCAAGATCGCGTTGGTTGCTGGCGCGACTCGGGGAGCAGGCCGAGGCATCGCTATCGCACTGGGCGAGGCGGGAGCAACAGTCTACTGCACCGGGCGGAGTTCACGCGGAAGAGCTGCTACTCC
Source organism: Terriglobales bacterium (assembly GCA_050012915.1). Taxonomy (GTDB): domain Bacteria; phylum Acidobacteriota; class Terriglobia; order Terriglobales; family Acidobacteriaceae; genus JABDBE01. Next base: position 9,485 of record JBEKGG010000141.1, on the reverse strand, counting down.
CGGCCGACCTGAAACCATCGAGGAAACCGCCGAACTCGTGACCGCTGCCGGCGGGCTCGGCATTGCCGTACAGGTGGACCACACAGAGCCCGCGGAAGTTAAAAAGTTGGTCTCCCTTATCAAACGACGGCACCATGGATTGGACATTCTGGTGAACGACGTTTGGGGCGGGGACAAGCTGACGGAGTGGGGCAAGCCTTTCTGGAAGGTTAATCTTGAAAATGGCCTGCAAATGTTGAAGCAGGCAATTCATTCCCACATCATTACTGCGCACTGCGCCGTTCCGCTGATGTTGGGACGCGGAGGAATTGTTTTCGAGATCACCGATGGCGATGCTTTTTACTATCGCGGAAATCTTTTTTATGACCTGGTGAAGATTTCTGTCATACGGCTGGCTTTTGCGATGTCCCGCGAATTGCGCAAACGAGATGTTGCCGCGGTGGCGTTGACTCCCGGATTCTTGCGGTCGGAAGCGGTGCTGGAACATTTTCGAGTCAGCGAAGCCAATTGGAGGGATGCGGGCAAGAAAAAGCACGGAAACAGCGCAAAACAGAACGACGCGCCCAGCGACTTCATGGTGTCGGAGTCGCCGCGGTACATAGGCCGGGCCGTTGTGGCGCTCGCGTCAGATCCGCAGGTGAAAAAGAAGAGCGGACGCGTTTTCAGTTCCTGGGCACTGGCAAAGGAGTACGGATTCACCGATATCGACGGCACTCGGCCGCATTGGGGCAACTACGCCCGAAAAAAGTATGGGAAGTACAAGATCTGCGATGAGCGATTTTACTCTTACTGGGTTCCCGGCCTTGTGGAGCTGATTTTTCCGGATTGGTTTTGATCTGGCAACCGGGATCGTGCAGTTTTTTCGTCGGCTTTGAAGAACGCGAGCGTCGGCGGCGCTAGAAATTTAGTTGGCTTTCATCTTTTCTTTGACGCTGTGTGCCAGCTTCTCAATTTCCTCTGCCTTCTTCACGACGTCGAGTGAGAGCGTATTTTCGTTGGATTTATCTACGGACTGCTTTAGTTCGTTGGCAAGTTTAAGCAAGTTATCGGTATCGCGTTGCAGCTGAACCTGGCGCTCCCGGTTCGCCTTCTTGGCTATATCCTTTTCGAGCTTGGCCCGGTTCTCATCCTCAGCCGTGTCGGGAGGGCCGCCAGGCCCTACATGCGGGATCAGGACGGGACTTTGACCAAACGATCGGATCGTGAATGCAGGCGCGAGGAAGAGGAGAAGGACCGCCAGCGCGAAGAGTTTGAGTCGCACAAGGACCTCGGCAACATTGAAATACAGGAAATTATACGAGTTCTTGTGAAGTAGCGGAGCAGTGCTTCAGGGGCTCGATTTTAAGTTCAGATTTTAAGTTCAAAGAAGCCCCGCCAGATTTTCTGGCTTGATGTCCGCATCGCGGAGAATGCTCCTCAGAAGCTTGGGGTGCAGTATCTTTTGAGCATGAAAGGGCACTGTCACCCGTCTACCGGATGCATTTTTGTAAATCATATGGCTTCCACTCTGACGTGCAAGGAAGAAGCCTGCTTTTTCTAAGACAGACGTAATCTGCCGGGCCGTAACCCGCGGTAGTTTCGGCATCAGACTGAAACTTCGACCGTGGAAAGACTCACCGATTTCTCTTCCGTGAGCTCTTCGTGGTCTGCTTGATGATCTTCAAGGTGCAGCCGGATGGCGTCTTTGATATTTGCGATCGCCTCGTCGTAGGTTTCGCCCTGGGTGTAGCAGCCTTGCAGAGCGGGGCACGAGACAAAAAAACCGTCCGAATCACGTTCAATGATGATGGGAAGCGTGTAGTGCTTCATTGCTCGTATTGTACTGCGATCCGTCGCGCTTCGCTCGAAACGGACGGGCAATGACGCCCGTCCTCCACATGATCCTACAGCGAACTCATATTCGCCAGGAACTCGCCGTTGGATTTGGCTTTGTTCAGTTTGTCGATCAGCAGTTCCATGGCTTCCACCGGCGACAGCGGATTCAGCACGCGGCGCAGCACCCAGATGCGGGTCAAATCTTCTTTAGGAATTAGTAACTCTTCTTTTCTCGTGCCAGAGCGCTGGATGTCGATGGCCGGGAAGGTTCGCTTGTCGACCAGCTTGCGGTCGAGAATGATTTCAGAATTGCCCGTGCCTTTGAATTCTTCGAAGATCACGTCGTCCATGCGGGAGCCAGTATCGATCAAGGCTGTCGCAATAATTGTGAGCGATCCGCCTTCTTCAATATTGCGGGCCGCACCGAAGAATCGCTTGGGGCGCTGCAAAGCGTTCGAGTCCACGCCGCCCGAAAGCACTTTGCCGCTGGGCGGAACGATGGTGTTGTAAGCGCGGGCGAGACGCGTGATGGAGTCGAGCAGAATGACCACGTCACGCTTGTGCTCGACCAGACGCTTGGCTTTTTCGATCACCATTTCCGCGACTTGCACGTGGCGCGCTGCGGGTTCATCGAAGGTCGACGAAATGACTTCGCCTTTTACCGAGCGCTGCATGTCCGTTACTTCTTCCGGACGCTCATCGATCAGCAGGACCATAAGCACAACTTCAGGATGATTCGTCGTGATCGAGTTGGCGACGTTTTGCAGCAACATGGTTTTGCCGGCGCGAGGTGGAGATACGATCAAACCGCGCTGTCCCTTGCCGAGGGGCGTGAGCAAATCCATGACGCGGGCGCTGACGTTCTCGCGCGTGGTTTCGAGCTTCAGGCGTTCCTGCGGATAAAGCGGCGTCAGGTTGTCGAAAAGAATCTTGTTGCGGGCTTCATCGGGAGATTCGAAGTTGACCGCTTCAATCTTGACCAGGGCGAAATATTTCTCGCCTTCATGCGGAGGACGAACCTGGCCGCTGATAGTGTCGCCGGTCTTGAGGTCAAACTTGCGAATCTGCGACGGCGAAACGTAAATGTCGTCGGGACCTGGCAGATAGTTGTAGTCGGGAGAGCGCAGAAATCCGTAGCCGTCGGGCAGGATTTCGAGCACTCCTTCCGCGAAGATGGGGCCGACTATTTCGCTCTGGGCCTGAAGAATCTTGAAGATCAGGTCTTGCTTGCGCAGTCCACTAGCGCCGGGCAGATCCAAGGATCGGGCGATCTTGGTCAGCTCTGTAATGTTTTTTTCTTTCAGTTCTGCGATGGTCATTATTCGATGTCACCTGCGAAGGGAATTTTCAAAAGGGGGGTTACTCAGGAAAGACTCGGCCAATCACGGGGCAGGCGGCGGGGCTGTTTTAAGCAGCCCGCCGTTGTGCCTCGGCGAAGTTTTCCGGTTCCGACAGAACCGTCTGCCGTTCCGAGCTTGCAATCTTGTCCAGAACCTCGTTCATGGTTTCCTGGATTCTGGTGTTGGGCTTGTGAAACTTACGGGTAGCCTTCGACGCAAGCTGGCAAAGCATATAACGATTCCGTAGAGTATGTAAAGCATCAAAAACGCGATCAGACCGCATGATAGGTCACTCTCCTAATCCGAGCAAACTAGCCGCACGTCCCAGTTTCTGGCCAGACGAAACCCGACCAGAATGGCTAACTCACTCAATTCAGATGGGTTGTACGGGAAAGCTCTGGTTACTGGTATAGATGCTCCGTTGGGCCCGAAAGTTTCTCGGTTTCTGGATTATGTCCGGTTGCCAGCGGAGGTCCGTCAGACAAACTGAATAAATTGTCCTTCGGAACTGGTAAACCCTACGTGAGAATGAACGCGACGTCAAGTGTTTCTTGCAAGACCTCTCAATCTGGCACGAATAATGTCGGCCCCTACCGTTAAAGCGGGTTTCCGACCGACTCCAACTGAAACATCAATGTTATTAATATTAAACGGCTTAGCGGTCCGGTCCGAGCCCTGCGCCCAGACCGGACGAGTGGCTTCCCTGTCTTTGTAAATCTTGGTAAAGCTGGTTCATCCAGTCTCATGCCCAGAAGGTGCGATCCAGGGTGCGATACTGAATAGCCTCCGCAATGTGCTTGGGCTCAATTGATTTTCCTCCTTCCAGGTCGGCGATCGTTCTGGCGACTTTGAGGATGCGATCATGAGCCCGGGCGGTCAGGCCTTGCTGGGCCATGGCTCGTTCCAAAAGCCTTTCGCAGTCGGCTGAAAGCTCGCAGAAGGCGCGAATGTGACGTGGCCCCATTTGCGCGTTGCAATAGAGCTTTTCGCGTGGCGAGGCCGAGAATCGTTCCAGTTGGGAGCCACGGGCTCGCATCACCCGCTCGCGAATCTTGGCCGAGCTTTCCGGTTCCGCGCCCGAACGCATCTCCTTATAGTTCACGGCCGGCACATCAATATGGATGTCAATGCGGTCCAGCAATGGCCCCGAAATCTTGGACATGTAGCGCTGAATCAAAGGAGGTGTGCAGTGGCACTCGCGCGATCGATCGTTAAAGTACCCGCAAGGACAAGGGTTCATGGCCGCCGCCAGCATGAACCGAGCGGGAAATGTCAGGGACATAGAAGCCCGCGCGATACAAACGGTGCCGTCTTCAAGAGGCTGGCGCATAACCTCCAGAACATTTCGGGGGAACTCAGGTAATTCGTCCAGGAATAAAACGCCGTTGTGTGCCAGCGAAACTTCGCCGGGACGGGGCACGGCACCACCGCCGATTAAACCAGCGTCGGAAATGGTGTGATGAGGCGCACGAAAAGGGCGCACTCCGACTAGTCCAGCGCCTGCATCGAGCACGCCGGCTACGCTATGAATCTTGGTGGTCTCGAGGGCCTCTTCAAAGGTGAACGGCGGCAGAATCGTGGGCATGCGCTTGGCCAGCATGGTTTTGCCGGAACCTGGCGGCCCGATCATCAGGATATTGTGTCCGCCGGCACAAGCAACCTCGAGAGCGCGCTTCGCAGAATGTTGTCCCCGGACATCTTTGAAGTCCACCAGGAAGTGCTGGGCTTCGCTCAGCAGAGTGTCGGTGTCGACTTTTAGCGGCTGGATTCCGTTGCCGGTGTTCACGAAGCGGATCACATCGAGGAGAGACTTTACGGGATAGATTTCCACGCCGCCGACCATGGCCGCTTCTTTGGCATTGAGTTCCGGCACGATCAGGCGTGAGATTTTTCTGCTGCGAGCCTCGATTGCGATGGGGAGCGCCCCGCGAACTCCGCGAACTCCGCCGTCGAGCGACAATTCCCCTACGAAAAGGCAGTCCGGCACCTCCTTCTTATTTAGTCCGCCGTACGCGCCAAGAATTCCGAGCGCCATCGGCAGGTCGAAGCCGGAGCCTTCCTTGCGAATGTCGGCAGGGGCAAGATTGATTGTGATATGCGTAGGAGGAATGTCGTATCCACAGTTTTTCAGGGCCGCGCGTACACGATCCCGGCTTTCGCGGACGGCGGCATCGGGCAGGCCGACGGTGTGGAAGTGATCCTCCATTGTCTTAATTCCAGACACGTCAACTTCGACCTCGATGATACTGGCATCGATGCCGAAAACCGCGGCACTCAGGGTCTTATAAAGCATGGCGGGTTAAAGCTGCGCGTCGGGCATACAGATTTGTCGGGACTCGTCCTAACGAGGGAGGGCCTGGCGAAAAGTCAGCCTGAAGCTCACCTTACGCCTGGCATCGGTTAAACGATGGTGACCGATGTCACAGAGAGAGTGTGACGAGTGAACAACGCTGGAGCGTTTTGTCTGTGAACCAAATTACCCAACACGGTTTCGGTTGTCTGCGTCCGCCATGTGAACTAGGATTCGCCTAGACCTAACCCCCAAAACTATCGGTCTCCAGAGCAAACGGTGGTTATGGGAGAACTTCTATGTCGGAACCAGAGAAGCAGCCGACGCGTCCGGCGGGTACGCCGACCAGCCTCGAACAAGAAGAAGCTTGGCTGTGGCGCATTGCGCTTTTCTTTGTAGTTCTCCTGGCTACCGGATTGGCCGCTGAGTCTTGGGAGCGGCTGCAGAGTCTTCCCTACCATCTCGGCCTGCTTTCGATCGGCCTCCTCTGCGTTGCCATAGCCTTCGCGGGTTTTGCCTACGGACGAAGAAAGAGGGTTACGGAACTGCAAACTCTCGTCCGCGGTATTCAGGAGCGCGCAACCGCGCCAACGGATGAGCAGCTTGATCAACTCGGGGAACTGATTGCACGCTCCCAACGCAGTTTCAAGGACCTGATCGACTCCTTCGATGACATTGCCTTTGCCACTTCTCTTGAGGGAAAAATCAAAACCGTCAACCGGCGCGTGACTGAACTGCTCGGCATCCCCTACGCGGAAGTAGTGGGTCATCGAATCGATGAGTTCCTGGATGAACCAAAACGCGAAGATGTGGATCGCGGTTTGACCCGCTTTCTCGAAAAGCGTCGCTGGTCGGGACTGGTTTCTGTTCGACTGAAATCCAACGCACGCACGCTCTATTTTGATTGCGCACTCAATGCGATTGTGAAAGATGACGAGATAGTTGGCGTAAGCGCTCTCGCCCGTGACGTCACCGAGGAACGCGAGAAGGAACGCAGATTTACCGAGCTCTTCGAAACTCTTCAGGAGGGCGTCTACTTCAGCACTCCAGACGGCAAATTGCTCGATGGCAATGTCGCGCTGGTATACGTTCTGGGATTCGATAGTAAGGAAGAACTGCTCGCCATCAATCCCCGAGCGCTGAACTCCGATCCCAACCAAAATCCGGTGCTCGGCCGCTCGGCCGATGATCAAGGCGGCGTACGAACGCGAGAAATCACGCTGCGCCGGAAGAACGGCACGCTCGGCGTCTTTCTGGATACGTCGCGCGCCGTGTGGGACGCAGGCGGCAAGATCGTCCGCTACCAGGGCACGCTGGTCGATGTAACTGAGCGTCGGGAGATGGAGAAAACATTACGCCGTCAGGAAGAATTCCAGCGCTATCTTTTGGAAAGCTTTCCTGACCTGATCCTGGTAATTGACCTGAACGGACGCTACAGCTTTGTAAGTTCGCGGATTCACGACCTGCGTGGTTACAAGCCTGAGGACTTGCTGGGAAAGAGAGTCGAAGAGGAACAAGATCATTCGCCCCAACTGCTCGGATTGTATCGTGACCTGATTACTGGCCGGAAGATGTTCGGGTCATGCGACTACAGTGCGCGGCACCGCGACGGAAGCTGGCGCACCATGCGGGCTTCGGCCAGTCCACTTTTCGATGCCGAAAACAAGGTGAGCGGCGTGATCGTATCGGTGCGCGATATTACGGTGGAAAAGAAACTGGAGCAGCAGATCATTCAGAGTGAACGGCTAGCGGCCATGGGACAGATGATCGGCGGGTTTGCGCATGAATTGAATAATCCGCTTACTAGCATTCTGGGGATGTCGGAATTGCTGCAGGACGGCGATGCCACCGAGTCTGTCCGGAAACAAATGGTGGTTCTGCAGCAACAGGCTCGCCGAGCCGCTGAGATCGTTCAAAATCTGATGTACTTTTCGCGGCCTCCAGCCCCAGGAAGAGGTCCGATCGACTTGGGCGAAGTGGTGCAACGCACTTTGCACCTGCACGCGTATTCGCTGCGCAAGAGCAACATCACCGTTGACTTCCTGAAAGAGACTTCGCTGCCGCCGGTCAGCGGAGACGCGCACCAGTTGATGCAAGTGTTCTTGAATCTGATTTTGAACTCCGAACAAGCCATGCGAGAAGTACGCGATCGCGGCACGCTGCGCATACGCATTGAGAAGCAGGAAAAATCGGTCTCGGTCATTTTTCAAGACGACGGTCCGGGGATCTCGCCGGAAATCCTACCCAATATCTTCGACCCCTTTTACACTACGAAGCGCCCAGGCCGCGGAACCGGGCTCGGCCTGAGCATCTCAAAAGCGATTTTGCGAGAACACAGCGGAAACGTCGAAGCCGCGTCAGGCCCGGGCGGGGGCGCAGTGTTTACGGTTACCCTGCCGATTGCAACGCCTGAACCCGGCACGAACTAGTCTCTCGGTCAAGATTTCTTCTTCGTCGGCTTAGGCTTCAACGTCTTGACGTATTCATAGCTCGACGCCAGGTACTTCTGCAGCTCCTTGGTATTACTCAACAACGCATCAGGAACCGCCACGTATTCTTCCATGGTCGCACCGTACGCCTTAAACAACGTAGTCTTGTGCTTTTTCAGGAACTCGTCCCGCTTCTCCTCGGGAAGGCGAATGGCCAAGGCGCGAGATTGATGGAGCAGCGTAAACATGTTGCCGTTCAGTGAGGTGTATGGATTGGCAGCACCCTTGCGTTTGATCTCTGGGATGGTGGAGATGAGTTGGTCGTACAAAGCTACTTGATCGTTCGGCTTGGTGATTTTTTTCGACGCGCCCACAGTCGCTCCTCAACTGTAGAAGACATAAAGTTGCCATCATCGTTCGGGCAGGAAGGTCTCGCCTGCCCTCGCGACGAGAAGGTTTCGTTACCTCTCGACGGCCATGGCCACTGCGTTCCCGCCGCCCAGGCAAAGCGCTGCGATTCCCCGATGAACATCGCGGCGGATCATTTCGTAGATAAGCGTAACCAGCACGCGGGCTCCGCTGGCGCCGATAGGGTGACCGATGGCGACTGCACCGCCGTTCACATTCACTTTGTTGGGGTCGAGTCCAAGTTCACGCATCACCCCGAGCGCTTGCACCGAGAACGCCTCGTTCAGTTCGTACAGGTCGACGTCTTCGTTTTTCCAGCCAGTCTTTTCCCAGATTGTGCGAACGGCACCGACGGGCGCCATCATCACCCATTTGGGTTCAACTCCGCTGGTGGCTTGGGCCACGATCCGAACCATGGGCTTCGCTCCGAGATCTTTTGCGCGCGCGGCACTGGTGACTACAACCGCGGCTGCGCCGTCGTTCACGCCGGGAGCGTTGCCCGCAGTAACCGTGCCGTCTTTTTTAAATGCCGGCTTTAAGGAACGCAATATCTCGATGGTAGTTTCTTCGCGCGGAGATTCGTCTTTGTCGAAGATGACCGGCGCTTCACCCTTTTTCTTTGACGGCAATTCGACCGGAACGACCTGCGATTTGAAACGGCACTCTTTGATCGCCGCAACTGCCTTGCGATGCGAGTTCACCGCAAACTGGTCCTGCTCCTCACGCGTGATGCCGTATTTCTCCGCGACATTCTCGCCGGTAATTCCCATATGGTAGTTGTTGTAGATGTCCCACAACCCGTCGTTCACCATCGAATCGACGATCTGCGCATTACCCAGGCGATATCCTTTTCGTGCTTGCGGGAGCAGATAAGGAGCGTTGGTCATCGATTCCATTCCGCCCGCGACTACGACGGAACTGTTTTCGGTCTGGATCGCTTGCGTTGCGAGGGCGACTGCTTTGAGTCCGGAGCCGCAAACTTTGTTTATAGTCATGGCACCTACTTCGGGAGCGAGACCACCGAAGATCGCCGCCTGCCGAGCGGGATTCTGGCCGAGCCCCGCAGAGACTACGTTGCCCATAATGCATTCGTCGATCACTTTGGAATCGACGTTGGCGCGCTTCACAGCTTCGCGAACCACGATCGCTCCCAGTTGAGTGGCAGTCAAATCTGAAAGACTTCCCTGAAACTTTCCCACCGGC
>JBEKGG010000140.1:0-10844 GCA_050012915.1 Terriglobales bacterium | reverse complement strand
ATCGAAGCGGATGAAAGGCGTCAGATGATGTTCGGCAAGGGCCAGTTCCGCGTGCAAGGGCAAGACCCGAATCCCCAGCTCTAAAAGGTGACTCCACAGACGGCAAACTCGCGGCAGAAAGACTAACCAGATGGTAGTGAAGAACACAAAAAGAGCGATTGCGGCAATCAGGTTCATCGGGCCGAGGCGGAAGTGGGCCATGGCACGGTGCATCGAAATGACTCCGCCACGGTGTCCGCGCGTGGGAACGGAGCCCGTCACCTTCGAGGCGTGAACTCGCCGGGCAACTTTCTCGCGCAGTTCAAAACTCGCGGAAGAATCCAATGCTAGGCCCGCCTCTTTCGTAGTAGGGACTGTGATAGTAGTCCCCGACCAGATTTATTCCCCAGCTCTCACCCACCCAGCGCCGCCAGGTTATGGTCACCGTCTGACTCTGAAAATCGTTGAGTGTCACGGTTGGCCCGACCAGCTGATATGCCTCAACTCCAAAACCAGCGCGCAGCGTAAGGTACTGTTTCTGCTCTCGTCCATGGGTTACGGCGACAAAGCCTGCCGGCGAGAAAACCGATCCCGGATTGCTCACGTTGAAGCGAAGTCCCTCTTCGAGAATCCAGGGGGTGGTGAAGTAATAGGTGGTGCCGACAAAAAAACTGTGATCGCGGTGAACGTCTTTCGAGGCGTAATAACCGAAACCAAGAGTCGTGATCAGTTGCTTGTGGGGCATCCATTTCTTGTTGAGGAATCCATCGCCTCGAAAGCGCGGCCAGAAAAAACCTCCAACGCTCGAACCAACTGTCAGCGAACCGTACCAGTCCGGATTGAAGTTATAGGTATCGCCGCCCGCAAAATATACGCCACCGTCGCCGAATTCGTGTTGACCGTTGATCTCCGCATTCCAGATATTGTGTCCCTCTGTGACCACGCCCCGCGCGTATCCGCCCGCCCAGTAGCCGAAACCGTTGGTCAGAGTCAAATAATCGCCGCCCGCTTCCACATAATCAGTCAACTGCTTCGGCCCAGGCGGCGGGACATCCGCCGCCGGCTCTTGCGGCGAAGTTTGCTGATCGCTGGACGAGGCAGGACTAGCTAAAGCGGGACTGGACGAAGCTGGGCTTACGGAATCTGGATTAACGGCATTGACCTCGGATAAAGCAGAGCTGTTCTGGGCTCGCGCGCCCGTAACTGCGCCGACGATCAAGAGTAAGAGCGCCGTCGCAAATCGACGCATGCAATAGTGAAGAATATTCATTTTGTCAGCGCCTCGGTCTCAAAGCGAAGACCTGTCCCTTCTCCGGCGATGACCAGCCATGCGTCGCCGTCTCGAACCACCTTGGCAGAGCCTTCTAAGATTTTCGGCTGGGCAAAACTGATGGCCGGAATTCTCCACGTCTCATGATCAAGAGTCTGAGGATGGGTGGCTTCAAACGTAATCAATCCTCCGTTGTCCGACATCTTCCATTTCACCTGCTTGCGGGAATTCAGAAAGCCGGCGAGCTCCGTCATGGTGTACCAGCGAAAGCGTCCGTCGGCTTTCAGCCGGGCGGTTTGTTCCATCCACCGGTTCACCACGCTGTGGTATTGCAGAATTCCAGGAGGATGGAAATAAACCAGCCGCACTAACTGGTTTTCGGCCGCGAAGTCCGTAATCGCCGTCAGCCAGCGTTCGATTTCCGAGCTCGAATATCCTTCGGTGCTCATTTCCTCGAAGCCGGCTGCCCGGTCCAGGTGAGAAATTGGAAAAGCCCACACGTTGCGGGCTTCGCGCTCGCCATTGCGATACCCCTGCGTGGGGCCCATGCCGGTATCGCCGGTAAAGTAGTAGGCGACGAAGCCGTGAGCCTCCAACCAGTGCGTGACCCACGGCGGCTGATTGCCGTTGGGAGCGGAATATTCTTCCACCGGTTTCCCTGCGGCCTTTTCCAAGGAATTTTGGTTTAGCGCGAGGAACTGTTCCAGGTCTTTCGGATTGCCAGTTTCAACGTGGGCGGAAAAGTAGTCATGAATCCAGCCGCCGTGGCTGCCAATTTCATAACCCTGATTCACGAACTGATGAATCAGATTCTGGCTGACGGGATTGTGATCAACATCAAAACCTTTTCTATCGCCAAACTTACCCGCGTCGGGCCCGGCGGTGATGTGAATCGAATATGGCCCCTGCTGCAGCATCGTCCACGAACTCATCTCCTGCAACGGCTTGATCGCGGCGTTCGAGTCAATGTGCCAGTTCAGCACCAGCCCGCCGACTCCATCGGGCACAGGCATTAAATAAGGTAGAGACAACGCTCGACCAGCGAAGTATCTGAGAAACGCGTGCAGCAGCAAGCCGTCGGTGTTGCCTTTCAGATACCCCAGAGGCAGATTTACAAACAGGACCGAACCTTTTTGATAGGGCTGCAGGCCGGCGACCAATCCATTGCTCGAGCGGAATAAAACCTGACCGCCGTAATCTCCGGAAGTTACGAAGCTCGGATACTCCAGATCGCCGTATTTATATCGCCTGAGTTCGACCGCGAAATTCCCGCTCTGAGTAATAGGTGGGCCACCCTTCGCCGTTGGGGCGACGGGCTCCGGGTGAAAGGGATAATACTTTCCCGGGGGGATTTCCATCTGGCCAAGAATTTCATTGGTGCTGGTGACCTTGCTCCATTGAGTGGTCTTGTCTCCGAGTTTGTCGTAGAGCGCATAGTCCACTCCCGCCAGGTCCGACAGCCGGGAACGTCCCGCCGCATATGCGCCGTTCAGTGAGAACGTGCCGGCATCGTACACCAGCATGAGCTTGCCGCCATCGCCAACAAAGTTGTGGAGCGTGGCGATGAAAAGATCACTGGCTTGCTGGTGGATGGAATCAGGCAGAATCACTCCTGCGCACTTCGACTCTCCCCAAAGTGGACGCAGAAACTCCGAGTCATGGACTGGAACTACATGAAGTCCTTCTTCGCTGCCGGCGTCCAGCCACATCGTGACTTTAGGATTGGAGAAACTGGTGCCGTCAGGAACCAGCAAGATCAGCCGGTCGGCAGTCGAGCGAAAGCGGTCATGAGTAGCCCACGACCATGCCATCAGGACTCCCAGAATCAGGCAGCCGGTTGCGGCGATGACACGTATGCGCGTCATTGGATGGCCGCCATGTTGGCGGTTACCACGTCGCCATGCTCGCGTGCCCACAACGTGCCGAACACGGTTACACCCTCTTCAACTTCGATGCTTGGCGCGCTGACCGTCGTAGGATGTTCAAAGGTGCCGCACCGGACTCCGGATGCGATCGCGAGTTCGCGTTCGGCAATCACTGGTCCATGAATCGCACAGTGCCGACCAATGCGCATTTTGCGTGAGCTGATCAGGCTGCCTTCGACCGCGACCCCATCTCCAATCACCGCGTCCTCTACGCTTTTCACGCTGCCGCAAATTCGCGCACCAGAGCCAATGTGCAACTTGCCCCGGATCAGGATGTCACCGACGATGACCTGTCCGGGCTGGACCTCGAAGTCACCGTCGTGCAGAAAACGACGGGCCATTGGCGCGGCATCATTCGGCTGAAGAGCTGGTGCGTCCGAGCCGACGTCCACGCGCCCAATTTCAATGCGGGGAGCGTTCAGCCGCAGAAAACTGCAACCGGTCTGCAGGCGTATCAGCGAGTCCGAAGAAATACGTCCGTAGAGATTGCAGCCGAGGCCGGCGGTAAATTCGCCTACGGCATGAACCCAGCGCAATACCCGGCTTGCCGCGCCAAGGTGAACATTTTTTTCTCCCAGGATCGCGCGAAAGTTGTTTTTCTCTCCGCCAATGAATTGCCCCCCGGCATAAATGTCTTTCGAAAACCTGGCTTCATCCGGCAGAATCAGATCGATCTCGGCTCCCATCAGCAGGTGGGCCGTGTCGCGCTGCTGCAAGGCCAGCACCAGCGGCTCGTCGACCCGGCCGAGCACAACATATTCTTCCCCGTCGGGAAGCGTGCCGGTCGCCGTAGTCCCGGCAGCCACGCAGCCTTGCATGGTGGGTTCGAGGCTCTTTATATAAGTCCGGAAGCTGTCGGAAAAATAGCGGATCTCGCCTGCGTTTTGCTGCACCACGCTTAGCGGCAAAGCGTCCGACTTGCGGCGCAATTCCACCAATGCGGGAAGCAGAGGCAGCATAAACATCAAGCCGACCATACCCACCAGCGCCGCCACTGCGAGATAAGGATTCACAGAACCTTCCGAAAGCGCTCAGTCTTGTCCCAGTGGAATTCAGCCCCAGTGACAAAATCGCTCATTTGCGAGACCGCCGCGCGCGAGACTGAAAAAATGCTCACCGCAAATCCCAGAATCAGGAACGGCAGGAGACAAACCCGTTTGCGCGTCCCGTCCAGGCGGGCCGCGGCCGCGATTTCAAAAAAAGCCGCCAGATTGCCCAGCGCGGCATAGGCCGTCAGAGAAAGCAGCGCGATGACTCCATGCAGTGGAGCCACGCCCTGATAAAACACTCCCAGCGCCAGCGCCCAGCCGATGAGCGTGATCGGAGCCATGGCATACACTCCCAACAGCAGCGTCCCATCAATCCGCTCCCGCAGCGTCGCGTGATGCTTGCCCAGCAGCAGATGCCAGCCATAGGTGACCATGGCCTGGTTATGCCCCTTGGCCCAGCGCATGATCTGCTTAATTCGCACCGGCCAAACTTCGGGAACTTCCTCGTAACACTCCGACCGATTCTGATAAACGGTTTTCCAGCCATTCAGCAAGAGACGGTACGTCAGGTCGGTGTCTTCGGTCAGCGAGTTCTCATTCCACCCGCCAATCTCGCGCAACGCGCTCAACCGGACTCCGGCCACCGTCCCGCCATGTTGCGGCACCAGCCGCAGGTTCATGCGCGCCTGCTGATCCACCTGATAGCCGCCCGACCGCTCCAGGTCGAGCAAACGCGTAAGCAAATTCGCGCCTGCATTCATGGGCACAACCCGTCCCATCACGCCGCCAACTTCGACGTCAAAAAATGGCGCGACCAACTGCTTGATCAGCCCGGCTCCGGGGATGTAATCCGCATCGAAAATCAGGATGACCTCGGTGGTCACGTTTTCCATCGCATCTTTCAACGCCGCTGCCTTGCCGCCTTTTCCCGCGACCCGATGAAACGCCTGAATGCGCCCCGGAAAGCCCTCGACAAACTTGTCGATAATCTCGCGGGTACGGTCGGTCGAACGGTCGTTCACCGGAATCACCAGCATCCTGTCGGCGGGATACTTCACCGTCATCAAGGCGTCGAGGATATTCGCGATGACTTTCTCTTCGTTGTGCGCCGCCACCAGCACGGTAACTGGAGGCCAGTCGGCGGTGTCAATGTCGATGTAAGGATGCCGCTGGAAACCAAACAGACGATTCAGCGTGAAGTAGTAATGGCGGCCGGTATAGATGCAAATCACAAAAACAATGATGTAGAGTGCATAAATCATGGCGCGCAACCACAGCCCGGACGCAGGTTTTGTGCGGTCACTCCTTGCCCGCGGCGGCCTTGCGCGCCGTTTCTTCGGCGTCGCTCTTCCGGCGTCGGGGCTGCGGACGCGGCGCCAGCTTGAATTGCTTGTCGGCCTCTAACAGCGGAGTCTTCTTGGCATGCCATCGTGCCACCGCCTCTACAATCCGCTCCGAACTGTGACCATCCCCATAGGGATTTTCGCCTTCCGACATATCCTGATACGCTTCCGCGTCATTGAGCAGTCGGCTGGTCTCGTTCACGATCGCTTCATGCGACATACCGATGATTTTCGCCATGCCAAACTGCGAAGCCTCCGGCCGCTCCGTCAGTTTGCGCAGCACCAGCACCGGCTTTCCAAAGGTGGGCGCCTCTTCCTGAATGCCGCCTGAATCCGTCAGCACCAGGAAACAACGCCGCAGCAGGCTGACGAACGTGATGTAGTCGAGCGGCTCCGTCAAATGGATTCTGTCCGTGTTCTGCAGCAGCCCATTCACCGTAGCGCGCACATTGGGATTCAAATGCACCGGATAGACCACGCGAATATCGGGATGCTGCTTTACCAGATCTTTCAGCGCCCGGCACATGTTTTCCTGATCCGTACCCAGCGATTCCCGCCGGTGAGAAGTCACCAGTACCAGCCGCGAATTGTCGTCCGGAATGCCCGCCAGCGGCGTGTTCTCCCACGAATGCGGCAGCACGCTAAGGGCGCGCAGCGTGTCGATTACGGTGTTGCCCGTAACTACGATCTTCTCGTCCGGTACGCCCTCGGCCCGCAGGTTGTCGCGCGCCAAAGCCGTAGGCGCAAAGTGAATCTCGGTTAGAACCGAAGCCAGCCGCCGGTTCGCCTCTTCCGGAAACGGATTGTATAAGTCGTGGCTTCGCAGCCCGGCTTCAATGTGGCCCACGGCAATCTTGCAGTAGTAAGCCGCAAGGGCCGAGGCAAACGCGGTTGTGGTGTCGCCCTGCACCAGCACCATGTTGGGTTCAAAGCGATGGCACGCATTCTCTACCGTATCCAGCACCCGCGCGGTCAAGGAGTTCAGCGTCTGATTGGGACGCATCACATCCAAATCGAAATCAGGCTTGATCTTGAAAAATTGCAGAGCATGGTCCAGCATGCTGCGATGCTGGCCGGTGTGCACCACGGCCGTCTCGAATTCCTCCGAGCGCTGCCGCAACGCGTGAATGACCAACGCCAATTTGATTGCTTCCGGCCTCGTGCCGAGGACCGCGATGATCCGACACTTCATGAAATCGCCCGCCGCAGTTTCTAACCTAAATTCACTATCCAAGCCATGGAATCTGGTTCCGGCGCGGACACGTGGACAAGATTGTATGTTCCGATGAACTTTCATTTTGTATTGCGCATGCGGGTTGGGGAAAGATTACGAAGGTCATGGGAGGTTATGCAGGCGCGGGCATCCCGCCCGCGCACCGGAAAGCGCTGTAATTCCGAAACGGCGCGGCGCGTCCAAACCCCAATGCGAACCCTGCATTTCGCCGGGGTCCCGCAAAATGCGCACATCTCCGGCAACCAAGTTTTGAAAGGGCATGGCTTCACAGCTTGCGGAAAAACAGCTGGGTCGGGAGTTTTGAAGGGGCCGCGGCTTCAGCCGCGCCGTTAAGTTGCCAACTAGATTCCGGCCCCGCAGGGATTAATATTTTTGGGTGGCGCAGCGCTCCGATAACCATCCTCGACCTCATTTCGCCCTGCGCCGCAAAAGCCCCCACGCCTCAATGTACCGCGCATATTTCTGCTCTTTGTCCCTCGGAGCCAACCGGATATTGCTGGCCAACTTCAACACCACCCGCGCCGGCAGGATGTACCAAACATCTTCCGGCAACACATAGAGAGCGAAAAAATCAACTTCGTCCAGCCGGTAATAATGGATCCCGGTTCTCTTCAACGTGCAGACGAATCCCCGCTCCCCATGCAGCGCGCTGGTCGATTTCACCTGCACCCGCCGGAAACGCCCCTCGCTTTCGACCGACACATCGTACCGGGTGGAATCTCCCCACGGCTTCGACACGCTAAACCCGCGCCCCGCCGCTCGGGTCATGAAAAGAAGCTCGACCCATTCGCCACGCTGCTTGTAAGTCTTGAAAATCCCCGGACTCGTCATTCACTTCGTCCCCGGCCACAGAATTTGCCCAAAGAAAAAGCGCGACCCAAAGGGCCGCGCCTGAGTTAATCTTTATAATCCCATTATATCACATAGAAATAGGTGAACCCGCCAAATTTCCAGAATTATATCTGCCAAGCCTGCCTACACATACCCCGATTCCTGCAATTTCTACCTATTGACAAGAAACCGCCGCAGGGCGGCGCCGCCTGAATCTCGGCATAACTCTGGCCCGAACCGCTGCCTCACCTCGACGTCGCAAATCGAACCATGCCCCACCTGGAGGCGAGCGCAGTGCCCCGCCTTCAAGATTTTGAGCCCAACGGCCCGTTTTCAGAAGTCACTGCTCAACCACCGCACGGCATAATGCAAGAAGAGACCGCCCAGGCGTATCAGGCGGCCTCCGTTCTTTGATTCTCCGAAACGCTCGGAGCCCGACCTCGTCACCCGAAGACCGCCTTGCTCACGCAGTCGGCACTAAGGTGAAAGCGCGGTCAATCCGTCTGACGCTCATAAGCGCCGATGTCGCAGCGCTTGTCCTTCTTATCTTTGCCGGGACGCGGGTCGCCGCGTTGATCGGTGGTCAGTTTATGGCCCTCGCCGTCGGTACAGCCTTTCGGATTACCCTTGTCAACCGTCGCGCTCTTCAACAGTTCAGAGAGAGTCTGGGTAGGGCCGCCGTAGTAACCCAACTTTTCGAGCTTGGGTTCCTTGTCGTTCCTATCGCCCTTGCCGGTGAAATTGCAACTGTCATCGCTGCTCAGGTTGTAGCCCGATGAGCTCACCGTGCCGGAGCAGTTTGCTCCGGAGTTGGCCAGAATAGTGTTTTGGAAGGTCGTCGTGCCCCCGTCGACAAAGACGCCGGCGCCGTACTCGCCTGCGCTATTCGCCGTTATGGTGCTGCTGCTGAACGTCATCGTGGCATCGTCGCTAAAGATGCCGCCCACGTACCCATCGGTTGCGCTATTCCCCGTTATGGTGCTGTTGGTGACCGTCACCGTGCCGGCATCGCTAAAGATGCCGCCGGCGTATGCAGCGGATGCGCTATTCCCCGTTATGGTGCTGTTGAGGACTGTCAGCGTGCCATCGTAGTTAAAGATGCCACCGGCGTACCCACCGGCTCCGGCATTCCCCGTTATGGTGCAGTTGCTGACTGTCAGCGTGCCCAGGTCGTTATAGATGCCGCCGACGTACCCACCGTTTACCTTGCCATTTTGAATAGTCAACCCTGAGAGATGAACAACGGCCGACGAAGACGAAATTGTGAAGACCGTTCCGGATTGATTGCCATCAACAATGGTCGTGCGGGCATCGGCACCGAGAATATTCAGACTGGTGCCGATGGTGAGATTCTCCTTGTAGGTCGACGGAGCCACCTTGACCGTGTCCCCCGACGAAGCCAGCGCCATGGCATGACTAATGGTCTTGCAGGCATGCTTGGCTGATTTGCAGTTGTTGCTGTCACTCCCCTTCGCGCCATTGACGTACAAAGTGCTGGCATGCGCGGCGGGAGCAAAAGCCAGCATCAAAACTAGAAGCGGCAGACTGCTGAATACTATTCTCTGTCTCATTGACTCCTCCGATCGGAGCTTCGAACTGAAGTGCAAATAAGATCGGCAAAGCCAAACAAAGATGTGACGGGTCTACTACGCATATCGAGCCTCCTTAGCTCTTTCTGTTCTTGCAGGACCTGGGTGCCCCAATGATTTCGCTGCGGGGATACTGCGGTTTCCGATTCTCTTCTGAGTGAAAGCGGAATACTGTGCTGTATTGACCACTTCCTGCCGAATCTTTCGCCGCCGCATTGTGGCCGTCGAGTCTTCTGTCGTGTAGATTACAAACTAAGTGGGCATTCATGTCCGCCTCCGTGGTGATAAATCGCGATAGCGCTCAAAATCCCCAAGCGAGGCGAACCGACGGCGCAAACTTGTGCTAAGGCCCGTTAACGTCACCTGAGAAAATCGCTGTTTGACTCTACGTTCACAGGGGGTTTTTTCCGTAATGCGACTTGTTCAGGCACTGCGCCGAGTTTGAAACCGAAGTTGGGCGCGTGTATCGTCACAGCGGGCCGCTGAGCCGAGCAGAACTTGGTGAAGGAGACAGAAGAACCATGGTGACTTTAATCCGAAGCAGATGGCTGGCTGGAGGGGCCGTTCTCCTCATTATTTCGGCGCTGTGGGCACAGAGTCGTGGCACGTCCGAAGACGAGTCTGCGGTTAGGGCGCTAATTCAAGGTGCGGATGGCGACAACAAGAATGCCACCAAAGCGAGGCAGTACGCGGTCGATGCGGATTGGACGAATTCGTTCGGGGAACGCCTACACGGCCGGGAGGCTCTCTTGCAGAAGTTCGATCAATTGGCCCACTCCACCTTTTACCAGGCGGGTAGGGATGCCCCGGACTCGGATAAGGTGGATGTCAGATTCGTGAGGCCCGATGTGGCAGTGGTTTACGAATACGAGGAAGTTGTTGGTCAGGTCGATCCGACGATCAGGAAGCCGATGCCGCCGCGCAAAATTCATCATCAGTACGTCGTCTCCAAAGAACACGGCAAGTGGCTCATTCAGTCAGAGTTAATCATGGATGAAGAACACTTTGCAGATGGTAGTTCGGAATGAAAGCGCTGCTGTGGACTGTTAGCGTCTAATGCTTCGATTCAAAACAGTGTAGATATGCGTTGGGGATGACCGATGGAATAATCTTGCCTTCGTACCACCGCTTTTTGTTCTGGCGCATCAAGTCCGCTGCTTTGATCAGATCAAACGTGAAGGTTTTGGTGACGCCGTCGCGGTTAATGACCAGCGTCATCGCTTTCGGCCCGCTGCTGCTGAGAAGCGTCTCCAATTCAGGCTCGGATTTGCCCTGCGGACTGACGCCGTCCACCGAAATAATCGCGTCTCCGTAATGCGCCCCTGCTTTTTGGGCTGGCCCTTCATCTTCCATACCCCATACGACAATCTCGTGACGATCCTGCAAGACCAACGCCTCGAATCCCGGATAGTAGAGTTCCACGTTCTTTGGGTAGTGGTGGTCGAAGACGCGGTCGCTGGCGGGCGGCTCCTTGATCGTTGCCACACGCTTCATCTCTGCGTCGGTGGCGTCCTGCGCGTACCCGTTGCCGTCCGGGCCGACCTTCCATCCTCCTCTTTTCAGCAGAATCGATTCTTTCAACCAACCGTCACGGTATACGTGCCGTGTTCACCCTCAAGTTCGAGTTTGACTGGATTCGAATTTTTGGAGTGAAGTGGTGGGTGGGCTTCAGCACCATCGATGC
>JBEKGG010000139.1:0-10866 GCA_050012915.1 Terriglobales bacterium | reverse complement strand
CCGGTGTAAATCAGCACGGGCGCGTTCGCATACTGGCCTGTCACTGAAAACAGATGCACCGGTGTGCTCACAGTTCCACCTTGATAGGGGATCGCGAGTATTCTGCGCTCGAATTTGACGGGGAAGCTCGGCGCCGCCTTGAGGTAGCAATCGAGCTGATTTTGCTGCGCCGTGCGCCGCGCATCGTTGGCGAGGCAGGGAAACATGGCAAAACCGTAGGCGAACGACGCGAGAAGCGGATTTCCCGCTTCAAGATATTTTCGCGCGAACGCGGACCATTCGTAAGACCACCCGCCCGGCGCATCTGCCCACATATCCTTGATCGTGGCGCGCAACGTATCGACATCTGCTTTCGGGATGCCGAACGCAATGAACTGGCTGTAACGGTCTTCAAAACTGGCTCCAGGGCGGAGATCATAGGTGTAGCTCATATCGATTCCTCTTAATCTGCTGGCTGTATTCTTAAGTTAGCGCATAAGATTGCGAAGAAATTTACGAGGGGAACGTTGTAACCGTCATAGCAGCGAACGTCGCCGCCCTTCTCGCGTTTCATCCTACAAAAGCGAGCCGATGATGAGAATTCCGCCGTTCAGCGGCAAAGGCTCAATAGCAACGAACTGGCACACTGAGCAAATTCCGCGATATTAACCACTGGATAGTTGTTTTGAGCGAATGCAAATGGGAACTCCGGCCGCCAAGTCGAAACCTGGTCTTTTTCCAGCCGGGTCGGCGTGGCCGCAAGTAATCGCGCGCCTGAAGCCATCTCAAAATCCTCCTTCAACAGCTCGGCGCGGGCTCACAACGGGTTCTTCCGTCTCATCCGCAAATGTGATGGATGGTACAATCGGTGTGCTTTAGGAAATGCGGATAAGTCGGATCGAAAATCGTCTGAGAAGTATTTGTTGTACAGTTACATGTTATTTGTTTTTGGATGGCGAAGAGCTGAATGCAGTATAGGCCTGTAAAATCAGGCACTTGAACGAAGAGCCGGGATGGCGGAACTGGCAGACGCAGCGGACTCAAAATCCGCCGACCTTCGGGTCTTGGGGGTTCGACTCCCCCTCCCGGCACCATCCCTAATCCTTTTGGGAATCACGGCCTAGCTGGCGCTGGTCATCGCGCGAGATGCCGTAGCCAAACCTAGGCTCCCCTCATTGTGGCTTTGCCGAAGGACTTAAGACGCTTCGTCTCTTTTCATTTGTGACGGTTTGTCGTCCGAGATTCCCCCCTTGCGTTCGAAGGCGCGAAATACTGAACAAAACAGCGAGAGTCGGAATATTCAGAATGAGGGTTGGTATAGGCCGCATACAGTAATCACCTTATTGCAACACTCTGCGCCTTCCGCTATACTTTTTTTGCTCAATCATTTCGATACGCGAGGTACAGTCATAACAGTAGCGCCCCTCTCCTGGATACAGCTTAAGGCAGCTCAATTCAACGGGAAGAATGCACAGTTAAGGCTGTTCTCGAAAAGGACAAAGATCATGGAATGGACCGCACCGAAGTTCGAAGAAATCGCGCTGAACTGTGAGATCAACTCTTACGCCAGCGCCGCGCTGTAATCCTCGCTACACTACTCCGACATCCTGGGCTCCCCCGCTAGGGCGTTTTCCTGCAGTGGATGAGCCTGATCACCAGCTTGGTTCAGATCAAAAAGGAGACGTCCATGAAGACTCGCAACGCATCGTTGCCTATGACGGCATCGATCAGCGTCCTTTTGTTATTCTCGGCACTGGCCGCGCAAGGCCAAGCCCAATGGCTAGTATCCAATCAGAATCTCAACGGCACCCGCAACCAGTCGGCAGAGCACACAATCACTCGCGCCAACGTGCACACCCTTGCCGCAAAGTGGGTATTTACAACTGGCACAACCGGCGACTATATTTCTGCGACACCGACCGTGTACAAGGACGCCGTCTACTTTCCCGATGCTGATGGCAATCTCTACGCAGTGAACACGAGTACTGGCAGTCTCATCTGGTCTAACACGATCACGGACTATGATGGTGCCAAAGGAGCTACCTCTCGCGTTAGTCCTGCCGTCGACACGGTTAACGACCAGTTGATCATTGGAGATAACCCCGACGCTGCCGATGGCGGCGTTCGCTTCAATCGCGTCAATCGCGCCAATCCTGTCCCTCATGCCAAGCTTCCCGCCAATGTGTTGGGCGCGAACGTGATCGCAGTAGATTTGTCAACAGGATTGCTCAAGTGGATTACCAAGGTGGACGAAACTACGGCATCAGAGATTACGTCGCCTCCGGTTATCTCCGGCGGGGTGGTTTACCTTGGGGTGTCTTCGGGCGAGGAGGGTCTTACTGCAACGGAGTTCAAGACATATAAATGTTGTGCATTTCGGGGCAGCGTAGTAGCGCTCGATGCAAAGACCGGGAAGATTCTGTGGCAGACCTACACTGTGCCGGACAACGGCGGTGTGCCGGGAGGATACAGCGGCGGCGCAGTATGGCAAGAACCCGCGATTGATACAAAGCGCGGTTCGCTCTACGTCGGCGCAGGCAATAACTACACTGTTCCTGCAGATGTTGAAGCCTGCCAAAATGAATTTCCAGACTACGACTGCACCGCTCCGGATGATTACTTCGACAGCGTTCTTGCATTGGATTTGAAGACCGGGGCGGTCAAGTGGGCGAGGAAGGGGCGGGAGTTTGACACTTGGACAGTTGCCTGTGTAACTGAGAAAACTCCAAACAAGGATTGCAGAGTTCCCGCCAGCCCAGATTTCGACTTTGGAGGGTCGGGACCGAATCTGCTGGGCAACATTGTCGGTTTTGGCGAGAAGAGCGGCCTCTATTGGGCGCTGGATCCCGCTACCGGCGACTTGGTTTGGGTCACCCAGGTTGGGCCGGGCAGTGACTTAGGAGGCATCGAGTGGGGTACGGCAACCGATGGTAAGCAAATTTATGTCGCTATCTCGGATGCCGACCAGATCGAATACACCTTGCCTTCGGGAAAGAAGATTAAGTGGGGATCGTGGGGCGCACTTGACATCGCCACCGGGAAGATCCTGTGGCAGACACCAGACCCCACTGGTAAAGGCACCTACGATATTGGCTCGGTGAGCGTTGCCAATGGCGTTTTGTACGCGCCCTCCGAGTCGGGTGAGGTGTATGCGCTGAACACGGCAACCGGGAAGATTCTCTGGAGCTTCGCGACCGGCGGTTCGGTGATCGATGGGCCATCTATCGCGAACGGCGCCCTCTATTGGGGTTCTGGTTACGATATCGGAACCACAAACAACCAAGTGTACGCATTTACTCTGGGCGGCAAGTAGTGAGGCGAGCAAGAGTAACGGCTTGCGTTTGAATTAACCCTCGCGTCGACAGTGTTCGATGTGACAATATCGGGGCAGCCTGCCATTGATAGCAATAGCAGGCTGCCCCGCAGTAATTAGTCGGATCTTTCACCGATGCCTTTGATGTGACCGCGCCATCATGCTTGCGCAAGGCACTAGTTGGGTTCAACCAATACCGAGCGACAGTGGGCTGCCGTTTGAACCGGATTCACCCCCTCAACAATATGCCATTCAATGCGGTCAAGTAATGATCAGATCGATTTCGTTCGCGACCGCACGCGCTTCTAAAATGGACAGCTGGCGGGAGAAATCATGCGCGTGAAGATTCTTGGCTCCAGTGCTGGCGGGGGATTACCCCAGTGGAATTGCGCCTGCGCCAACTGCCGCGCCCTGCGCGCTGGAACCTTCCACGGCAAAGCCCGCACGCAGGCACAACTCGCCATCAGCGCCGACACCAGTTCGTGGTTTCTGCTCGGGGCTTCTCCCGACCTGCGCACGCAAATCGAAGCCAATCCCGAATTGCATCCCCGCGAAGGCTTGCGCCAATCGCCGATCTGCGGCGCCGTTCTCGCAAATGGGGATATCGACCATGTGCTCGGCCTATTGCTGCTGCGCGAATTGCAACCGCTCCGGGTGTACGCTACGGATTCCATCCGCCGCATTCTGACGGAGGACAATTCGATGTTCGCCATGCTCCAGCGCGTCCCCAATCAGGTCACCTGGACTACCCTTGTTCCGGGCACCATTTTCCAGCCGCAAAATTTCACAGGCGAAGATTTCGGATTGCGCTGCCGCGCGCTCTCGCTGGGTCCGCACTATCCTGCATACGTCGCACCGGATCGCCAATCCCAGCTCAACTCGGGCGAAGCATCGCTGGGACTGATCGTAGAATCGCCGTCCGGCAAACGCCTCGCGTATATGCCCGCGGTGCCGCAGATCGACAACTTGTTGCTTCAAGAATTCGAGTCGGTGGACGTGTTGCTCTTCGACGGCACTTTCTGGAGCGACGATGAACTCACTCGCGTTCAAGGTAGCGGGCAAACCGCGCGGCAGATGGGGCACGTTCCTGTTTCCTCTGACGATGGCAGTCTGAGCAGGTTGGCAGGGCTGCGACGCCCGCGTAAAATCTATATACACATCAACAACACGAATCCCATGCTGAATGAGGCTGGTCCTGAATATCGCAGGGTGCGCGAGTCGGGCTGGGAGATCGCGGAGGATGGATGGCAGTTCGATCTGTAGAAGCAACTTCTGATGCAGATCTGCTCTCTTTTGATGATCTGCGCGCCCAGTTGCGTGCGGTTGGAGAGGAGCGTTATCACCACCAGCATCCCTTCCACCTCATGATGCACGAAGGCCGCCTCAATCGCGGACAGCTCCAGGCTTGGGCTTTGAACCGCTACTATTACCAAAGCATCATCCCGATCAAGGATTCGATCATACTGTCGCGCGGCCCCGACCCGGCCTTTCGCCGCGCTTGGCGCAAACGTGTAATCGATCACGACGGAGATGCCACCAGCGAAGGCGGAATCAAGCGCTGGCTTAAACTCGCGGAAGCGACCGGGCTGGGCGCCGACCAGGTTCGCGCCGGAACTGGAATCCTTCCGGCGACGCGCTTCGCCGTCAACGAATACCTGAACATCGTACGCAGCCGCACATTGTTGGAAGCGGTAGCTTCGTCGCTGACCGAGTTGTTCTCCCGCGACCTGATCACGTTGCGTATGGAGAAACTTCGTCAACATTATCCGTGGCTCTCCGGTGGATTGGACTACTTTGAAGCCCGGCTGACGCAAGCCCCCGAGGATGCGGAGTTCGCCGTCAACTACGTCTATGAGAATGCGAAAACGCATGCGGAGCAAGAACTCGCCATTCAGGCCCTGCGCGACAAGTGTGACATTCTCTGGGCGCAACTCGACGCGCTTTATTTTGCTTACGTGCAGCCAGGTTGGCCTCCGCCCGGCGCGTTTCAGATAAAAGAAGCAGGGGCCTGACACGTGGCTCCTCCTTCAGATGGAAGCCAGCCGCGGCTGGCCGCTGGATGCCGCTGGGGTGGAAGCGAGGAGGATCGCGTAGTCCTCTTTCCCGAAGGCGCAATCAAGCTCCAGGGCACCGGACGCCAAGTGCTGGAGCATTGCGACGGCCAGCGCACTTTCGTTGAGATTCTTGCGGAGTTGCAAAAACAGTTCGTCGCCGCCGACCCAGCGAAGATCCGCGACGACATCAGCAAGTTCCTGGAGGAGTTGCAACGTAAGCGTATCGTTGATTACTAGTTATCAGTAAACATCAGATGAGAGATGCTGCTTGTGACTACTCTCTCGGCGGACCCAAAGCCGTAGCAAGCTACGTCTCTACAAGATGACTCATGGTCTCTAATCCGCTCGCCCTCATTGCCGAAGTCACGCATCGTTGTCCGCTGCATTGCGTCTATTGCTCCAACCCGATGCAGTTGGCCGCAGCGAAGGCGGAACTCTCGACCGAAGAGTGGGCGAGCGTCCTCCGGCAAGCCGGCAAACTCGGCATGCTGCACGCGCACTTCACGGGCGGCGAACCGCTGGCTCGTTCCGACCTGACTGAACTGATCTCGGCCGCGCGCGCCGCTGGACTCTACACAAATCTCATCACTTCGGGCATCGGCCTCAACGAACAACGATTGCAGGCGCTGGTCGATGCTGGACTGGATCACATCCAGATCAGTTTTCAGGATTCACGGGAAGAAGCTGCGAACTGGATTGCCGGAGCGAAAGCCCACGCGCACAAGATCGAACTGTCGCGCGCAATCCGCGAGCAGGTTGGCCGGAAAAAGCTCGCCTTCACCGTCAACCTTGTCGTGCACCGCCAAAACCTGGACCATCTCGAAGAGATGATCGCGTTCATCGAGCGACTGAACCCGGAGCGCGTCGAGATCGCCCATGCGCAGTACTACGGATGGGCGCTTGCGAACCGCGCCGCGCTGTTGCCTACGCGCGCGCAACTTGCGAAGGCAGTCGCGATTGTGGCTGAAGCCGAGAAGCGTTTCGCGGGGCGCATACGCATCGATTCCGTCGTGCCAGACTACTACGCGAAGTATCCCAAGGCCTGCATGGGAGGATGGGGACGAAGACTAATGCTGATCAATCCAGCCGGCAAGGTTCTTCCCTGCCACGCAGCGGAAGTCTTGCCGAGCTTGTCGTTTGACAATGCGCGCGAAAAGACGCTGGAATGGATCTGGCAGGAATCGTCTTCGTTCCGCCGCTTCCGTGGCGAAGACTGGATGCCGGAGCCCTGCCGCAGTTGTGATCGCCGCAGCGAAGATTTCGGAGGCTGCCGCTGCCAGGCGTTTTTGCTGGCAGGAGACGCCGAAGTGACCGATCCGGCATGTTCGCTTGCGCCGTTGCATTCCATCGTCGAATCGGCCGTACGCGAAGTGAATTCCAATGCGGCAATTGCGCAGCCTGGGCCTGCATCGTCCTTCGCGCAACTGCAGAAGCAGACTACGGATTTGTGGAGCTACCGCACAAATCCCTGAATCTGTCCATGCGAGCCAGCCATGCCCGGTCGCCGCCGCGAGCAATCAGGTAGAGGCGTCCAGGTACATCCTGATTTCAAGTGGCGCCCTGCTTTAGCTCGCTTTCTCTTCTTCGGCGCGCCTTCGGGCGGCGACTTGAGGGTCGGTGATTATATCGACCCACTTCGGGTTCGGCGAGGCCTCGGCACTGTAGTTGTCGTGCCAGTTCCACCATTTGTAAGGCGCGGTCTGGGGATAACCCTCTGGCGAGTCCTCCCAAGTTTCCTGGCGGCCGAGCGGCGTGATGTCGAGGTAGCTCCAGGTACTGCCCATCGCCTCATCGGCACGGTTGTTAATGAAGTATGTGCGGAATATTCTGTCGCCGTCGCGAAAGAAGACGTTGTGGCCGTGCCATTCGTCGACGCCGAAGTCCTTATCGAAGCTGTCGGTGATGGTGTACCAGGGCATATCCCATTCCATCCGCGCCTTGAGGCGCGCGATCTCCGCCTGCGGCGCGCGTGAGGCGTACGCGAGGGTGGTGTCGCGGGCGTTCAGATGTGACAGGTGCGCAACTTGATCGGCGCCCAGAGAACAGCCTCGGCAGGCGTGCTCGGGCCAGCCGAACACTCCGGGATCGAAGAAGGCGCGATAGACGATCAACTGACGGCGGCCCTCGAACAAATCGAGCAGGCTCAGCTTGCCATTGGGTCCGTCGAACT
Organism: Terriglobales bacterium; assembly: GCA_050012915.1. Taxonomy (GTDB): domain Bacteria; phylum Acidobacteriota; class Terriglobia; order Terriglobales; family Acidobacteriaceae; genus JABDBE01. Next base: position 3,350 of record JBEKGG010000139.1, on the reverse strand, counting down.
CGTACTTTTTTCCCACAGCCAGCCAAGGCATCCGCCGGCGTTCGGCAGCCAAGGCGTCACGCGAGCGGGTCAAGGCCTTCTCCTTCACGAGAAGCTGCTGGCGCGCGGCCTCCCACTCCTGCTCCGACACGATCGGGGGCGTCTTCATTGAAAGATGTGCTTTGCCATGCTCCTTGTCTATGTCTTTCATTTTCATTTCTCCTTGTTGTTCAGATGCGAGAGGATTTCTTCTGCTCCGTTCTTTTTGCGAGAAACTTTCACGGCCAATGCTGTTAGACCGCCGGTAGAAACCACTCCGGCGACGACTAATCCCATGGATGCCAAACAGAATGGACACATTGCGCAACTCCTCGGTGGCCAACTTAACCGTCAAGCCGCCTCTATAGAGATGACGGGTAGGGCGCGGTTAATTCGACAAGGGAAATAAAAAAAATTACCCGCGATGGCGAAGGACTTGATTCTGCAACCGGGGTATCGATGTTTGGCGGTAATGGTGGGTTCTTTGTCTTTGAACGTGCGAATCGGAACAACCACACACGCCATCAAAACAGCTGAGATCGTATGAACGCGCGTGGCCACGCGGCCTAAAGCAACAAATGTCAACCACGTCTATAAAAAGGAGGACCGACATGAACAATCTTGACTCCATCTTACAACGTAACAAAGACTTTGCTGCTCGGCAGTCTGTTGCGGGCACGCTTATGCCCTCGCTTCCGCGGGCGCTACCGAATGTAAAGGCCATCATCATCGGTTGCGCTGATATGCGTGTGGATCCTGCTCATGTCCTTGGGATTAAACCTGGTGAGGCGGTTGTGATACGCAACATCGGCGGTCGAATCACGCCAGGGTTGTTGGAGCAGTTGGCATTACTCGGGCGAATCGGTGAAGTTGCCGGGGAGATTCCTGGAGGCGGCGGTGAGTTTCACCTCATCGTGCTTCAGCACACCGATTGTGGGATCACTCGCCTTGCGGGCGACCCTGCCATGCTGGCACACTATTTTCAAATACAGGAACGGGAACTCAACAAAAAAACGGTTCTCGATCCCCGCGCCGCGGTTGCAGCCGACGTTGCTTTGCTCCGGGCCATTCCGGCATTGCCGAGCGAGTGGCTTATATCGGGGCTCGTCTATGATGTGGCAACCGGACTTGTTGAGATCGTCGCGCCGCCAGCGTTGATACGTGCCGCATGAATGCCGGGACGCGCACCATAGGGGTGGGCCAACACTCCCATGAAGAAGTTTGAGTGAGGAAACGACTTCGCAGCGCGATTGCCCGTCAAACCCAGATCATTACAAATTAGCCGCGCCTTTGAAGCAGGAACTCTCTCACTGCGGGGTCCTCGGTCAGTCCGATCGCCCGGTCGAAGGCATCCGTCGCCTCGGGTTTCCCCAGCCGCTGCAACAGGTGAGCGCGAACTGCCCAATAAGGCTGATAAGCGGAGACATCGTCCGGGTCGATCCCAGCTAGCACCGCCAGCCCCGCTTCAGGTCCTTTCGCTTCACCAACTGCGGCGGCGTGTCCAGTTCGCGTGCCCAGCGTCGGAGAAATCCTAATCAGCTGTTCGTAGAACATCACGATGGCACCCCACTCGGTCTGGCCGCTGCGCGCCCGCTCAGCGTGAACCGACTGAATCGCAGCTTCGAGTTGAAAACGTCCGGTGTGACCGCGACTCGCCGCTTCGACGATGAGGTGCTCTGCCTCTTCGATTAAAGGCAGAGACCACTGCCGTGGATCCTGCTCCGAGAGAGGTACGTAACGACCATCCGGGTCCCGGCGCGCGAGACGCCTGGCCTCGCAGTGGAGCATGAGAGCCAGCAGGCCCCGAACCTCTGCTTCGCTGGGCATCAGGTGCAGAAGAACTCGTGCGAGCCAGATCGCCTCCTCGGCGAGATCCCTGCCGCCCTGGTCGGAGCCCGCCATATCATCCCAGGCGATCCCGAAGGCGGCATAAATCGCTTCGAGCACAGCGTCAAGCCGGGGCGGTAATTCTCGCTCTTGCGGGACTTCAAATCGAATGCCGCTGTCGCGGATCTTCATTTTGGCGCGCACCAGGCGCTGTCCCATGGTCGTAGGCGAAATCAGGAACGCATGTGCGATGCGCGCCGCATCCAAACCCAGGACGGTTTGAAGCATGAGCGGTGTGTGCATCGCCGGATCAATTGCCGGGTGGGCACACACAAAAAGAAGTTTTAGCCGTTCGTCAGGAAACACAGTCGATGAACTCATGTCCTCGGACTCTTCCCTAAGGAGCAACAGCGTAGGCTCGCTCGCCGCTGCCACTTGTCGATGACGCACAAGATCGATGAACGAACGGCGCGCGGCGGTCAACAACCAGGCTTCCGGATTTTGCGGTACGCCGTCTTGCGGCCAAGCCGTGAGCGCTGCCACCAACGCGTTGCTGAGTGCGTCCTCGGCGCTGGCCACGTCTCGCGTGTGCGCGGAAAGATATGCCACCAGACGACCGTACGACTCGCGAGCCACGCGCTCGATCGTCCGCTGAGTGCTGTCCCGGGCGCTTCCACTCATCCCGTGATCCGAAGCTTAAGCGCAGTCGCCAGAGGACGGACCTCCACGGCACCGATCGAGGCGACCGGGCATCGCGCTGCCCATTCGAGCGCCTCGTCAAGCGAGGGAAGCTCAAGGATTGCTAATCCTCCCAGTTGCTCCTTGGTATCCGCGAAGGGACCATCCTGTACGCGCCGCTTTCCATCCCTCAGTCGCACCGTGGTCCCGGTCTCCGGGGCTTGCAGTGGATTGCCGCCGACGTAGATACCGGCATCGACGAGCGCTTTGTGGTACGCCCGCCACGCTCCGATGTAGGGATCATTTTCGTCCGCATTCCGCGTCGCAAAAGCTTCCGGTGATTCATAGATCAACAGGGCAAATTGCATGGCTTTCTCCTTTAGGAACAATGTGAGCGACTTTGCGCGCCCGATTGTATGACGGATGAGATGCAGCCGGTTCGACAGATTTCCGTGAATTCTTCAGGACTTTTTCCGTAACCTGTAAAGTCGTCCAACGATTGCTTGGGTCCCCCGATGCCTGGCGTGACTTTGAGCAGGCCTCGGCGCAAGGTTAATTTGTTTTGACAATTTTGCCTGTCTTCGTTATCTTAGTTTCGTGAAGAGTCTATCTCATCGTCATCATCACCATAGCCATCACGCACAGAGTGCGTCGGCGGGGGTGTTTGACTGAGCTAGCGTAACACCCAAAGAGATTCAGGCCCGCTGATGCGATTCAAGCTCAGCGGGCTTTTTGTTTTTCACAAGGCGGAATTTATGAATCAGGAAATTGATTTTGACAAAATGCAGGGGCTGGCGCCGGCCATCGTACAAGATGCGGCGTCTGGC
>JBEKGG010000138.1:0-10879 GCA_050012915.1 Terriglobales bacterium | reverse complement strand
ATCACAAATTGTAATTCTGTACCCGCCGGCCGCATAAGATACATGTAATGCTTGTCCAGCCTGACCCGAACCTCGGCTTGAGGCACATTCCACTCGTCCGGCAAAGCATCTCCCGGATGGCGTGGACTGTAGTCTCCGACATAAACCGTATCTTTTACCTGCACCGAGAGTTCGAAATAAGGATCTTCCGTTGTAACGGGAGTATCAACCTGATAATAAAGAATTCGGGTTCTTGATTTCTGCTGGATGTCTACGATCTTGCCGGTTTGATAGAGCGGCTTCTCCGCCGCGTGCAGGCCAGGCAGCGCGGCCACCGCCAAAAGTAATACAAAACAGAATTTCATCAAAGCCAGTATAAGACATTCGCTGACCTCAATGTCGGCCTGCAAAAAAGGGCTCCAGTATCGAACTGGTGCCCTCGATCGCATCTTTGTTGCTGCGTGGTCGGCTAACGAACCTGCTTGATCTCATCCTTGACTTTCGTTACGACGCTGTCGGGCAGCGGGGCATAGGATAGATCGGCAGTCATTTTCTGTCCGTCATTGACCATCCAGCTCAGGAAGTCTGCAATCATTTTGCCCTTGGCGGCATCTTTGGATTGCACAGGAATCAGCAGCCAAGTGAAGCTTGAAATTGGATATGCATCCTTTCCCGGTGCGTTGGTAATCGAAACCCGAAAATCCGCAGGCATCGACTTGACCGAGGCGGCCGCAGCAGTGACGCTGGCCAAGCTGGCTTTCACAAAGTCCCCCGCTGCATTTTTCACACTTCCGTAGGTGATGTTGTTCTGCACGGCGTAAATCAGTTCGATGTAACCGATCGAACCTTTCATCTGGCGGATCAGACCGGCAACACCTTCATTGCCCTTGCCACCAAGACCCACCGGCCACTTGACCGATGTTGCTTTACCAACTTGACTTTGCCAATCTGAACTCACCTTCGAGAGATAATCGGTAAAAATGAATGTCGTGCCGCTACCATCCGAACGATGAATCACAACGATGGGTTCATCTTTTGGGAAATTGACGCCCGGATTGACGCTGGCGATTGATTTATCGTTCCAGTTGGTAATCTTGCCCAGGAAGATGCCCGCCAGCACGTCGGGAGTAAACTTGATTTCTCCGCTGACACCGGAAATATTGTAGGCGGGAACCACTGCGCCCAACACTGTGGGCACATGCAGGATCTTCACCTTGGATTCAGCCAACTGCTGATCGGTCATAGGGCCGTCACTAGCGCCAAAGTCAACCGTTCCGGCCAGAACCTGTCGAATGCCGCCGCCGCTTCCAATCGATTGGTAATTGAATTGAATATCGGGATGAGCGTCGTGGTATTTGCTGAACCACTTCGAGTACATGGGATACGGAAAAGTTGCGCCAGCCCCATTCAGAGTGGTCTGCGCCAAAGCCGGGACTGACAGGGCAAGACACAAAAGCGCGATGCGACGAATCACGCGATGATTCCTCCTTGATAAGTTTTAATTCAACCTTAGGCTCTGTGTTGATTGTTACAAGACGGTTACAGAATTGTAAATTTCCAGTGAATCCCCAAATAGCACTTGGACTTACGGCCGGTTTGCCGTCAGCAGATGCGGGTCTCGGTGCACGACCTCGCGGCGAAAAGACGATTCTGCCCGAGCGCAAGCTAGTGGCGCAGCGCCCGTTTGACGCGTTTCCGCCCCTTTGTTACGTTAAAGAGTTTCCTCTTCCTTAATTACTGCGCCTGTTCAGAGCGAGAAACAGAAAGAGTATCTCATGGCACTAAAGTTCCGCGGAGTCGATTTTATCGGATTCGATGCGCTGCTCAGCGACGATGAACGTCTGGTCCGCGACACGTCGCGCAAATTCATCGAAGACAACCTCGTTCCCATCATCGAAGAATGCAACCGTGCCGGCCGCTTCCCTCGTGAATTGGTTAAGCCAATGGGCGAACTCGGCTTCTATGGTGCCAGCCTTAAAGGCTACGGCTGTGCAGGAATGTCCAACGTCGAATACGGTTTGGTGATGCAGGAACTGGAACGCGGAGACTCTGGAGTGCGTTCGTTCGTGAGTGTGCAATCCGCTCTGGTTATGTATCCCATTTACGCGTTTGGCAGCGACGATCAAAAGCAAACCTGGCTGCCGGCAATGCAAAAGGGGGAGAAACTCGGCTGCTTCGGACTCACCGAGCCCGATTTCGGTTCGAATCCCAGCGGAATGCGCACCCGCGCCCGAAAAGTTGGAAAAGAATACGTCCTCAACGGCGAAAAGATGTGGATCACCTCCGGCTCGATCGCCGATGTCGCCGTCATCTGGGCGAAGGTCGAAGATGAGGACAATAAGATCCGCGGATTTCTGGTCGAGACCGATCGGCCCGGCTTCCACGCGGAAGACATTCACGGCAAGTGGTCCCTGCGCGCTTCCGTGACGTCGGGATTATCCATGCAGGACGTTCACATTCCGGAGTCCAATCTGCTGCCAAAAAGCGGCGGTCTTAAATCCCCTTTGATGTGCCTCAATCAGGCCCGTTACGGAATCGCCTGGGGAGGCATTGGCGCGGCCATGGCCTGTTACGATTGCGCTCTGCAGTATGCCCAGTTGCGCAAGCAGTTTCACGATAAACCAATCGCCTCGCACCAACTCGTCCAGGAAAAGCTGGCCTGGATGATTAACGAAATCACAAAAGGCCAGTTGCTCGTGTTGCAGGTAGGACGCCTCAAAGATCAGGACAAGGCCGGGGCCCAACACATTTCGATGGCGAAACGCAACAATGTCTGGATGGCTCTGGAGTGCGCCCGCATGGGCCGCGATATTCTAGGCGCGAACGGCGTCGCCGACGAGTATCCACTAATGCGTCACATGATGAATTTGGAATCGGTAAAGACGTATGAAGGCACGCATGATATCCATACGTTAATCATTGGGCAGAGTGTGACCGGGATTGACGCGTTCTAAAGATTTCTCGAGGTGCTAGACCCCGTTGGCCCGGTTGCGGATCAAAGACAGAAATTCCGTTCTGGTTTCCTGTTCATTGCGGAAGCAACCTAGCATCGACGACGTGACCGCGGATGAGTGCTGTTTCTCGACGCCACGCATCATCATGCAGAGGTGGCGCGCCTCGATCACCACCCCCACTCCCTGCGGCTCGATGGCTTTCTGAATGGTCTCTGCAATTTGAGTTGTCAGCCGCTCCTGTATTTGTAAGCGCCGGGAAAAAATTTCAATCAGCCGCGGAATCTTGCTCAGGCCAATCACCTTGCCATTCGGGATGTACGCCACATGCACCTTGCCAAAAAACGGCAGCATGTGATGTTCGCACAAACTAAACATCTCCACATCTTTGACGATGACCATCTCGTCGTAGGTCACGGTGAACAACGCCTTCTTAAGCATCGCCTCGGCGTCTTCCTTGTATCCCTTGGTCAAGTGCTCGTAGGCGCGGTGCACGCGATTGGGCGTGCGCGCCAATCCCTCCCGCGTAGGATCTTCGCCCAGACGAACGATCATTTCGCGTACGAGATCTTCAAAGCTGGCACTGGTCAACGTAGATATTTCAACCGATGGCGTCATGGTCTCCCGATTTCGAGATTGAGTAATTGTGTGATTTGGTAATTGCGTAAATTGAGGTATGCATGAACCCCAATTGCTAAATTACGCAATTCCCCAATTACTCAATCACCCGGTTCTCTCCCCAATATTCGAACGAATTCATCATCGTCTCTTCAAATCGTACCTTTTCCAGATGAGCGCCACGGAAGCCGCGCTGCAAAATATCGTAGATGAGCACGCACAAATTTTCGGTAGTCGGGACAGCCCGCGCAAATTCCGGCAGTGTGTTCAGATTTTGATGATCGAAGCGTTCGAGAATTTGGCCGCGCACAAACTCATCCAGATCCACCAGATTGCAAACCATCCCCGTTTTTTCGTTGACCGCTCCACTCACCATGACTTCGAGCGTGTAGTTGTGGCCGTGTCCGTAGGGATTGTTGCACTTGCCATAGATTGCAGAATTCTCCACGTCCGACATGGCGTCGCTGTGCAGCCGATGCGAAGCTGAAAACATGTATCGCCGGGTCAGGTACGCCTTCATGCTTCCCCATAGAAATCGACGAAAAGATCAGGCGTTTCGTACACCCGCACCCGATGCAGTTTTGCGGCATTCAACTTCGGCGACAGGCGCTGCCAGATCGCAATGGCGAGGTTCTCCGTGGTCGGAATCCGGTTGAAGAACTCGGGGACTTCTTTATTTAAGAAGCGATGGTCGAGGGCATCCAGAACTTCCCGGCTCATCGTCTCTTTCAACTGCTTGAGATCCACCACGAAGCCAGAGCGCGGGTCGACCTCCCCTTTCACCGTGACTTCCAGCGTGTAATTGTGCCCGTGGCCATTAGGGTTGTTGCATTTGCCAAAGATGCGCCGGTTTTCTTCCGCGCTAAATTCCGGATTGTCATAATAGTGCGAAGCAGAAAACTCAGCTTTGCGAGTTAGATAAACCATTCCACCACTCACTTCCTTAAACCGAGGGCCCAAAAAACAATGGCGCAAGTCGACAACAAATAGCCCCAGGAAGGGACGTGTCGAAGATAACAAAAGACGGAACCGAGGAGCGCGCAGACCGCAAGTCCATTAAACACGTTCCGATTGGACATCATTCTCCAACTGCGGGCAAAGACATTGTCCTGGCGATCCCCGCATAGGTCCGGCCTTTCCACCTGATCTTTCCCCTCCTACTAAGTAGGCGCGATCGCAGCAGGAGATATGAGAAAACTGGCAGCCCAATGAGCGCCAACGCGTCTGCATCCCATGAAAAATGCGCCCGACGGATTCTCTTAAGAAGAACACCGTATAGAACGACGGCCACAATCGCGGCTATCAAAGCTGGGCGCCATTTGCTGTGCAGCGCCGTCGCAATCGCAATCGACGCTCCCCCCAGGATCAACACAAACTCGGTGAACCGCAGTGCCGCCAAACGAACGGGCGAAGGAAACAGCAGCACCAGATTCTTCGTCCATCCTTCCCTTAGCTGCGCAAAGCTGCGATACATGCGGGTTCGGACGGCATCACCGCCGTAGCGAAAGAATATCCTGCGACGCGAAGCCTTCACCGCCCGAGCCAGGGCGACGTCCTCAAGCAAGCTGCAGGCAACGGCTGTATGTCCGCCAACTGCGTCGTACGCCTCGCGGGAAATTAAAATGTACTGCCCGTTAGCCGCCGCGGCGGAAGACGCAGAATTACTCACATCCGACGGACGAAACGTCGACGCCAGCTCAGCAAAGATCACCGGCATCACTGCCTTCTCCCAAAACCCGCGAACTTCCTGCTCAGGCGAATAGGAAAGCAAGGCCGCTTTCTGCCGTTGTGCCTCCTCTAAACTTCGGGCCAACGATCCGGCCCGATGAACCGTATCGGCATCGGTAAACAGCAACCACTCTCCTCGCGCCTCTTTCGCTCCGGCAACGAGGGCATTATTCTTGCCACTCCAACCGGTCGGCAAAGGTCCCGGCTCGACCACTCGCACTCCGGCAAAAGATTGGGCAATCTCACGCGTTCGATCGGTCGATCCGTCGTCTACGAGGATGATCTCGAAGTCCACGCCAGTCTGCGACACGAGCGATTCCAGGCAAGCGCCGAGGCTGGTCTCTTCATTGCGCGCCGGCACGATCACCGACACAAACGGCCTCCCCGATACTGGATCGCGCGCCGTCATAGGCTGAATTAGGTATTATAGCTTTGTGCGACGCGCCTCTGTTCCCCTCATCATTCTCACAATTCTGCTCTGCAGCTGTTATCGCGGCTCCCGGCCTCCTCGCATTGGCACCGCAGCTCCCAACTTCACAATCCAGGACGCCGACCGCACGGTCACGCTCAGCGATTTCCATGGAAAGGTCGTACTCCTTAACTTCTGGGCTTCGTGGTGCGCGCCGTGTGTGGAGGAAATGCCGGCGCTGGTGCAACTGCAACAGCGCTTCCAAGACAAGGGCGTGACCGTCCTCGGAGTCAGTATTGACGTGGACGGCGACGCCTACCATAAGTTCTTGAAGGACTACAAGATAGACTTTCCCACGGTGCGTGACCCGGACCAGAAAACCAGCGCCTTGTATGGCACTTTCAAGTGGCCTGAGACCTATGTGATCGATCGCAACGGGATCGTTCGCCGCAAGTTTATCGGTGCCGTGGAATGGAGCCAGCCGGAGATCGTTGATTTTTTGAACAAGCTATAGTCCTGGCGCGCATTTCTGCACCTTACCCCTTTCGTGTAATGCTTGGGCCCTTTCGTGTAGTGCCTTCGGTACCCTCAATCGGCTAGAATCCCGACTGCTTCAAGCTTTCGGAGGATCGCTATGGCTGCTTCCCTACAACCGAGCGTCGCAGAAAAGGACTCGATTTACCTGCAACAAACGAGTTCTCACTCCGACTCTAATAAAACCCTCGATGAAATAACTCGCAGTGCCCAGCACGCAACCGGCGCGAGCGGAGCCGCTCTCGTCCTTTCAGATGGAAGAGTCATGTCATGCCGGGCTTGTTCCGGTGAGCTGGCTCCTCCAGTCGGGACGCTTCTGAATCCCAATGCGGGATTCACCGCGACCTGTGTGCAGACTGCAGAGGTCGTACGTTGCGATGACACAGCGACAGACTCCCGAACTCATGGTTCGGGTTGCTTCGAGCTGGGCATACGCTCGATTCTGGCCGTCCCGGTTTTCGATGGCCAGAAAGTAGCAGGCGTTTTGGAAGTGCTTTCGAGTGAGCCCAAGACGTTCGAAGAGCGGCATGCCACCGCCTTGAAGCTACTGGCCCGATTGGTTGAAACGCTGGAGAACTATGCCCCGCATAGCAACGGGTCGCAGCATTCTCAAACCGCTCAAGCAACTGGTTCCTATAAGGCAGGCGCCGACGAGGCAAAGCTGATGTGCCTTTCCTGCGGACATCGGAATCCCCATGCCAGCCAATTCTGCAACCGCTGCGGTGTCATCCTGCTCGTGACTCTTGGCGGCACTGAAACGACCCAGGATACTGTCGATTCCGAGGCAGCAGATTCGGGTATTAATAAGGGGCTCAAAGAAATCTACAAAATCATCTCTGAAAACGCGGGTCGGGCAACATGGAACGAGATTGACGCAAAGCTGATGGCGAATCTGCGGAGCACGTCAGCGCAATCTCAGCCGCGGCCGCCAGCCAAAGAAGAGCTGGCCAACGAAAGAGAAGATTCGGTGGTCGGGAAAGCACGCGGAGCGACTGAGACGAACACCAGACTGGGAGCGGGAGTGCGCCGAAGCCTATGGCTTTAGAGCCTTCGAGATCAAGGTCTCCACGTCGCTCTGCCAGAACGCTACGTGCGGATTGCGGCCGTCAAGGGAGCTGTGAAAATCGTTGACTTCTGAGCCAGCGAGGTCATAATGCTGGCTGGCCCGCCCTTGGCGTCCACGAGATAGTAAAACAACCCAAAGGAGTGAAAGTGATGTTGGATAAAGGTGACGGTATTATGGCGACATACATCGGCGCGGTGGAAGACTTCCGAAAGTCGGCCACGGCATTCATGCAGCACGTGGATCTTTTGGCCCAGGCTCGCGACGCCTATCAGCAAGCCATGACAGCCAGTGCGGACCTGCGAACCGTCCTGGACGCCGGCGATGAGAACCTGCGAACCCTCATGACCCAATTGGAGCAAGCTCTGAACCTCCACATGGGTAAGCCCGCGCTCGAACGCAAGAAGCCGGAACCGATGAAGGTGGAATCGATCAAGACAGGCACCGAAGGCACGAGCGCGGTGCGAGCATTTCCATAAGAAGGGCCGTCGGAAGGCGTTCGCGCTCCGATAAGCGGCTGAGGCACGCGCTCGATGTCGCCATTTGCTCACGGAGACGAAGGGCGCGGTACCCTCCTACGGGCTCGCCAATTCCTTCTGCATCTCCTCTAACGTGAGCCCTTTGGTTTCCGGATAGACAAATAAAACGACGAAGAACTGCAGCACCATCATCACGGAAAAAAAGACAAACGGATAGGCGCCCGACGTGGCAGCCATGAGCGGGAAAATGCCGGAGATCAAGGCATTCATCAGCCAGTGCGTGAACGTGCCCAGACTCTGTCCTTTTGCCCGAACCGAGTTGGGAAAAACTTCCGAGAGATAGACCCAGATCACCGCACCTTGCGAAAATGCGAAGAAGGCGATGTACCCCACCAGCAGCCATACCAGAAGACTCTCATGGCTGTGGGTGAAGAAAATCGCGGACACTCCCGCCAGGCATATTGCAGTTCCTACCGAACCCACCAGCAACAAGGTCTTGCGGCCGAGTTTGTCGATCACCGACATGGCGATCATGGTGAAGGCGAGATTAGTAGCTCCGATGGCAACCGCCTGAAGATTGCCCGACGTGCGGCTGAACCCGGCATGCGCAAAAATGTCATTGAGATAATAAAGGATGGCGTTGATGCCCGACAGTTGATTGAACAGGCCTATACTGACCGCCAGGAAAATGGGGAGCGCATACTTTCTCGTGAGCAATTTTTCGGCCGCCTGTTTCTGTTCAACGTCGATGGATTCGACAATCTCTTGCAGATCCCGCTCGTAGTTCTCATCACCCGTTATCCGCAGCACGGCTCTCGCTTCCTCCACGCGGCCTTTCTTCACCAGCCATCGCGGACTTCGCGGAATCGTAAACAGCATGACAAAAAACAGCGCTGCCGGAAACGCCGCGACTCCCAGGTCCCACCGCCATTCCGTGGCGCCGAGACGCGCCAACGCAAGCAGGTAGTTTGAAAAATAGGCGAGCAAAATGCCGAAGACCACATTGAACTGAAATAAGCCAACCAATCTTCCCCGCCATTTCGCGGGGGCTATCTCGGCGATGTACATCGGAGCCAGAACCGATGAGCCTCCGATACCCAGCCCGCCGATGAAGCGAAAAACAACCAGGGATGACCAATCCCAAGCCAGCGCGCAGCCCAGCGCGGAGACCAAATAAAAGAGCGCCATCACTCGCAAGCTATCGCGCCGTCCGAAACGTTCTCCAAAATACCCGGCGAGCATCGCGCCCACGACCGTTCCCCAAATCGCAATCGAAACCGTGATTCCCAGGCTCTTCGACGATAATCCGTAGACTTGCGTCAGCGCGCCCGTGGTACCCGAAATTACGGCCGTATCAAACCCGAACAGCAGACCGCCCAAGGCGGCGACTCCTGTGCTTTTCAACAAAACCGAGTTCAACTTCATGCCGTCTCCAGACGTCCGATTTTTGTTTCAAGGCCGTTGGCTTCTGCAATCGTCCAGTCGGGAATTCCTCCCCTGCGGCTCGCAACCAACGCTCCCACGCGATTAGCGAAGTCGGCGACTTGCGGGGTGGGCCACCCGCTCCCCAATCCGTGCAGGAAGGCAGCCGCGAAGGCATCGCCCGAGCCGACCGTATCCACGACCTGAACTGGATAGCCCGGCGCTTCAATATATTGTCCGTCCATCAGAACTGCGCATCCGAGCGAGCCGCGAGTTACGCAGACGCCATCCCATTTGTATGAGTCCGCGTAATTGTGGCAGAACTCCTCAAGCGAACCATGCCGCGTGCCGAACATGTTGGCAATTGCTTCGACCTCTTCATGATTTAGTTTTACGATGTTTGCTCGCGACATGAGCAGCTTGATCAATTCCGGCGTGTAGCTTTCAGATCGCAGATTCACATCGTAAAAGCGGCGTGCTCCCGATGCATGATTGAGAAGGCCTTCGGTCAGTTGCCGGGTCTGAGGATAAATTTGATGCAGGGTTCCGAAATAAATCCAATCGACAGGCCTTGAAAATAATCGATCCAATTGGGCCGTCGTGAGTTCCGGAAAATCGTACGCTGCCGGCCTGTGAAGGACGAATTTCGGTTGTCCATCGCTAGCCAGCGCAACCGAAACGGTGCCAGTCGGATGATCTTTGTCGACATGAATGTAATCGGTCGCCAGGCCAAGGCGAGACATGTTGTCGATAATCTTCTGGCCCAGTTCGTCCGCGCCCACTCCGCTGATGAATGAGACCTTATGCCCCAGCCTGCTCAAGTGGGCAGAAAAGTTAAACGTGGCGCCACCTAAATGTTCTTCTTGTCCGACGATGTCCCACAACACTTCGCCGACGGTGATGACGTTCACGCGATATCCTCGGAGTCCGCGTCTGGCGCGCGCATGGCGGCTCGAAATGCTGGCACAGTATACACTCCTGTCGACGCGAGCCCGGGTCAGTTGGCCGCGTAAGCCTCCGTGAGAGACGTGACTTTCAGAGCACCCTTGAGCTGATCGAGGGTAGCAGCAGACTTAACTGTGATCGTGACAGGCTCTCCCGGTAGCAGATCAAAATAATTATCTGAGCTTTCAACGTCAACATCTCGGAACGAAACATAAACGCCGCGTGCCAGCTTCGACGATTGCAATGTAACCGTGTAGTCTGAGCCGGTTTTACTGAGAGTGGTCTCGATCTTCGGCGCGACCGGCAAGTCCAGGCTGTGCATCGCATCGAAGAAAATCAGATTCCTCGAAACCTCTTTCCCGCCCACTTCCAGATCGAACACCAGAAAGCTACGACGCGGATCCCCTTTCGGGGCGAGATCGGCTTTGTCTAACGTGAAGTAGATCGCATTCGATTGCGCCGGGACTTGAATGTCCTTGGTCTGATCCAGCAAAACATTTCCGGAGAAGTCGAGGAGCCGCGTGTGAATCGTTCCAGAAAGCGGTTGCAGCTTATCCGAAACCACGTACACATCCACTTTGTCGTCGTGCAAAAACGGCGAGATCAGCAGATCGTCATAGAAGCGACGAGCATAGTAATGAAGCGCTTTCCAACGCCCGTAATAATCGATGCTCGCCCACGAAGCCACCGGCCAGCAATCATTCAACTGCCAGTACAGCGAACCCATGGTGCGCGGCCGCTGCCGGCGCAA
>JBEKGG010000137.1:0-11155 GCA_050012915.1 Terriglobales bacterium | reverse complement strand
CCCGGCGGCGGGAAGGTAGAGCGGAGCCTAAGCAGCGCCCTAAAAACCCTGACTACGGTACCACCTCATAAACGGCGCCGCCGTTATGAGCTCCCCCGACATAGGTCGTACCATAGAGCTTTCCGTCGACGACAATCGGCTCGTGGAGCGGATAGTATCCATCGCCACTGGTACCGAAACTCCAGAGCACACTTTCCTTGTAGGTGCCGGCCGTCAGCTTGTACACAGTGCCATAATTCAGATTGTTGGCTGTACTTGACCCACCTTGATAGGTGCTGCCGTAGACATTCCCGTCTGCATCCACGGTGACTCCTGCGTAATACGGGTTGGCGCCGTCCTTCTTGGCGAAACCCTGGAAGCTGTGGATGACCGATTCCGTCCAGGCGTTGTTCTTGCCTAGCGTCAGCTTGAAAACCTCTCCGAGGTCAAAGCTGCCACCCGAATAGGTCGTGCCATAGAGGTTGCCGGCTGAATCCGCGGCCAAATCGCCATAGGAGTATTGTCCGAGTGAATCTCCGAGGAAATTGTAAATTACCGAAAAGATCCACACACCGCTGACTTCGCGCATTTGGTAAACCGAGCCAGCATTCCAAATAACACCACCGTAGTACGTGGTGCCGTAAAGATAACCGTTCTTGTCAATAACCATTCCGCCGTAAGGTTGGTACGAGGTGCTGGCACTTGTGGCGAAACTGTGGATCGGGTGGTAGGTGAAGCTGCTACCTGACTTTTTTAACTCGAAGACTATACCGCCGCCGAACTTACCGCCTTGTTGGGTATTACCGTACAGGTTGCCGGCCGCGTCAAAGACCAACCTGCCGTATGGGTAGCTCCCGTCGTCACCGCTAATGTTATCGAAGGTATGAAGGACACTCTCCTTCCATGTGCTACCCGATTTGGTCAGCTTAAACACCGTACCCTGGCTGCTTGCGCCCCCGTTCTGGGTCACGCCGTAAAGGTTTCCGGCCGTATCGAAGATCAAACCGGTAAAGGGGTTCGCACCATCGTTGTTGGTGGCGCCGAGAAAGCTGTAGAGCACCGTTTCTGTCCACGTGCCACCGGATTTCGTCAACTCGTAGACCGTGCCATCGTTGTTGGTACCGCCATCGTAGGTCGTGCCATAAAGATTACCTTTAGCGTCGGCAACGACGGAGCCATAGGGTTGGTTGCCGTCCGTACAACTGCTCTGTGCACAGAAGCTGTAGAGCAGAGTTTCACTAGCGGCGGCCGCCGAAGGTGCTTCGTCGGAGGCCCAGGCAGAAGCTGCGAAGGCCAGAGTTACTACAAACATTACAAGCGCTTTCAGGCGCATAAATTCCTCCTAAATTTTGTCAGCAAGGTTCAAAAATTCTTGACCATCAAACATCCGAGAAGCAGGAAGGCCCTTGCCAGGGGGACGGCCAAAGGGGAGAGCGGGCTTTCCACAACTAACTATCCGGACGCCTAAAAAATGTCGAAACATTCTGGTCTTCCCGGGGCACCCTGTCAAGATGAAAGATTTTGCAGTCCTGTTGATCGCGAGGCGATTCGGGAAGGGAGGAGCTACTTGGGCTAATTCATCAAAGCCAGCATCCTGCGAATCGACAATGCGGTTTGGCGGATTTCGTCGGCGTCGGAGGCGTCCGGAGACATCTTTAGATATTGTTCCAGATCTTCGGCCGCGCCCGACATTTGGTCGAGACTATAGCGCAAAAGGGCGCGTTGTTTAACGTCCTCGGGTGAGCGTGGATAGATCACCAGCACCAGATCAACCAGCGGCAGAGCCTTGCGGAAATTGCGCGCGGACAGGTGGATGGTCTTAAGATTGTTCAAGATACGGGTAAGAATCTGGCGTCGGCTGACGGCAAAGAGGAATTCCGGGCGCAGCGTCATCTGGCCGGAATAGATTTCGTCGAGCCGCCGCTGGCAGTCTCTCGGGCTGAGGATATCGCCACCATTGAAGCAGTCCACTAAGGTCTCGCGACCGTCAATGTCGTAGTGCTTGAGCAGGAAATGACCGGGCATGCCCACGCCAAAAAGAGGAAAACCCAGACGGCGACCCACCTCCATATAAATCAGCGCCAGGGTAATGGGAATGCCAAGTCCGCGGTCGAGCACATCGTTCAAAAAAGAATTGCGGGGATCGTAGTATTCCTCGCGATTGCCTCGTAATCCGGCTTCGTCGAAAAGAACGTGATTCAGAGCAGTGATGGTCTGTGCAGCATCGCCCACTTCGGATATACGAGCCTCCGCCATGCGCGCCAGTTCATCAATGCGGGCGACGTAGGATTCAATGTCGAGATCGGGATATTCGGTCAGGGCGATGGTCAAGGCAGCGCGAACCAGATCGATATCCTCGTCGCCGACTTGCGGCCCAACTAGCGCCGCGAATGCTTCCGCAATCGCGGTCTGGCCATGATTGCCCATGTGTTTATGCTAGCAGAAAGACAGCGGCGTCATCTCGGAAACCGAGTTGTCGTCTGGTTGGTTTTCCTTCTGATACCGATTGTCATCCCGAGCAACGCGAGGGATCCGGGTTCTTCCCGCGGACGGAGAAACCGAGATTCCTCCTCGCTGCGCTCCTCGGAATGACAAGAATGATGGCGGAGCTTCGGAATGACAGGAAAGAATAACGTCATTGCCGGAACAGATTCTTGGCGATGAAGAAAACGTTGGCCGGACGCTCTGCGAGACGCCGCATCAGGTAGGGATACCATTCGGTCCCGAATGGAATGTAGACCCGCATTCGCCAGCCGTCGCGTCCCAGGCTCTGTTGCAGATCGCGGCGAATGCCGTGAAGCATTTGGAATTCAAACGCGTCGCGTGAAATTCTTTCTTTGGTCGCGAAGGCCTTTGCCTGATTGATGATGTTCTCGTCGTGCGTGGCCAGCCCATGATAGACCTTGCTCTTCATCAGAACTTTCATCAGCTTGACGTAGTTGGCGTCGACTTCGGACTTCTGCTGAAAGGCAATCTCCGGCGGTTCTTTGTACGCCCCTTTGCACAAGCGAATGCGAATTCCTTCCGCCAGCAATTTCTCGACATCGCTCTCCGAGCGCCGCATGTAGCTCTGAATAACCGCGCCTACGCATCCCTGATTGCCCGGCGCGCGATGCAGTTCGTGGACGAAATCCAAAGTGCGCTGGGTGTAGGGCGAACCTTCCATGTCGACGCGAACAAAGTTGCGCGGGTTCATCGCCGCCGTCTTGACCACGAGACCGGTAACCAGGTCACGCGCCAGTTTCTCATCTACGTCGAGACCCATGTGGGTGAGCTTCAAACTGATGTTGGCGTCTAGTTTTTGCTCGGCAATATCATCCAGCAACTGGTGATAAAGCTGCGCGCTGGCTCGCGCCTCGTCCGCGTTGGTGACATTTTCTCCGAGATTGTCGACGGACACGCTCAGCCCAGACTCATTGATGGTGCGCGTGGCCCGAAGCACGTCTTCGACTCGAGTGCCGGCAACGAAGCGGTTGGAAATTTTCTGTCCGATGGAGGAACGCTCGGCGACGGCGCGCAGCCACTGGCTCTCCGACAGGGAGATAAAGAGCTCTCTTAGCACCGAACGCCTGCGCAGGCAGAGAAAATGAACGTATGACCACCCAGCACGTGCATGAAGATCACAGGAATTTGTATCACAGGTGAGCTGGGCGCCGCTCGATTACGGAGTCAACTTCCACACCGTTCCGTAATTGCCGGCGCTGCCCGCGTAAGCAGTACCGTAGAGGGTGCCTTTTGAATCCTGAATCAGACCTCCGATGGGCGATGCTCCGTCCGTCCCGTCAAAACTGTGCAACACTTTTAACTTGCCTTTGTTATTCAGCTCAAACACCGTCCCATCGTTCGAAGATCCGCCGTAGGCAGTGTCGCCGTAGAAGTTTCCCTTCGCATCCATAATCACACCCGCGTAGGGATAAGCCCCGTCCGAAGATCCACCAGTGAAGTTATGCAGCACAGTTTCTTTGCCGTTCTTCGCCAATTTCCATATGACTCCCTCGTTGGCGGAGCCGCACTTGTAGGTGGTGCCGTAAAGGTTGCCGTCCGCGTCCATCACCGGGGTTCCGTAGGGAGTGCATCCGTCATTCGTTCCGCCAAGGAAGCTGTGCAGCACAGTCAACTTGCCGCTCTTATTCAGCTTGTATACGACTCCTCTGTTATCGCCGCCGCCCGCAGAGGTGATGCCGTACAGATTGCCCTCGCTGTCTCTGACCAGGTTTGTGTAGTAGGGAAACTCCCCGTCCGACTGGCCTCCGTTGAAGCTGTGCAACACAGTCTCGACCCCACTCTTACTGATCTTGAATACCGTTCCCCAGTTCGAAGTGCCGCCAGCGTTGGTGGTTCCGTAGGAGTTTCCGTCGCTGTCCTGAATCAAGCCTCCCCAGGGAGACGCGCCGTCCATCGTTCCTCCGGCGAAGGTGTGCAAAATGGTCTCTCCGCCACTTTTGTTCAGCCTGAAAACCACTCCCTCGCCCGAAGAACCGCCCGACCAGGTTGTGCCAAACAGAGCGCCGTCAGTGTTGCGGAGCAGTCCCGCCAAGGGCAGGCTGCCGCGCGTCCCGTTGAAGTTGTGCAGCACAGTCTCGGTGCCGGCCCTATCCAGCTTGAACACTACGCCCTTGTTAAAAGAACCACCATTGGCGGTGGTGCTGTAGATATTCCCAGACCCGTCGAGGACGACATTTCCGTAGGGATTAGCTCCGGCCGACCCGTTGAATTTGTAAAGTACAGTGAAGGTCTGCGCGTTCGCGGATTGCGTGCTGGCTATCGCGAATCCGAGCACTGCTGCGAACAGCAGCGCAATACTCGCCGCTCCCAGACCGGCCTTTGAAGTGATTCGTTGCGGTAGGTTAGTCACTGGTTCCCCCCTTGTCGGCGCCAACCATCCTATCTCGCCAGCAAGAGATGTCAATGGAGATTTTCAGCTCCAGATGGGCTGCTGTTAAGGCTTTTAGGCCAGAAACACTTCGTCGACGTAGCACCAGCGCCAGTTCTCTCCCGGCTGGAACGACCGGATGATCGGGTGCTTGGTTTGGTGAAAGTGCTTGGTGGCGTGTTTGTTCCTGGAAGAGTCACAGCAGCCGACGTGACCGCAAATAAGACATTCCCTTAAGTGGACCCAGGTGTCGCCCATCTCAAGGCACTCCTTGCAGCCGTTGCCGCTCGGCGTCACTTTACGAATTTCCTTTACGTGCGGACAGGTTGTTTGTTCGTCTGGCATGCGTTATCTCTACGATGAATTTCAAATGCCTCGCACGGGCGAGGACGCCCGAGCCTGCGTCTATTCTTCCAGAAACTTCTCCACTTCCAACGCGGCCATGCAGCCCGATCCCGCCGCCGTGATCGCTTGACGATAGCGCCGGTCTTGCACATCGCCGCAGGCATAGACTCCGCGGACTCGGGTGAAAACGTAATCCGTGGTTTTGAGGTAGCCGTCCTGATCCATGTCAAGCTGCCCTTCAAATATTTTCGTGTTGGGGATATGTCCAATGCCGAGAAACATCGCACTGGTGGGGAAATCCCAAACCTTGCCGGTCTTAAGATTGCGCAGCGCGAGGCTTGTGACCTCTTTTTTGTGAATGTCGTTTACATCTTCGACGACCGTATCCAGCAAGAACGCAATTTTCTCATTCTTCTGAGCGCGCTCTAGCATGATCTTCGAAGCTCGAAAATGTTCCCGGCGATGGATAACCGTAACTTTGGTGGCGAAGCGAGAGAGGAAAATGGCTTCTTCCATGGCGGAGTCGCCGCCCCCGATCACGGTGATTTCCTTGCCCGAGAAAAAAAAGCCGTCGCAAGTGGCGCAGGAAGAAACGCCGTGTCCGATCAGTTGCTGCTCGTGAGGCAATCCCAGCCAGCGCGCCGAAGCCCCACTCGCGATGATCAAGGTGCGAGTATGAATCACCTCGTGGCTGACGTGGAGCTTGAACGGATTCTCGCTGAGATCAACACTGGTCACGTGGCCGTGTTTATATTCCGCTCCAAAGCGTGACGCTTGCTGCCGCATGTTCTCAATCAACTCCGGTCCCTGGATGCCCGCGGGAAAGCCAGGAAAGTTCTCGACCAGCGTCGTGAGTGAGAGTTGGCCGCCAGGTTCGTGGCCCTCGAGCACCAGCGGTTTCAGATTCGCACGCGCAGTGTAGAGCGCGGCAGTATGCCCGGCGCAGCCAGAGCCAATGATGACGACGTTGCGGATATTGTCCATAGAGTAACAAGTTAGATTACGGATTTTAGATTTCGGTTCAACCCGCGCATTTGGTCATTCGTTTTGCGACGTGGATTTGTCTGGCGCAGCTTTTTTCGCCCCGGCCTTCGCGGTGGCCTTCGTTTTGCTCGCTTCCACAGCGTTGACCCGTGCTAACTCTGCGGGCACCGTGGTCCGCGTCGCCAGAAGATTGCGATAGTTGCTCACGATCGCGGTTGCGCTCTGAAACAGCGGCTCGTAAGCACTTTGATCCGGCGCGGGACTTCCTTCCGTCCCAGCACAGCGGCCCAGCACCACCGACGATTTCCCAAAGCGCTCCAGCTTGATCCTAGTGGCGGGCGTGCTGGTAGAAAGCATGGCTGCGGCCGTGGTCACGGCAGATGCGTTGTCTTCAATCGCGACCTGCATCAAGTCTTTGGGATCGCGCACGTGGAAGATAAGAGTCTCCACCATATTTTTCGGATCACGACTAAATGAATACTGCACCGTTGAAAACGAAGCCTGCACCGAGAACTCGCGGCGAATCCGCACCCAGTCGGCGGTTCCAGAGTCGGAGGAGAATTGCGCGCTCGCTCCCGCTTTAAGAAAATCAGGGCTCTGATCGAGCGTCGAGCGCCCGCGATCGACCTCAAAGTCGGGACTGAATAGCGGTTGCTTTGGAATTCGCGCCAGGGCGGCGGCAATTTCTTGCTGCTCTTCCGGCGAAGGCGAGCAAACGTTCAGCATGTTCAGCTTGACTTGCGGCTGGGGAGATTGCTGCGCGCTTGCCAACTGGACCAAGCTGACACTAAACAGAATTACGAAGATGTTTCGGAGCACGTGGGCATTCTAAACGAAGAGTGCGAGAATCTTAAACCGGGAACGCGGCCGGCGGTCGTTCGTCTTAGGTCATTGGCGGACCACGAACGACGGACGACCAACCACTATCCGCGTTAGAATCGTTCATGGCAAACTTGACCCTGGTGTACGGACTGCGGCTGCTGCCCTCCGAGGAAGTCGCGGAAGTTGGGGATGCAACCCTCAAACTCAAGAATGGCCGCGACGCTCATGTGACCATGCACGTGCTCGAAGGCAGCAAAGATGAAATCGAAAAACAACTAAAGACCAGCCTGGAAGCGTTTTTCGATTTCTATCCGGAAATCTGAAGATCAGGCTGCAAGCTTTAGGTCGTCATTTCTCAAAGCCCGAAGCCTGACGCCTGAACCCTGATCCATCCATCTCTTCTATAATTCGGTTTTACACCATGGCCTTGTCCTATCGCTATCTTCGGCTGCGGCTTCGCGAGGCAGGATTGCTGCCCACCAGCAGAATCGCGCAGATCGCGTGGTACCTGCTCGGCCTGGACCTGCTGCTATTTGCGCTGCAGAAAGTGTTTGGTTTGTTTCAGCTTTCCTACGGCGATAGTCTCGGAGGTTGGGTCAGCTTCCTCAGCTTCCTCGTCATCGTTCTCTTTTCCATTCTGGCTATTCGCTGGATCAAGGCGAAAGCGCTGTGGCGGCTGCGCAACCGGCTGATCGTCACCTACGTATTTATCGGCGTAATTCCCGTGGTGATGCTGGTTGCGCTGGCGTCTCTTTCGTTTTATCTGTTCGCCGGACAGTTCGCCACCTTCATCGTGACTACGAGCCTGACCACCGAACTGAAAAGTCTTCAGGCCACAAACTCCGCAATCACGCATCAGTTTGCTTCTCAAATGCAGCGGGGCGTTGGCACCAGCACCGGTGCGATCGAAAGCTTGCGCCAGACCGATAAGAGTTGGGCGCACCGCCAGGTCTCGGTTTGGTTGGACAAGAAATTAATACTGAACAGCATTCCGGATGGTTCGGCCACGGAGCCTCCAATAATCCCCTCGCATTTGAAGAGCCCTTTCAGCGGCGTTGTGCGAGATCGGGATCAACTTTTTCTGCGGGCGCTCGAGAATACTTCTGTGAATGGCGGAACGCTGACCGTGCTCTCGAGCGAACCCTTCGATCAGGAAATGCTGCAGGATTTGGCTGCCAACCTTGGCCAGATCACCCTCTATGCCAGCGGCCTCACACTCCAGAAGGTCGACCAATCGCAGGCCAGGCCCGGTGTCCGTGTCGGCAATGGGGCTTCTCAAAAGGGGACAACTGGCGGCAAGCCCGAGGGAGAATATGTGCTCGACGTTGGCAAGGGGCGTCCGCCAACTTACATCGCTGGCACCGTCCCTCCGCCGGCCGCAAGCGTGGACCGTCAAGTAACGTTCCCTACCACCGTACTGGTAGGGAATTGGGAGACGGGAGATACATCCAGTCCAGCTGCCATCATCGTTCAAACTCGCGTGTCCAAGCTCTATGAGCGGCTCTTCGGCGCACTGGGCGATTTTGCTCCGACCGTGGAATTTGTCCTGCTCTTCGTCGCCATCATCTTTGGCCTGATCGAAATCGCCGCCCTCATCACGGCCGGACTGCTGACACGCACGGTGACGGGCGCGGTGGCTCAACTTTACGAAGGCACTCAGCACGTAAATCGCGGCGATTTCGGTCATCGCATTCCAGTCAATTCCAACGATCAGGTTGCGACTCTGGCCAACTCGTTTAACTCCATGACTGCATCCATCGAAAAATTAATCGAAGAGCAGAAAGACAAACAGCGACTGGAGAACGAGCTTGAGATCGCCAGAGAAGTCCAGGGGCAGTTATTCCCGCAGGAGAGTGTTCAACTAGCGACCCTTGAAGTCCACGGCTTTTTCCGTCCCGCGCGAACGGTCAGCGGCGATTACTACGATTTTCTGATGTTGGACTCGGATCGCTTGATTCTCGCCGTGGGCGACGTCAGCGGCAAAGGAATTTCAGCCGCTCTGCTGATGGCCACCATTCATTCGGCAGTGCGCGCCCTCAGCATGCAGGACGTTCCCGTCTTGCGCGAGCCCGCGGCCGTCGGCGCAGCGATTGGTCCCGACGTCATGCTCGCTTCCGGATGCCGCGTCGTCGATGTTTCTCCGAGCGCGTTGCTTTCATTGCTCAATCACCAGCTCTACGAAAGCACGCCTGCCGAGAAGTACGCGACCTTGTTTCTGGGAATCTACAACGGCGTAGAGCGCAAGCTCACTTACAGTAATGGAGGCCATTTGCCACCCCTGATCATGAGCGAGGATGGTTCCATTCGGCGTCTGGAATGCGGCGGCACTGTGGTCGGTTTGTTTGATCAGAGAAGCTACAACGAGGCTTCGGTCGAACTCCGCCGAGGTGAGATTTTCGTCGGGTATACCGACGGCGTAACCGAACCGGAAAATGATTTTGGCGAATTCGGCGAAGCGCGGCTCATCGACTTGCTGCGCGAGAATCGCGACCTGCCTCTTCCACGAATCAGCGAAATCGTGACTGCCGCCGTGGACGACTGGATCGGCCCCAACGAGCAACCCGACGATGTAACTCTCGTCCTGGCCCGCGCAAGATAGGTCTGCGCCCCTCCCGTAAACCCTGTCATCCCGGCCGAAGCCAAGCGGAATGGAGGGACCTGCTGTCTCATTTCCCCCCACGCGGAGCTTCGAAAGGAATTTGAAGTTCTTCTCAATCGTGTGTCGCTGGCGCGCGCAACATCGATGTGATAATTTGCCCCTACACTCATAAGGAAGTCCGGTTTTTACAGGATTTCTCTGAAGGTCCTCCAAAGAGTCGAAGTCAAGCAAATAATTAGCAGCGGCTTGCGGTGCGGAGAAAGGGAAGATGGATGTTGAGCGAGTGCGTCGGCTGGAAAAGCTCTACCATTCCGCTCTAGAGCGTGCCGCGGCCGAGCGCGCCGCATTTCTGCAAAATGCTTGTGGCGACGATGCGGGCCTCCGCAGGGAAGTGGAATCGCTGCTCGCCCACGACCGGGAAGCGGAGAACTTCATGGAAGCTCCCGCCCTCGAGATGGCTGCGCGAACGATGGCCCCGCAGAAGATTCAGCCGCGCCAGGAAACGGGCGATGCTTTCCCAGGAAAGACCGTCTCCCACTACCGCATCGTCGAAAAATTGGGCGGCGGAGGGATGGGCGTAGTCTATAAGGCTCGTGATACCAGGCTTAGACGCCTGGTGGCGCTGAAGTTCCTACCTGAGCAGTTCGCCGCGGATCGAAAGGCGATCGTCAGATTTCGGCGTGAAGCCCGTGCCGCGAGTTCTCTGAACCATCCAAATATCTGCACGATTTACGACATCGGTGAAGAGGCGGGACGAACCTTCATCGCCATGGAATACATGGATGGACAGACCCTGAAACGTGTCGTCGAATCCCGCCCGCTGGAAAATGGCCGCCTGCTACAACTGGCAACGCAAATTGCCGAGGCGCTCGATGCCGCTCACACCCAACGGATTATTCATCGAGATGTGAAACCGGCGAACATTTTCGTTACCCGGCGTGACCAGGTCAAAATCCTGGACTTCGGGCTGGCGAAACTGGCGCCCGCACCCAGAAAGACAGGGACTGGACCGGCAGGCCCCAGCGCGGTGGATCTGGGGGTACAGGAACGATTGACCAACCCTGGGGCAGCGATTGGAACGGTGGCTTACATGTCGCCGGAACAGGCTCGCGGTGAAGAAGTGGATGTTCGCACCGATCTTTTCAGCTTCGGCGCCGTGCTCTATGAGATGGCCACCGGGGAGCGTGCCTTCGGTGGGACCACGGCTGCCGTGGTGTTTGATGCCGTATTGAATCGCGATCCGTCCGCGCCGAAGGTTTTGAATCCGCAACTGCCCGAGGGTTTAGACCACATCGTCACCAAGGCTCTGCGGAAAGACCGCCAAGAGCGCTACCAGTCGGCCGCACAGATTCTCGGTGATTTGAAGTCCATCGAAGCCGAAAAATATGTGCAGGCGGACCGCCGACACTCCGCAAGAAGGCGGAAGTTCTGGCTTGCGGCGACGGCACTGGTGATCGCCGCGGCATTTGCGATAGGGGTCATTGTTCGCCACCCGCAATCCAGCAAGCTAACCGAGAAAGACACCGTCGTTCTTGCGGATTTTGAAAACAGCA
>JBEKGG010000136.1:0-11238 GCA_050012915.1 Terriglobales bacterium | reverse complement strand
ACTGAAGAACCCAAGCCCGCCGAAATGAAATCGGGATTGGAAGAAGCCTTGCTTTCCTCAATGCCACAAGACATTACAGCTGAGGAAATTGCGGCCATAAAAGCTGCCGCTGCGGCGCTCAACACTCCGGGCAATGAATCGACTTCGAGGATGCGACGGTCCACTGATCGCGTGCCCGCTCCGATTCAAGAGCCTGCTGCGAAAGCGGAAGAATTGCCGGTGGAATCCTTCGTTAGCGAAGTAACTCCGGCGACCGCGCAAGTGGAATCGTCAGAAGTAGCAGTCGAGAACAACACGACCGCAGAATCCCGATCCGCAGACGATATTCCCACCGAAACAGTAGTGCCAGCCCAAGCGATTGTTGCTGAGTCGAACTTCTCGCAAACGGCCGCCGAGGTCAGGAATCTTGGGGACGAAGAAGTCACAGCAGCTCTGGCCTCGTTGGCGCCCACGAACGGCCATGCTGCGGAGCATAGAGAAAGAGAAGCGGAGCGGGAATCGCGGGAACTGGTTCCTGTGACTATGGCGGTCGCTGGTGCAACGCAGGAGTTCAGCGGCCCCAGATGGATTGCCGAACCGGTTCCGCTCAGGGATGATGAGGCCACGCTCATCCTCGAACAAGAAATGGAAAAGGCTTACGCGGCTTTCGCCGCAGCCGACGCAGCTGGAATGAGTTTTGCGAGCTCGCCGGCTCATGAATTTTTTCCGCCGATTGTGGAAGCGCCGGCAGCCGCATCAGAAATTCCGCCGTCCTCGGTCGAGTCGTTTTCAAACTCTGGTAGTTCTGAATCAAACCCACAAGAGCCCACGCCGCAAACGGCTACTCCAAGCGATGACGAATCGGTTGCGCATCAGCCCGAAGTAAATTCGGCGGTTGTCCCCGTAATCGCAGACGTAATCAGCGAGAGCACGATGTCGGAGAGCAGCGAGAGCGCAGCTTATGCAGCCGCCGCCTCGGCCAGCCCAAGCGCGGCCGAGCCGACGATCGCAGATGCGACTGCCGCCGCCCCCAGTCCGGCGCTGACATCTTCAGAAAACGTCGTTGCTACCTCCGAGCCCGGCGAACGGCAAGGTGAATCGGAACTGGCTGCGGCTTGGGCAAACTGGAAGCAGATCCGCGAATCCGTCATTGGATCGCAAATAGATAGTTCGCAACTCAGCTCGCAGATTGCCGATGCGGTCACGGCGCCGAAAGAAGACACCGCTGAAGCGAAGTCCGACTCTCAGCTCGAAGATTCGCACTCTGCGGGCGAAGAAGCCACCGAGATCGCGAACATCGTGGACAGCGTCCTCGCCGACCTTAAACCCAAGCTGATGGCCGAGATCGCGAAGAAGATGGGCAAAGAGAAGAAAAAGTAGTCTCGCCCGAACCCACTCGAAGTTTTAGTGAGTTTCTTTAGGAGGGTCCTCGGGCCAATAGGCAACTCGGGTGTCGGCTTCCCCTAACACTGCTCTGCCATTTACACCCTTTGAGAATTGTAACGTCACCCTCGCACCTCCCATTTCCTGGACGCGTTTGACCGCGTTTTCAAACCGACTGTAAGATCAAAGATCAGCTTTCAGCTCTCAGCCGTCAGCACTCAGCCCAGAGAATCTCTCTTGCATCCCTGCAATAGAAGCATTCTTGACTCATTGCTGAATGCTAACTGCTGAATGCTGCTTTGAAATCATGGCCCACGATTTGCCTAAAGCGTACGAGCCGGGCGCGATTGAAACGCGCTGGGCCGAGTACTGGATCAAGGAAAAACTTTTCTCCGTTGCTACGCCGCCGCCTGGAGAGACGCGTCCGGTGTTCACGCTATTGTTGCCGCCTCCGAATGTTACCGGGCGGCTGCACATGGGGCACATGCTCAACCAGACGCAGATGGACATCATCGTGCGCTGGCATCGCATGCGCGGTTTCCTGACCTTGTGGCTGCCTGGCACGGATCATGCCAGCATCGCGACCCAGATGATGGTCGAGCGCCAGCTTGCGAGCGAGGGTAAGAATCGCCGCGACATGGGCCGCGAAGCATTCCTCGAGCGGGCCTGGGCATGGAAGCGGCACTACGGCGGCGCGATTCTCGACCAGATGAAGCGCCTGGGTGTGTCGGTCGATTGGGATCGCGAATATTTCACCATGGATGAGAATCTTTCGCGTGCGGTGCGCGAAGTTTTCGTGCGCTTGTACGAAGAAGGATTGATCTATCGCGGCAAGTACATAGTCAACTGGTGTCCGCGATGCGGAACGGCGATTTCCGACCTCGAAGTCAAGCACGAAGATATTGCGGGCAAGCTGTATGAGATCCGCTATCCGGTGGTTGGGACAAGCGAGTTCATCACGGTGGCCACCACGCGGCCGGAGACTATGCTGGGCGATACGGCCGTGGCCGTGAATGCGGGAGATGAGCGCTACAAACATCTTCACGGGAAGAAAGTTTTGTTGCCGCTGATGAATCGGGAGATTCCGATTATCACGGATAATCTGGCTCAGCCAGAGTTCGGGACGGGCGCGGTGAAGGTGACTCCAGCCCACGATCCTAATGACTTCGAGGCCGGACTTCGTCATAACTTGCCGCAGATCGAGGTCATCGACGATCAGGCTCGCATGAACGAAAATGCGGGACGGTACGCCGGCTTGGATCGCTACGAAGCGCGCAAGCGCGTGCTCGAAGACCTGCGTGCGCAAGGCTTTCTGGTTGGTGAAAAGGACTACACGATCGCGATTGGCAAGTGCGAGCGCTGCGGCACGGTAGTCGAGCCCCGGCTTTCGACGCAGTGGTTTGTCAAAATCGCGCCCCTCGCCGCGCCCGCAATCGCAGCCGTCGAACGAGGCGAAATCACGATCGTTCCCGAGAATTACAAGCAGATCTATCTGAACTGGATGCACAACATCTACGATTGGTGCATCTCGCGGCAGCTTTGGTGGGGACACCGGATTCCGGCCTGGCATTGTTCGTGCGGCGAAATTATTGTGGCTCGAGAAACGCCGAAGACATGTACGAAATGCGGAGGGTCCGACCTTAAGCAAGATGCCGACGTACTGGACACGTGGTTCTCTTCGGGATTGTTGCCCTTCACAACTTTGGGCTGGCCAGCGAAAACCCGGGACCTCGAAGTCTTCTACCCAACCACTCTGCTGATCACGGCGTACGAAATCATATTCCTCTGGGTCTCCCGCATGATCATGTTTGGCTGCCATTTCATGGAGGGGCATCGGCAGGATCCGAAAATCAAACAGGCCAGCGGTTGGGGCGACAAGAAGGATGACAGCGTTCCCTTCCGGCAGGTTTACATCCACGCTCTGGTGCGCGATGCTGAGCGGCAGAAGATGTCGAAGACCAAGGGGAACGTGATTGATCCGCTTGAGATCATCCAGCGCTTTGGGACCGATGCGACGCGTTTCACGCTGGCAGCCATGGCTGCGCCGGGGACGGACATTGCATTTAATGAGAGCCGGACCGAGGGCTATCGCAATTTCGCCAACAAGATTTGGAATGCGGCGCGGTTTATGTTTATGAATATCGACCGCGTGGCGCCAGGCCTTCGGCCCGGGACCGGGTCTCAGAGCCGCTCCCAGGCAGGGGTTGATGGATTCGAGGAACAGACGCTTGAAGATCGATGGATTCTTTCGCGCTTCAATCGCGTCGCAAAGGGAGTCAACGAGGCGCTCGAGACCTACCGCTTCCACGAAGCTGCCAATCAAATTTATGATTTTTTCTGGGGCGAATTTTGCGATTGGTACATCGAACTGATTAAGCCGCGACTGCTGGACGAGGCTAATTCGCAATCGGCGCGAATCGCATGCGTGAACTTGCTGAGCATTTTTGAAGCTGCGCTGCGGCTGTTGCATCCTGTGATGCCGTTTATCACCGAAGAAATCTGGTATGCGATTTACGATGGTCGTCCGCCATTGCAGTCGATCGCGCTGGCGCCGTATCCGCAGGCGGATGAGCAGCAGTTGGATTTGGCTGCCGAGACCGAGTTGGCGATTTTGCAGGATCTGATCGTCAACGTGCGGAATTTGCGGGCGGAGTTGAAGGTTGACCAGAAACAGCGGGTGCCAGTTCAGGTTTTCGTCGAAAACCCGGAGATTCGTGGGCTGATCGAACGGAATCGAGGTTCGATCGAGAGGCTGGCGAACGTCGAGAAGATCGAGTTTGTCGAGAATTCTCTGGCTAAATTATCAGGTGCGCGCCACACAGCGCGTTTCGAAGTGCACGTTATCTATGAGCGAAAGATCGATATCGCCGCGGAGCGCGAGCGGTTGAAGAAAGAACTGGAGCAGGTGGAAAAAGAGTATGCCAACGGCCAGCGGCAACTGGGCAATGAGCAATTTCTCGCGAAGGCTCCAGCGAAGGTTGTAGAGGGAATTCGCAGGCGGGCGCAAGAGCTGGAAATTCTGCGCGAAAAAGCGAAGAGTAAGCTGGATGAACTAGGGTAGTCGAGCTTTGGCTCGACCGTACAGTCGAGGGCGGCTGTCCCCACACGGGCTTGGCCAACGACCTGCGACCAACGACTAATTTATGGATTGGAATAGCCGACGCATTACCGGAGTCATCGAGAACGCACTGCTGGAGGATCGCGCCACGCGCGACGCTACCAGCTATTCGTGCGTTGACGCAAACCAGCGTGCCTCGGCAACGATTCTCGCCAAGCAGGATTGTATTCTCGCGGGCATTGGCTGCGTGTCTCGTATTTTCGACGTGTATGCCGCTCTGGACGGCGCTGTAACATCGCATTATGAGGTCACATCGCATACAGAAATCTTCGATGGGGTGCGCCTGCACAACGGACAGTCGGTGGCCGTGATCCGCCACAACGCTCGGGTGATTCTCTCTTGTGAACGCGTGATTCTGAATTTCCTGCAGCGGCTGAGTGGGATCGCCACGCTGACGCGCCGCTTCGTGGATGCGATATCGGGTACCAAGGCACGAATTCTGGACACCCGCAAGACCGTGCCGGGATTGCGAATGCTCGACAAGTATGCGGTGCGTTGTGGAGGCGGACAAAACCATCGGCTGGATTTGTCTGATGGAGTTCTCATCAAGAACAATCACATCGCGCTGGCAGGAGGCATTGTGCCCGCGCTGGAACGCGCTCACAAGAACCGCCGGGGCGAGCAGATCATCGAGATCGAAGTTCGCACGCTCGAGGAGTTGGAGCAGGCCCTGGAGCATGGTGGCGAAGCTATTCTGCTGGACAACATGTCAGTCGAGACGGTGAAGCAGGCCGTCGAACGATGCTCGCATGTGGAACGCCGCATTCCACTCGAAGTCTCGGGTGGTATCACGCTCGAAAACGTACGCGCTTACGCTGAGACTGGTGTAAATTTCATTTCCGTCGGAGCGCTCACCCACTCGGCGAAGGCAGTCGATATGAGCATGCGGCTCGCTCCTGCTTGACGCCGGGTCATCCGCTCGAACTCCCGCATTGAAATTCTAGGCGCAAGAACTTCCTGTCCTATTGGACAAATTCTCACGTCCCAACGAACCATTCCAAAGTGCCCTTTCGAGTAACCCTTGCGACCTCGAAAGCGATAGAGTATTCAGGAACCGGAGGCCCTCCCCCCATGGCTTACCAGCTTCGGCTTACCTCTATCGCAACATTGGCAGTTTTGTTATTTGCGAACAGCTCTTCTGAAACTGGTGTTGAATTGGCAAGAACTGTTCCCGCAACCTCTGTAGATGGGTCCGCTCCTGCCCAGAGCAGAAATTCCAATCGGCGCGCATCTGCTCCGGCAGCAGCATCGGTCAATGTCACCGTGGACGTTCTCAGTGACCGGCACCCGATCAGCCCTTATGTTTACGGCGGGAGCTATCCCCAGGATGCTGCCACGATTACTGACAGCGGCCTGACCGTGGTTCGTTGGGGCGGCGACGCGACCTCCCGCTACAACTGGCAGACCTTTACTTACAATGCGGCCGCCGATTGGTATTTTGAGGACTTTGCCTATTCGGAGATCGGGGACAGCGATTCGGTGAAGTACATTCAGGACGTGAAAGCCGCGGGAAGCAATCCGCTCATGACCATGGTGATGCTGCCCTGGGTGGCCAAAACTTCGGGTTGGAGTTTTTCGGTTTCCAAGTACGGTCCGCAATGCGGGGCAGATCCTTACAACTCTGACGCGGGGGATGGAGTGATGCCCAATTGTCAAACGGACATTACGGGGAACGACCCGACGGATGCCGATGTCGAACTGAAGGACTCGCCACAAAATGGAGATCCACCGGGAACTGTCTATCGCGACCAATGGGCGCCGGCTCTGGCGGCGGCTTTTGGCAGCGCGCCCCATTTTTATGACATGGATAATGAGATCGACATCTGGGGCAGCACGCATCGCGACGTCCATCCCATCCCTTCAGCCTACGACGAGATGCGCGATACATATCTCGCAGAAGCCGGCGCCCTCAAGGGTTGGGACCCGAATGCGATTCGCTTTGGTCCGGTGAGTTGCTGCTGGTGGTTCTATTGGAATGGCGCCAACAATAACGACAAGGGCGCGCACGCTGGCGTGGATTTTCTGCCCTGGTGGCTAAACGAAGTTTATTGGCAAGACCAAGTGGCTGGCACGAGGTCGGTTGACGTATTCGATATTCACGCTTACCCCGACGGACCGGACACTTCTGGCTATACCCAGGCTCAAAAGCAGGCGCTCTCGTTGCGCATTTATCGGGATTATTGGGATCCGAAGTATGTGAGCGAATCGGGCACGATCAATCAACAGTGGGCCACCTTTATTCAGCCGAAGAAGAGGATTCCCTTTCGCATCCCGCGTATGCGGGCAATCCTCAACATGATTTACCCGGGAACTCCAATTAGCATCACGGAGTGGAGCGCAGCGTTCGCCGGTGAGTCCGATTACTCGACCGCGTTGGCGGATGCCGATGCTTACGGCATTCTAGGCCGCGAACGCACGTATCTGGCCTCGCGGTGGGTTGCGCCTGTCCCGACGAATCCCAACTACCAAGCCCTGAAGTTGTACCGCAACTACGACGGACAGCACGACGCATTTGCGACGACATCCGTCTCGGCTACAAACGATGGCAACCCTGACTTCTTCAGCAGTTATGGCGCGCTGAATTCGGCGGGCACGACCTTGACGTTGATGGTGATTAACAAAAGACCGCAGGCCTCAGTTCAAACCCAATTTACGGTCAACGGATTCACGCCGACGCAGGTAACAACCTACACGCTTTCCCCTAAGTCGCCGACAAAAATTGTGGCGTCGTCGCCGAAAGCGTGGACTTCCTCGATGAAATTCGCGCCTTACACCGCGACATTATTGGTGGTTACGGGATCCATGCCCGCAACACCAAGTGCTGATTGGGATCTGAATCCGGACACGACTATGGTTCCGGCTCGCGGAACCACTGAGCTTCAGCCGAAGATTGTTTCTGGGTCGGGGACGGTGACGCTTGGCACTCCGCAGTCGGACAGCGGAATCACACTGCTGGTAACGCAACCAAATGTCACCCCCACGCAAGACGGAAGCATCACTGTTACTGCGGGCACGGCTCCAGGCTTCTACCAATTTACTGTCCCGAGCACCGACAACACTGGCGTTGTCGAGACCCAGAGCGGTTGGATCGTTGTCGGAAATCCTCCGGCGACGTTCACCAAAACTGGCGACCATCAGAAAGGACAGCCGGGCGGCCAACTGAATCTTTCGGTCACGTTAAATCCCGGCAAGTCGGGTGGTAGTGCGGCGGGGGGCACAGTTTTGTTCACAAGCAATAAAGGCACACTGTCCAATCGAATTGTCGACACTGACTCGAATGGGAACGCTGCTGTCGTGCTCACGCTGCCCGCCAACCCCGGTACCGTGCATGTTACCGCTGAAGGCCAGTTTGGACTCGGGCACCCAGTCGCCACTTTTACCGAGACTGTGGAATAAATGATCAGTACGATAGCGGGGCGTGATTTATTGTCAGCCGGACACACCCGCTGCGATTGCTGTTTCGCGCTCCATCCCTCATAATTCCCGCATCAAGCAATCACTTCCAATCCGGCGATCGCGAGCAGGAGTTGCTCTAGCGAAGAAGGCTGCGGCACAAACTGATGCCCGCCTGGGACGCATAGTCCGACTACTCATCGATCATGCCACTGTCGTGGTCAGCGGAACGAAAATTGCTGCCGAGATTGGCACCAACCGTTCCGAAATTTGGCGCCTGATTCAGCAGCTCCGTGATCTTGGAGTCGATATCGCTGGCCATCCGTCGACCGGGTACAGCCTGAAGTCTATGCCCGACCTGCTGTTGCCGGATGTGCTGGCTCCGCAACTGCAAGGGGCACTTTTCGGCAAGCACATTCATCACTACTACAAGATTGGATCGACCAACACGGCTGCCATGGAAGCCGCGAGCGCAGGCGCTCCTGAGGGTAGCGTCTTTGTGGCGGAGCAACAGACGGCTGGACGCGGCCGCGGAGCCAACCATTGGCACTCGGCGCGTTCAGTAGGAATTTATTGTTCCACGCTTTTGCGTCCGGCGCTGCCGCCCTCCGATGTGCTCGTGCTCACACTCGCTTCAGGATTGGCCGTACGCTCCGCGATTCAAGAGATCGACTCGCGAGTGGCGCTCGACTTGAAGTGGCCTAACGATATTTTGATCGATGGGAAAAAAGTCTGCGGCATTCTGACCGAGATGCACGCTGAGGTCACGCGAGTGCGGTACGTTGTGGTTGGCGTCGGGATCAACGTGAATCAATCGAGCTTCCCCCCGGATTTGCAGGCAATCGCGACTTCCCTGCATTTGGCGACCGGTTCTGAATGGTCCCGGGTGGAGGTGTGCGTCGCTTTGTTAAGATCGTTGGACCGGGAATATCGCGGCTTGCTCGAAAATCAGGACGCAACTGTTTCGATCGTGCGCCGTTTTGAGGAACGATCGTCGTCGGCCCGGGGCGCGCGGGTCGTGGTGGAAGACGGCGGTTTCGAGGGTGTGACGGAAGGGCTGGATTCACGCGGATTCCTGCAGGTTCGCACCGCGCAGGGTGTACATACCGTGTTAAGCGGAGTGGTGAGGCCAGCCTGATTTATGCCGAGCAGAAGCTCGGCTTGGGCCGCCGTCCCTACATGTTCTTTTATGCTTCTGGTTCTCGATGTCGGCAACACGAATACGGTGCTGGGCGTCTTCGCCAAAGGGGCGAAGGTTGCTTCGTCCGCTAATCACGGCGAAGTGGAATCGCCGCGCTATGACTTGCTGGTAGCGAACTGGCGAGTTGCCACGGTCGCAACTCAAACGGTGGACGAGTACGGCGTGCTCTTCCGCAATTTGTTCGCGATGGGCAATCTTGAGGTGAAGGCTATCCACGGTATCGTGATTTCATCTGTCGTGCCTCCTCTTGATTCCACGCTCGGGCAAGTTTGCGAACGCTACTTCAGCACCAAGCCACTTCTGATCGAGCCTGGCATTAAAACCGGCATGCCAGTGCACTATGACAATCCGGCTGAAGTCGGCGCCGACCGAATTGTGAACTCGGTTGCCGCGTTCGAAAAATATGGGGGCCCTTGCGTCATTGTGGATTTTGGAACCGCGACCACATTCGATTGCGTTTCTCCGAAGGGTGAATACCTCGGCGGCGTCATCTGCCCCGGAATCGGAATCTCCGCCGATGCGCTGTTCGAGCGCACAGCGCGTCTCACTCGCGTCGATATCCGCAAGCCGGCTCAGGTGATCGGCACCAATACCGTGGGCAGCCTGCAATCTGGTCTCTACTACGGCTACCTTGGTTTGGTTGACGGAATCCTGGAATTGCTGGTTCAAGAGTTGGGAAATGAAACTCAGGTAGTCGCCACCGGCGGCCTGGGATCGCTGTTTGGCTCAGGCTCGAAACATATCAAGCGGGTCGATGAGTTCTTGACGTTGGAAGGCCTGCGGATTATCTGGGAGCGCAATGTGACGGCAAAACCCGCCCGCGAAACGATGTCGAAGTCTTCCCACAAAACACGCTCCCGCTGATCGTTGAAATAAAAGCCCACCGTGGAAAACTACTTTAACTACTTCACCGAAATCGAAGAACACTTTCAGCGGCGGCGCGGACGCATTCAGCTGTCCCCGCTCGATTGGGCTCTTATCGAAACTTGGAAGGATGCGGGCCTCCCGCTTGAAGCTGTGCTGCGCGGTGTTGACGCCGCGTTCGACAAGTACGAGGAGCGTCCGTCGAAGTCGCAGAAGATTAACAGCCTGGCGTATTGCGCGCAGGCTGTGCTGGTGGCGGCGGAGGAGATGAAAGAGGCGGCGGTAGGCTCGGCAAGCCCGGATTCGGAGAGCCGTCGCGAGAGCGGCTTTCAGGCATCCGAAATCTCTGCGTTCCTCCGGCGCAACGCCGAACAACTCGAAGCCACGAAGCTGCCCCACGCAAAAGGGATTGATGCAATGCCGTTGGCGAGAGAGACGGCACGCACATTGCGCGAGATCGCCGACGAACTGGACTCCAGCAAATCTCTGCCACGATTGGAAGATCTCGAACGCCGGTTCACGGTTGCGGAAGAAAAACTGTTTGCGGTTTTACTGGCAGTGACGCCCGATGAGCAGATCATTGGGGTGCGCGCGGAGGCGGATCGCGAGCTGGCACCCTACCGGCGCAAAATGCCGTCAGCCCAAATCGAACAACTACAGAAGCAATATGTTCACAAGCGCTTGCTGGAGAAATACGGGATTCCGAGACTCAGTCTGTTTTATATTTGAGGCCAGGCCAATTGGCCTTTACTGCAGGCGGAAGCGTTCGTTCATCAACCGCTGCAGGCGTGGTTTGTAGAGAATGTCATAGGCGAATTCTTTATCGGGAAACATCGCCAGTGCGGCCCGCTTGGCGCCAGCTGCTAATTCGGAGGCTTCTTCGATGGTCAGGTTAGGATCCTGGCCAATCACCGACATCACCATGCTGATCATGATTTGCAGGCGTCTGATATTTCGCGCTTCCTGTTCTCTTTCACTGACAACCGCCGGCTGTCCGCGCCGTTCCAAACTACTCATGTGACCCCCACATCAAACTTAGATGGTCCCCACTATGAGCGCGTTGCGCGCACCCTTTGAAGCTATTGTCGTGGCAAGGGGTGCGGAGCGCAATGGCCTCATTGGTGTAGAACTTCGGTTACCTCAAAGAAATCCGGCAATGGTGCAAAAGCCACAAAAAAGTCTGGGAACGAATGTGCCCCGCAGACCGGCTTGGTCGAGTTAGAATCAAACACACGCGCTCCGGGAATACGCGCGATGGATTGGTCTTGCTGACCGGTCCTGATTGGAGGTAAAAGGTGGC
>JBEKGG010000135.1:0-11312 GCA_050012915.1 Terriglobales bacterium | reverse complement strand
GTTTTCGAGAAAGAGTTGGGGTTGAGGGTGGTCCATCCGTGAGAGTAGCGGCGTAGCGAATTCGATAGCACCATGTTGCAGAAAATCACATTATTGCGAGAACGGGTACAAGATTGGGAGAGCTATCCTTTTTCTGTCCCGGCAATTCGCGGCTTGGAGGAACTTGATTTTCGCTCCCGCATCTGCTTTTTTGCGGGCGAGAACGGCACGGGGAAATCGACCCTGCTGGAAGCAATCGCAGCGCACTATGGTTTTGGGCCCGAGGGAGGAAATCGCAATCTCCGCAGCAGCAGCACCGAGAGTAATCGATCGATCGACCCGCTCACTCAATGCCTTCGACTCTCTTTCGACAAAAGAACCGGGGCTGGTTTCTTTTTGCGTGCCGAGAGCTTCTTCAACGTGGTGTCCCACATGGACAACCTGGATAACGAACCGTCCTTTTCGGCACCGATCAGCGCATCCTACGGTGGCCGCAGCCTGCACACGAGGTCCCATGGTGAGACATTTCTTACGCTGCTTGAACTGAAGTTCCAACGGAATGGCTTGTTCCTGTTGGACGAGCCTGAAGCCGCGCTCTCGCCCCAACACCAATTGAATTTTCTTCTGCTGGTCCACGATGTGCTGCGGAAGCACAAAGACGCACAGTTCATAATTTCGAGCCATTCGCCGGTGCTACTTGGATATCCAGAGGCACAGATACTGTCGTTTGACGATGATCGCATAGGCGAGATCGCCTACGAGGAGACAGCGGCAATGCAGATCGTGCGTCGGTTCTTGAACAATCGGGAAGGCTTTCTCGAGGAGTTGTTCAAAGAGACTCCATCGCTGTTCGAAGACTAGGCTGCCGAGCTTTGCTCGGCTGGACAGCCGGGGAGGCCGTCCCCACTCAGAGCGGCGAACACAGGGTCCCTCGACTTCGCTCGGGATGACAGAGTATCGGCGAGGTTACGTGGGCTTGGTCAGAGCTAAGAGCTAACTGACGATTTATTCCCACTCGATCGTGCCCGGCGGCTTCGAGGTGATGTCGTAGACTACGCGGTTCACACCTTTCACTTCGTTCACAATGCGGCTCGAAATTGTTTTCAGGACCTCGTGCGGGAGCGGGACCCAATCGGCGGTCATGCCGTCCTCGGAGTGGACGGCGCGGACGGCGCAGGTGTTGGCGTAGGTGCGCTGGTCGCCCATGACGCCGACGGACATCACAGGCAGCAGGACGGCGAACGACTGCCAGATTTTTTGGTACAGACCGGCTTGCTTGATTTCGTTGACCACGATGTCGTCACATTCGCGGAGGATGGTCAGGCGTTCGGGCGTGACTTCGCCGAGGATTCGTACGGCAAGGCCTGGTCCGGGGAACGGTTGGCGTTGCAGGATTTCTTCGGGCATGCCGAGGTCGCGTCCGATTTTGCGGACTTCGTCTTTGAATAATTCTTTTAGCGGCTCGATGAGTTTGAGCTTCATTTTTTCGGGGAGTCCGCCGACGTTGTGGTGCGACTTGATGATTTGCGAGGGCCCGCGGACGGAGCGGGATTCGATGACGTCGGGATAGAGCGTGCCCTGGACGAGCCAGTCGACGTTGCCTTCTTGTTTTTCGATGCGATGGGCTTCTTCGTCGAAGACAGCGATGAATTCGTTGCCGATGATTTTGCGTTTTTTCTCGGGATCGGTGACGCCGGCGAGTTTGGTTAGGAAACGGTCGGTGGCATCGACGGCGATTACGTGGAGTCCGAGCTTGTCGCGCAGGTTCTGCTGGACTTTTTCGAATTCGTTTTTGCG
Source organism: Terriglobales bacterium (assembly GCA_050012915.1). Lineage (GTDB taxonomy): Bacteria > Acidobacteriota > Terriglobia > Terriglobales > Acidobacteriaceae > JABDBE01. Next base: position 9,536 of record JBEKGG010000135.1, on the reverse strand, counting down.
CAGGACGCCGTTGTTGACGAAAACGGAAGTCAGTCGCGAGGGATTGTTGCCGTCACGCAAAGCGCGATCGACCAAGGTGGCGGCGACGGCGGAATCGACGCCTCCGGAGAGCGCGCAAATGGCGCGGCCCTGGCCTACGGTTTGGCGCACGTTGGCGATGGTGGCGTCGATGAAGTGTTGGGGCGTCCAGGTGGGCTTGGCGCCGCAGATTTCGAGCGCAAAGTTGCGCAGGATGTCGGTGCCGGATTGGGTATGCCGCACTTCGGGATGAAACTGAACCGAGTACATTTTCTTCTCGGGATTTTCGATGGCGGCGACCGCGTTGGGCGAACTGGCGGTTAAGTGGAATCCGGGAGGCAGGTCGACGGCTTCGTCACCATGCGACATCCAGACAGAAAGCTTTCGGGGGATATTTTGGAACAGGCGTGAGTCGTCTTTGATTTCGACGGTGGCGTGACCATATTCGCGTTTGTCGGCGGCGAGGACTTTTCCGCCGAGGACGTGGACCATTAGCTGTAATCCGTAGCAGATACCGAGCACGGGGAGGCCTAGGTCGAAGACTTGGCGGTCGGCGATGGGCGCGTCGTCATCGTAGACCGAGCAGGGGCCGCCGGACAGGACGATGCCTAGTGGCGAGTAACTGCGGATCTCGTCGATGCTCGCGGTGCAGGGAAGGACGACGGAAAAAACGTTTTGTTCGCGGATGCGACGGGCGATTAGTTGTGAGTATTGGGCGCCGAAGTCGAGGACGACGATAGATTGGGTTTCCACGGACGAGTGTCTCAAATCGGAGGGGAAGTGTAAAGAGAGAGATCGGCTTCCGGCTTCTGGCTCTCGGATTTGCGGGGAATCCAACAGGCTTGGCTGCGTGTAAGGCTTCGTGCTGCTGGCAGAATGCAGTGATCCTTCACTGTGCTCAGGAAGACGCGCTAATTTATTTGTAAGTTTCGGATGACGGTGTGAATTGAATCTCGAGTGTCAGAAAGCGTCAACTGCTTGCGGGAAGGTCGCTCAGGATTAGTTCGCTGGCGTCGATTGCCGAACTTGAATGGATGGTTGGATCGAGGCGTTGGCCGGTGAAAGGCAATTCAGGCGGTGCGGGCGCGGTGCTTACTTGCGAATCCGGAATTTCTACCATCGCTACATACGCCGCCAACCGTCCCACGTACAGGAAATCCGCAACGGCAAAATAAAAAAGACCTACCAGAAGCACGCCGCCCAGCACCACGCCCTTCGGAAGGTAAGGGGCGAAATCGAGTGGAAAAGCGCCAATCGAGCTTGCGAGAATAAATGCTGTAAGGTGGGCCAGACCAAACCACGTCCCGGCTGCGAAGACTGAACCTGCGCGGGTTCGGGACAGATCGACTGCGGCTGCGATTGCGCCGAATGTGTCCTCGCCGCGCGCGACCACAAAGATCGGCGCCAGCGAAAGAAACCAGTTCAGGGTGGACCACGCGAACCAAACAAGCAGGACAACCGTCAGGAAAATCAGCAGAGAGCTACCCGGCGCGGGATAGGGCGGACGCGACGCAGCCGCAGCCAGAATAACAGCGGCGACGCTGCCGACTGCAGCAGCTACCGTCGCACCCAGCCGGAAAAAGTTGAGAGCGAAAATGGGGCGCAATCTCCAGCTGTTTTCCTCGTCGTCTTTTGGCACGGAGGCACCGCTCTCGCGAAAATAAGCCAGCAGCGCCTTCACGGTGGCTGCCCGGCCGAGCGATGTGATCACGATCCACGCAGCGCTCAACGTCAGCGTCAGCAGAATAACGGTTCCCACCGCACGAAATGCGCTGCCTCGAAACATGTGCGCTACCGCGCGCCAGATCAGAAGCGGCTGTCCTGTGCGCAGCAAAAGTAAATCGGCCTTGCCGACTGGCAACGTGTCCAGAAATGTAAAGAAAGAAAATACAAGCAGCAGCGTGGCGGCAGCACCGAAGCTCCAGCGCCAGGCGATTTCTGCCAGTCCGAACGAGGGGCGGCGGAAAATTGCGCCGAAGCCTTCGAGCGTGGGAGAGCGAGGTTTCATTCAGGGTTCAGGATAACGCAAGTCGGATCAGCTTGGCCGCGTGCTGCTGGCGGGTGGCAATTTCGCGGACCATCCTTACTTGACAGGATGACAGAGTATACGAGCTGTTAGCGTACGACAATATTGGCGAGTTTGCCTGGCACTACGATCACTTTCACAACTTGTTTGCCGGCGATTGTTGCTTTGATCTTTTCTTCCGACAAGGCGCGCTGCTCGATTACTTCTTTCGACGAGTCCACGGGCACCACGATCAAGCCGCGCAATTTTCCATTAATCTGCACCGGGATTTCGATTTCGTCTTCTTTCGCCAAGGCTGGATCGTACTTCGGCCAAGGCGAGCGCAAGAGATTTCCTTTTTCGCCCAACATTTCCCAGAGCTCGTGGGCGAGGTGCGGGGCAAAGGGCGCAAGCAAGAGCGTGAGATCGCGTTGCACTTCCGACCAAAGCGAGATTGGAACCGCTTCCGCAGGGGAGGGCGCCCGCACCACATGTTCTTCGACGACGTAGAGATCGTTGACTAACTCCATGATTGCTGCGATCGACGTATTGAAATGCCAGCGCCCCTGAAAGTCGTCGCTGACGCGTTTAATGGTCTGGTGAAGTTTGCGCTGGATTTTGCGGGCTTCGCGTGATAATTCAGCGGGAACGGGCTTGTGCCGGTCCGGATGGTTCGGCTGAGCGTTTCTCGCGACAAAGCGATAGACTCGCGACAACGCACGTCGAATGCCTTCGACTCCCTCATCTTGCCAATCGAGTTCGCGGTCCGGCGAAGTCGCGAACAATGTGTACATTCTGGTGCTGTCAGCGCCGAAGCGGGCGATCATTTCGTCCGGAGAAACGATGTTGCCCAGACTCTTGGACATTTTCGCTCCGCCCTTAGTGATCATGCCCTGAGTAAACAAGCGATCAACCGGTTCGTCGTTCTTCACGAGTCCCATATCGCGCATGAACTTCGTCCAGAAGCGCGAGTAGATGAGATGAAGAATCGCGTGCTCGACGCCGCCGATATACTGATCGATCGGAAACCAGTACGCAACAGTTTTGGCATCGAAAGGTGCGTGGTCGTTGTGCGCATCGGTATAGCGGTAGAAGTACCAGGACGAATCGACGAACGTGTCCATGGTGTCGGTTTCACGGCGAGCCGCGCCGCCGCATTTCGGACACGTCACATTCACGAATTCCGGAACCTGGCCTAAGGGTGACCCACCCGTCAGTGTTATGTCGACATTTTCAGGCAGGAGGACCGGCAAATCTTTTTCCGGAACGGGGACGATTCCGTCTTTCTCGCAATACAACATGGGGATGGGCGTGCCCCAGTAGCGCTGGCGCGATATGCCCCAATCTTTCAGACGAAAGGTGACTGTGGCTTTGCCGAAACCGTTTTCGTGCGCATACGCGGACATCTTCGGAATCGCTTCTTTGCATTCAAGACCGCTGAATGGACCCGAATTGACCAGCATGGCGTCGAAGGTGGTAAACGGAAGCACGGGTTCGACGCTGGTTTCTTCCGGATCGAGGGCAGCGGGGACGATCACGACGCGAACTTTGAGATGGTATTTCGTCGCGAATTCGTAATCTCGCTCATCATGCGCCGGCACGCTCATGATCGCGCCGGTGCCGTAGTCCATGAGGATGTAATTTGCGATCCAGATGGGGACGCGTTCGCCATTGAATGGATTTATAGCGAAGTGATGGGTGTTGACTCCGTGCTTATCGATGGCGCCAACGTCGCCCACTTCTTTGGCTTTGCGCTGCTCCGCAATCAACTGCTCTACCTGCGCGCGTAACGGATCGTTATTCTTCGTGAGACGGGCCACCAGCGGATGCTCAGGCGCGAGTATGACGGACGTTGCCCCATAGATCGTGTCTACGCGGGTGGTGAATACTGTAATTTTCGAGTCCGGCGAATCGCTCGCGCCGTCGAGTTTGAAATCGACCAGGGTGCCTTCGCTGCGGCCGATCCAATTGCGCTGCATGGTGCGAACTTTCTCGGGCCAGTCGCCGAGTTTGTCGAGATCGCGGAGCAATTCATCGGCATATTGCGTAATGCGCAAGAACCACTGCTCGAGTTCGCGCTGCTCGACCACTGTATCTTCGTGCCGCCAGCAGCGGCCCCTGACAACCTGTTCGTTGGCCAGTACGGTGCAGCACTTTGGACACCAATTCACTTTGCTCTTCTTGCGGTAGGCCAATCCTTTCTCAAAAAGCTTCAGGAAGAACCACTGATTCCATCGGTAATATTCGGGCAAACAAGTGGTGACTTCGCGCGACCAGTCGTAGCCGAACCCGAGGCGATTCATCTGCGCCTTCATCTTCGCGATGTTGCGAAGCGTCCACTCGCGCGGCGGCGTGTTGTTGGCAATGGCGGCATTTTCCGCGGGAAGGCCGAAGGAATCCCAGCCCATGGGATGAAGCACGTTGTAGCCGTTCATCCACATGTAGCGGGCGAGCGCGTCGCCGATTGCGTAGTTGCGCACATGCCCCATATGCAAAACGCCGGAGGGGTAGGGCAACATTTCCAGCACATAGTATTTCGGCTTGGTCGAATTGGACTCGGCGGCGTAGAGAGACTTGTCCTGCTGCCAGCGCTCGAACCATTTGGCCTCGATGCGCTGGGCATCGTAACGGTCCTCGTGGACCATGATGGTTTTTTCTTCCTGCGGCATAGAAGGAAAGTTTGGGTTCTGGATAAACCTGTATTTTACAATAGCGGAGCCGAGAGCTGGGGTTTCCGCGCGATCACGCGGGCTAAGTCAGTCGGCGCTCCAACTCTTCGAGCGTGACGGTCGGTTCGCGTCGCCCGAGGGCGGCAATGCCTTTCAGATAGTCCTCGCGGTCTTCCAGATATTGCCGGATGGCCTCGCGCGCGTAGTGGCTCTTGCTACGCCCGGTCTCTTTCGCAAGAGACTGGAGCTTTTCTTCAAGTTCGGGTTCGAGTCGAATGCTGAACATAGCACGCTGGGCATCCCTAGAATGACACATTCCACATCAACCCGCAAAACTGCGGAGCTTCGCTCCGCTAGGCAGCCGAGGGCGGCTGTTCCCACGTGTTTCATGTGACGACCAATTTCTTCAGGACTGCTATGTTTCTTCTATCATCCCCCGGTTTGTCGATGGGGGTCTCGGCGATGAAGGCTGCGTGGGCGAGCCGCGGGTCGTTCAGCAATCGGCGAAACGGCTCATGGCCAATGCTTCCCTTCCCGATGTGCTGATGACGATCCAATTTCGATCCGCGCGGGGCTTTGGCATCATTGCAATGCCATACGCGGACGTTCTTTAGGCCTACGGTTTCGCCGAGATGCGCCAACGTTTCGCGCATTCCGTCTTCGCTCACGATGTCGTATCCGGCGACGTGGGTGTGACAGGTGTCGATGCACGCGGCGATAGGAACTATATCGCGGAGGCGTTCCAGCACTTCGGCCACTTGCTCGAAGCTTCCGCCCAGGGAATATTCTGAGCCAGCAGTATTCTCGATGAGGATTGTAAGATTGCCTTTGGCCAGGTCCAGTCCGCGCGTCGCGGCTGCGATTGCGGCTGAGGTTTGAATCAAGCCGGCTTCGCGATCCGCGCCACGAAACGATCCAGGGTGAAGCACGAGATAGTCCGCGCACAGTGCCAGGGCTCTTTCGACTTCGCCACGAAATGCCTCGATCGACTTCTTCAAGAACAGCGGAGTTGTGCTGGCCAGATTCACCAAATAGTTCACGTGTATCGCTATGGGCTTGAGGTCATATTTCTCGCGCAGGCGGGTCAACTCGTCGCATTGCGGACGGCTTAGCGCATATGGCGCCCACTGGCGCGGGCTGGAGGAAAAAATCTGAAAAGTGTTGCAACCCAGCCGGTAGGCCCGTTCCGCGGCATTCTGGACGCCACCTGCGGTCGACGTATGAATGCCGATGCGGCGCGAGGTCAGACGTGGCGGGCGCTTCGGGACGGGATGCTTGAGGATGTCCTGCTCGCGCGCGATGGAACTGGGCATGAATAGAAGTATAGCGAGCGGCCGACGCCCGGCGCTGGAACCTGAAATCCTGCGCCGTTTGCGATTCATACGCCTTCGAAGATAGACTTGAAGCTTTCGAGGTGGATTAATGCTGGTCGTTATGCAGGCGCACGCGACCGAAGAGCAGGTGCGCACCGTCTGCCAGAAAATCGAGTCGCTCGGCTACCGCGCCCACTCGATTCCAGGGGCCGAGCGGACCGCGATCGGCATCACCGGAAATAAAGGCGAAGTCGAGGCCGGCACGCTGGAAGAAATGTCCGGCGTGCAGGAAGTTATTCGCGTCACCAAGCCTTACAAGCTGGTCAGCCGCGATATCAAAGAAGAAAATACCGTGATTCGTTTCGCGGGCAGCGACGCCACGATTGGCGGGCCCGCGCTGGCGATCATCGCCGGCCCTTGCGCGATTGAGAGCCGGGAGCAGGCGTTTGCCATCGCGGAGCGCGTTCAGCGGGCGGGGGCGCAGTTTTTTCGTGGCGGAGCTTACAAGCCGCGAACTTCTCCGTATTCCTTTCAGGGCCTGGGTGAAGAAGGTTTGCAGATCATGGCCGAGGTTCGCGAGAATTTTGGCTTGCGGACGATTACCGAAGCCATCGACCATGAATCGCTCGAACTGGTCGAGCAGTACGCCGACATCATTCAGATTGGCGCTCGCAATATGCAAAACTACTCTCTGCTGCGGCGGGCCGGCCGCTCGAAGCGTCCTGTGATGGTGAAGCGCGGCATGTCAGCTACGCTGGAAGAATTTCTGATGGCGGCCGAGTATGTGATGAGTGAGGGCAACTACAACGTGATTCTGTGCGAGCGCGGCATTCGCACTTTCGCCGACCACACGCGCAACACTCTCGACCTGAGTGTGGTTCCGGCGGTGCAGCGGCTAAGCCACTTGCCGATTATTGTCGATCCGAGCCAGGGAACTGGCAAGCGCAACAAAGTCACTCCGCTTTCGCGGGCGGCGATTGCCGTGGGAGCCGATGGTCTGATTATCGAAGTCCATCATGAGCCGGACAAGGCAATGTCGGATGGCATGCAGTCGCTGTATCCCGATCAGTTCGACGAGTTGATGTCGCAAGTGCGGCAGATCGCGCCGGTGGTGGGGAGAGTTGTGCCGGGAGCTTCGGCTCATCCAAACGCGCTCACTTCATTGTCTGCCGAAACTGCACGCCGATCCTCGATCGCTCCACTGCCTTGAGAAAAGTTCTTTTCATCGCTGTCTGTATCCCCGTTGTTGCGGGGCTCGGCTGGCTGTATTTTCATGAACGGCAGCTTACCGATTACGGCCCCGCATACCACGAATACGCCTACATCACGAACGGCAAGAGCAATACGGTTAGCGTGATCGACCTGCGCACGTTCCAGCCTGCGAAGACCGTGAAGGTTGGAAGCGAGCCCACCGGCGTCGCGGCGAACAGCAAGAAGAACGAGATCTACGTCGTCAATACCGGATCGAACAACCTCAGCGTGATTGACGCGGAACGCAACGCAGTAGTCGCGACCATCGGCGTTCACGGCAAACCTTATTTCATCGACGTTTCCGCGGACGGAAGGCGCGGCTACGTCGCGAATTCGGGCTCGGCAAATGTTTCGGTGATTGATCTCGAGAAGCGAGTTGTGATTAGCAACATTCGTGTGGGAGCTGCGCCTGGGTTGGCTAGAGTTTCACCGGACGGCGCGACTGTGGTGGTGAGCAACCGCGGCGACAATACCATTTCGCTGATCGATGTTGGACGCCTCATGGTGCGCAACACGATTCCGGTGTGCCAGCAGCCGGAAGACGTTGCAATCCTGCCGGACAGCGGGAAAGCATTTGTCGCGTGCGCGGCATCGGGACAGGTTGCGTCGATTGATCTGAAAAATAACAAACTGCTGGCGTTGCTCGATGTGGGTAAGACCCCGGTTCACCTCGCACTCAAGCCCGACGGCGGCGAACTCATGGTCAGCAACTTCGATTCCGACAATATCTCGATTATCGAGACTACCACCGACGAGGTTGGCGGCAGCTATCTGATCGGCACCCGTCCGGCGCGCGGGATTGTGACTGCGGATAACTCCCGCTTGTATGTCAGCAATTTCGGATCGAACACCGTAGCGGTGTATGACATTGATATTGGAAAAATGATTGCGACGCTGCCGGTTGGCAGCCATCCGGATGGGCTTGCGCTTTCGCAGAGTCAGAACTATTTGCTGGTTCTGAATTCGGGATCAGGAGACGTGACCGTGATTCAGAAGCGAACGCCTAAGAAGAAATTCGAGCCGGGGGAATATTCGCTGTTGACCATGATTCCGGTGGGAGTTCAGCCGAATAACATTGTCGTGAAGTCGTTCGTGTTGGCGAAGCCGCCGTCCAAGTAAGTTGTATTCCTTCGACTCCGCGCTCAGGATGACAAAGGGTTGGGTTGAGCTATGCGCCGGCGCCGCAGCACTTCTTGTATTTTTTTCCAGAGCCGCAGGGGCAGGGATCGTTGCGTCCGATTTTGGCCGCGCCGCGCACCACCTGCTGCACCGTCTGCAGATCGCCAGAACCGGCCATGCGAGCTTGATCGAGTTCGCGGCGTTTCCTGCGCTGGAAGGCTTCTTCGATTTCGTCGACGGATGTGGCCACTTGCCGGGCTGGTTTGCGGCCATTGCCATCGCCAGTCGGCCGCGGAACCGGCGCGCCAGCTTCTGGACCTGCAGCGCCGGGAGCACCACCATCCAAAGGTCTGGGTGCTCCGCCTTCGCCCGGGCGCTCCAGAATCTGCATCAGATAAAGATAGCGAACCGTATCTTCCTGCGAGCGCTGCATCATGGCTTCGAACATATCGAAGGACTCGCGCTTGTACTCGACCAGCGGATCGTGCTGGCCATAGCCGCGCAGACCGATGCCCTCTTTCAAGTGGTCCATATCGCGGAGATGATCTTTCCACTGCGAGTCGAGGACGCTTAACATAATCATGCGCTCGTGATAGCGCATGGCATCCGGGCCAATCAGTTTTTCTTTAGCATCGTAACGGGCTTTGAGTTTGTCGAAGATCGCGTCGCCTAACTCTTGACGGTTCAGAGTCTCAGGTTTGATGCCTTCCGCGAGAATGTCCACGCCGAAGCGAGTAAAGATCGCGTCCTTCAGGCCCTTGAGATCCCAATCGGCAGCATGCGCCTTGACCGCGCAGAATTGATCCATCAAATCGCTGAGAATGCCGGAGACGTAGTCCTCAAGAATTAATTCCTTTTGGTCGACACCTTCGAGCAATTGATGGCGCAAGCCATATACCGCCTCGCGCTGCTTGTTCATCACGTCGTCGTATTCCAGCAGATGTTTGCGGGCCTCGAAGTTCTGCGCTTCGACGGCTTCCTGCGATTTCTCAATCCGGCGCGAGATCATCTTGGATTCAATCGGAACTCCTTCTTCCATGCCCAGGCGCTGGAGCAGGTTGGAGATCCACTCTTTGGCGAAGATGCGCATCAAATCGTCTTCGAGTGAAAGATAAAAACGCGACGAACCGGGATCGCCCTGGCGTCCGGCGCGGCCGCGAA
>JBEKGG010000134.1:0-11463 GCA_050012915.1 Terriglobales bacterium | reverse complement strand
ATCCCTCGCTCCGCTCGGGATTTCGCCTGCGGGCTCGGACGCCCGCAAAGCGGCTCAACTTGCTCTAACGATTCGCAGCCTCTACACTGGGAGTCTTTCACAGAGAATACATTCCTAGAGGCGTTGCTCGCCTCGTGGGCAACCGCGAGGGCGGGGAGGATGAATGGGTAGGTCCGGCATTGCGGGTTTTGCGGTTTTTGGTGCTCTTCTTATTATTTTTCTGGTAGGGAGTCTCCCCGGATGCAGCGGCGGCAGCCCCGTCCACACGACTACCTTCGCAGTTCCGGCGAGCGTCACGCTTAGCCCGAGCCCATACTTGTCCCTCGAGATCGGCACTTATGAGGCGCTTACAGCGACCGCGTTGAGTGCCACCAGGACAGACATCACCCAGCCGATTTCCTACGTATCCAGTAACACGGCGGTGGTCACCGTAGCCAGTAATGGTCTGGCGTGCGCGGGCAGTTGGGATTCGCTGAGTAACCCGCAGATCTGTACGCCGGAAGGGGTGGGGGTGGCCCAGATTACGGCGTCCGCACAAGGAGTCGCCAGCCCGACGACTACGGTTTTCGTTCACCAGCATGTTGACAAGGTCGCGGTGAGTTTGCTGGTGCTTCCGAACCAGAAGCCACCGGCGAACCCCTGTTTTTCAGTGGGCCAGACCTCTAATTACCAGGCAAGCGCCTACAGCAATGGCGTGGATATTACTTCTACGGTTGGGGTCTTCACCTGGCAAACTCTGGTTGCGGGCGTCGCGACGCTGAATACTGCGGACAGCCTCTTGCTCCCGGGACAGGTAGAGGCGACGGCTAAAACACCGGGCATCACTCCGCTTTTCGCAACCATCGGCAACATAAATAGTGTGCCAATCTATTTCACAACTTGCCCGGTACAGTCGATCAGTTTGGCGGTCACTGCTTCGTCGAGCACTTCGAGAACAATTACACCAACCATCTTCGATACACTGGGGACGCAGATCACCGGAATTCCATTAACCTGGAGTTCTTCCGACTCCGGTTCGATAAGCGTGAGCACCGCAGGTGTTGCAACCGGGTCTTCGGCTGGAGGCGGCGCCACTATCGTTGCCTCTTGCACGCCTCCCACCTGCAATATAGGTTTCGCACCCTCACTGCCGATCTATCCTGAGAACGTCGTGAGCTTGTTCCTGGCTCCGTCCGGAACGACAGCTCCGACATCTACGATCTATGTGAGTTCGGACAGTTGCGGTACGACTGATGGATGCTTCAGCCTGATCGTTCCTGTTACCTCACCCGCGAATACGGTGGGGAACTTCGTCGTCTTGTCGGCGACGCCAAATTCGTTGGTCTTCAATGGCGCAGGGAGTACAGCCTATCTCGGGACGAATTCCGGATTGCAGGGCAGCGTGGGCCTGGCGGTGTTCGATACGTCTTCGAATACGGTGGAACAGTTCGCCGGCCTTCCCGGGAAAGTGTTGGCGGTTTCGCCTGACGGGAGTAAAGTCATCGTTTCCGACACGTCGGCTGCTGACGGACCAAACCGCGTGTTTGTTTTTGACACAGCCAGCAACACCAGTCCAACATTTCAAATCACGGGAGCGACAGCGGCAGCTTTTTCCCCGGACAGCTTGAAGGCGTACATCGTGGCCGGCAGCACGCTGTATGTCTACTCGAAAGTCGATGGCATACGAACCATTGCCCTAGCGACTCCTGCCAACGATGTGTCTTTTCTTTCGGAGGGCGCTTTCGCCTACGTCGCGGGCGGCGCTCCTTCAGCGCTGACCGTTTGGAGAACATGCGACAACGGCCGCGCCGATACTGTTGCCGTTCCAGCCGTGCCGGCATTCATAAGGACTTTGCCGGGCGCGGCTGTATTGTTGCCATCCGACACAGCCGCGACATTTCATATGTTGGCGGTGGACCCTCCCGGCATCGACATTCTTAGCGTGAACACCACACCGACCGGTTGTACGCCTGCGGTGGCGGATGGACCCGTTGAATCTTTCAACCTGGGTCACGGCAACTTTATTCCAAAACAGCTGATCATCTCGCAAGACGGAACGACTGCGTACGTGATCGCGTCGAATCTGAACAGCATTCTGGTGTTCAATATTCCTGGCCAAGCTGGCTCAGCTATTTCTCTGCAAGGGAATCCCACGCCGCTGAGCGCCGCGCTCACCGCGGATGGAACGCTGCTTTACGTCGGCACGAGCGACGGGACTGTGCACGTTGTGAATACCTCGGCCGGCGGCGACATTCTGTCGATCCCGTTCCCGGAGGGGCTGTGTCAGGATTCGTCTGGCCGGCCATTTCCCATTACGTGTAATCCGGATTTGGTTGGGGTAAAGCCGTAGGAATGGTCGTTGGTCATTCGTCGTCGGCTCTTTGGCGAACGGCCCGCGACTGACTGCTGCTTTATGCTTTTTCCAGCTCTCGGCCTACGCTGTCGAGAACTCCGTTGATGAAATTCACGGATTCGGGACTGGAAAATTTGCGCGCAATCTCCAGTGCTTCGTTGATAACGACAGCCCGGGGCGTGGCGGGAAAGCTCATCAGCTCAGCCACTGCGGAACGCAGGACGTTGCGATCGACCGTGGCCATGCGATCCATGCGCCAGTGTTCGGCGTGGCGCTCGATTAGACCGTCGATCTCCGCGGTGCGATCCGTGGCCATGCGGAAGAGGTCCTCCGCGAAGCCACGCACATCTTTTTCGATGGAATGATGTTCGCGCCAGAAAGTGCGGCGAACTTCTTCGGGAGTTTGACGGCCCATGTCCGCTTGAAACAACATTTGCAGGACGAACTCGCGAGATTTTCGGCGGGTGCCCATGGGAGCTATCAGCTATTAGTTTTCAGTTTACAGGAGACTGGCATTGGCTTCAGCGGGGGCGTTTTTTCGCAGAGGATAGTTTGGGTTTTCGCTTCTTGCTGACAGCTGAAAGCTGAGAGCTGAGAGCTTGCTTACCAACGACTGTTTGCTTCAGGTTCGCCATCTCCACCGCGGCCAGCGCGGCTTCGAAGCCTTTGTTTCCCATCTTCAGGCCGGCGCGGTCGATGGCCTGATCCAGCGTCTCGCAAGTAAGCACGCCGAAAGAGTGGGGCACCCCAGTCTCCTGTGCGGATTGCCCGATGCCGCGTGCGACTTCATTCACTATGACGTCGTAATGCGCGGTATCGCCGCGCAGCAGGCAGCCCAGACAGATGATGGCATCGTATTTCTTAGTCTCAGCTAATGTACGAGCGGCAGAAGGAATTTCGAAGGCCCCAGGGACGCGGACGATCTGGATATCTTTGGGCTTTGCTCCACAGCGCAACAACCCGTCGAACGCGCTTCGCAACAATCGCTCTGTGATGAACTCATTAAATCGCGAGACGACGATGCCGAAACGCTTTCCGTGGGCGCTGAGATTACCTTCAAGTGCTTTGAGCTGAACTCGAGGCGATGGCGAAGCTTGTTTTTTGTTGTTTTTCTCCGTGACTTCGTGCCTCCGTGGTGACATGGCCTTCGATTGGTAGAAATTTTGTGGCTGTTTTTACTTGCCCTTGAACTGCGCCTGACGCTTCTCCAGGAACGCCGTCGTGCCTTCTTTCTTATCTTCCGAAGAGCAAGCGACCGCGAATAACACAGCTTCGAGATACAAGCCCTCCGCCAGCGTCATCTCCAAACCTTTATTCACCGCTTCCATCGCGTATTGAACCGCAAGCGGGGCGTTGGCGATGATTTTTTGGGCAATCGCTTCGGCGCGGGGAATGAGCTCGGCGGCGGTCGTAACTTCGTTCACCAATCCGATTCGATGCGCCTCCTGCGCGCTAATCATTTCGCCCGCGAGGACTAGCTGCATGGCAACGCCTTTGCCGACCAACCGGGGCAAGCGCTGGGTACCGCCGTACCCTGGAATAATTCCCAGCTTCACTTCAGGCTGGCCGAATTTCGCGTTCTCGCTGGCGAGACGCATGGTGCAAGCGAGCGCGAGTTCGCATCCGCCGCCCAGGGCGAAACCGTTGATGCAAGCGATCACCGGCTTGCCCAGATTCTCAATCAGGTTGAGCACGTTCTGTCCACGATGCGTGTACTCTTTGCCGGAAACCGCATCCTGCTTCGCCAGTTCGCTAATGTCGGCTCCCGCGATGAAAGCCTTTTCACCCGCGCCAGTCATGATGACTACGCGGATGCCGGAATCGTTCTTAATGTCATGAAATGCCGCGCGCAGTTCTTCCATGGTAGCCATGTTGAGCGCGTTCAGGACTTTGGGACGATTGACGGTGACGTAGGCGATAGCGCCTTTTTTTTCGAAAAGAATGTTTTCAAAGTTCATAAGTTTCGAAACCTGCCACTGATTCATTCTCGTCTGTCATTCTGGGCGAAGCGAAGAACCTGTGCAATTTGCCGGCCGAGGCAGAATACATAGATCCTTCGCGATGCTGAGGATGACAGCATTCGCGGTTGAGCGAGGCTGCTATAATTGTATAGCACGAGGTGAATCATGCTTGCTATTCGGCTTCCTGAAAAAATCGAAAAGCGCCTCGAGCGACTTGCCAAGCGCACGGGCCGTACCAAAACATATTACGCTCGCGAAGCCATCCTTCAGCATCTGGATGATCTCGAAGACATCTACCTCGCGGAAAAGGCACTGGCTGAAATCCGATCCGGACGTAGTAAACCAATTCCGCTCGAGAAAGTAATGCGGCGCTATGGCTTGGAACCTTGAGCTTTCGCCAAGAGCTCAGCAACAACTCGACAAGCTCGATAAAGCGGCAGCCCGCCGCATAGTCAAATTCCTCTACGAACGAGTTGGACGACTCCACGATCCCCGCCAAATTGGGGAACCCCTGCGAGGCACCCTAATTGGGTTGTGGCGCTACCGCGTGGGCAATTACCGGATCATCTGCACCTTTGAGCACGATCGTCTTGTAGTACTGGTTCTCCGCATCGGCCACCGGCGGTAAATCTACAAACGTTAGCGCTCTTTTGCGGAGCTTCGTTCCTAGACAGCAGGGGGCAGATGTCCCCACGTGTTCTACAGTTTGTTCGGCTTCGGGTTGTTAGGATCTGAATAATCGTAGAACCCTTTGCCCGTTTTCTTTCCGTACCAACCCGCCATCACCAGGCGCTTCAACAACGGAGGCGATGCGAATCGTCGTTCTTTGAATTCGTCGTACATCACATGCGTGATGTAGTAGGTCGTGTCGAGGCCAACGAAATCGAGCAGCGTGAACGGGCCCATGGGATAGCCGCAGCCCAGCTTCATCGCATTATCGATGTCGTCGATCGAGCCGACACCTTCTTCGTAAGCGCGAATGGCGTCGAGCAGATAGGGCACCAGCAGGCGGTTCACGATGAATCCAGTTTTGTCGCTGGTGCGCACCGGCACTTTGCCCAGCTTTTTACCGAACTCATAAGCTGTTTCGTAGACATCGGCGGCGGTTGCGATGGTTCGCACGACCTCGACCAATTTCATCAGCGGAACGGGATTGAAGAAATGCAATCCGATAAACCGCTCTGGACGCTTGGTCGAAGTTAAAAGCTCGGTGATGGAAATGGACGACGTATTCGACGCGAAGATTGCATCCTTCTTCACGATGGGGTCGAGCGACGCGTACATCTTTTTCTTGTCTTCGACGTTTTCGATGATGGCTTCGATCACGATGTCGCAGTCGGCCAGGTCTTGTTTGTTGGTCGTGCCTTTGAGGCGCGCGCGGATTGCGTCTTTTTGCTGGGCCGTGATGCCGCCCTTTTCGGGCGGTCGCTCGGCAAATTTGGCCAGCGATTTTTCAATTCCGGCAAAGCCCTTGTCGAGAAATTTCTGCTCAACTTCGAGCACGGTGACGTCGAATCCAGCAGTTGCGCTTACTTGCGCGATTCCAGAGCCCATCAAGCCGCAACCGAGTACTCCAACCTTCTTTATTTCCATAATTGCTCCAAAGAAAACATCGCCACGGATCCACACGGATTATACGGATAAATCTTTGATGTTTGATCCGTGACAATCCGTACAAATCCGTGGCCAGAATTAATTCAAACTTTCTACTACAACTGCGATTCCCTGGCCGCCACCGATACAGGCTGTGGCCAAGCCGTACTTCTTCTTCCTGCGCCGCAATTCATATAGTAATGTGATGACCAATCGCGTTCCCGTCGCGCCCAGCGGATGGCCCAGCGCGATGGCTCCGCCGTTCACGTTGACTTTATTGCGGTCTAAACCTAGTTCTTTCTCGACCCCCAGATACTGCGCCGCGAAGGCTTCGTTCACTTCGATCAAGTCGATGTAATCCAAAGTGAGTCCGGCTTTTTGCAGGGCGATTTTCGTCGCCGGCACCGGGCCGCGGCCCATCAGTTTAGGCTCAACTCCGGCGACGCCCCAGCCGACAAGTCGTCCCAATGGTTTCAATCCGCGTTTGCCCGCCTCTTCGAGGGACATCACTACAACCGCTGCGCCGCCGTCGACGATACCGCTGGCGTTTCCGGCGGTGACGGAGCCATTTTTGCCGAATGCCGGTTTCAGTTTCGCAAGGCCTTCCATGGTGGTTTGTGGACGGCGATGATCGTCTTCGCTCAACGTCTCGCCGGATGGCTCACCCTTTCGATCTTTGAGCGGCACGGGAACTAATTCTTCCTGAAGCCGGCCTTCTTTGTAAGCAGCGTCGGCCAATTGTTGCGAGCGCAGCGCGAACTCATCCTGCGCCTGGCGAGTGATGCCCTGCTGCTCCCCGTAAAGTTCCGCGGTGTTTGCCATGTACAGACCACAGTAAGTGTCGAGCAGGGCAACCATAAGCGAGTCTTCCAGCTTGCCGCCGGGAGCCAGGGTAAAACCGTCGCGTCCGCGGATGACGAACGGAGCTTGCGACATGGCTTCCATTCCACCCGCGAGCACCACATTGGCTTCGCCGAGCTGAATCATCTGTGCCGCGTTGACGATGGATTGCATTCCCGATCCGCACAAACGATTTACCGTCAAGGCTGGCGTTTCGATGGGCAGGCCGGCTCGCAATCCTACGTGGCGTGCGCCGTAGAGGGCGTCCCCGGAAGTTTGCTGCGCATTGCCGAAAACTGCGTGATCGAATTCTTTTGGGTCGAGCCCCGCGCGTTCTATAGCACCTTTGCCCGCGATTGCGCCTAGTTCCTGGGCAGTGAAATCTTTTAGTTTGCCACAATAGCGGCCGAAGGGCGTGCGCGCGCCGCTGACAATTGCGATGTCTCCTGGCTTTAACATAGGCTTCCTGGTTTTAGCTTCGAGTATGAATGCATGCGATCAGAAGAGTTCCGAATGGACTAACCAAACTTGTTAGTTTAACAGCGGAGAATAGGAGCGGCAACCGAACCGTCGCTAAATACCAAGTCTTAAATCGCAGAGTTCGCTGAGAACATCCGCAGAGGTCGCTGAGAAATGCAGCAGTGCAGCAAACTTAAGACATTTCAGGAGTGAATTCGATCGGCGAATAGAACCTAGGCTACCGCAGCGGCTGCGAACGATGCCGCCTGGGCGACGATCTTGCCTGCACCCTGCTCGATCGAGGTTTGCAACGCTTGCTCGGCGCGATTGATTACTTCCGTGACAATGTCGACCGGGTCGAACTCCCCGCGCACCACGGCTTCGGCGAGGCCAGCGTTGAAGTGGATGGATTCTTGTTTCTCCGGCATTCTCAGTTGAGCCAGCAGTCTCTGGAGCTTCTCGGCTGCCATCACGCCTTCTTTCTCTGGAGTTTCTCCGAGAACAATGGCGATCGTAGTCGTCTCGTAGCGAAAAGCGAGATCGTTCTGCCGGATATTGGCGGCGAAGAGTTGGCCGATTTGCTGCATGACGGCTTCCACAGCCGATTCGCCGAGATCCCTTACCATTGCGGCTTTTTCGCCAAACTGCATCAGCAAAACTGTTAGCGGAGTGCTCTGCTGAGCGTTGCGGCGTGTTTCCGCCATCAGAAGATCGAGGTAGGAAGCACGTTTCAGCAAGCCAGAGCGCTCGTCGGTCACGGAAAGATTCGTCACCAGGCGGCGAAGCCCGGCGTTGTTCAGCGCAATCACAATCTGGTCGCTGATGGTCTTGAGAACCATGACATCGTTCGAGCCCCAGGCGTGGGCCTTGCTGTCCATAAGAAGAAGGATACCGACGTGTTCCGCGCCATCGCTAAGAGGCAAGGCCAGCAGCGAAGTGACCGCCATTTGCGATAGGGATTCACGGACGGCTTGCAAGTCTGAACTCGATTGCGTGTCGGCGATGGTGAGAGTTCCGCCGCGGTTAATCGCCAGATCGTGAACCGTGGTGGAGATTTTTTCCAGCGCCCTTGGCTCACCCGGCTTTATGGTTTCGCCGCAATACTCTTTTACGCTGGTGGTGTGCAATCCGGGCTTGCGCATGGCGACCACGCAGCGGCTGACTTTCCATTGCGCTCCGATTTCTTTGGCTGCGGTCAACATGACTGCGTCGGCGTTGCTCTGCCGATAAAGTTTGCGGGTAATTTCAGCTACGCGTGCAAAGCTGCTGACATCGGCGGCTTCGGCGGATTGAATCGGACCGGCTTGCTGCGCCAGAGGCTCTGCCGAAACCGAAGATGCGGCCGCCGGCACTGGCCCCGACGATGCATATTGCGGATTCAAACCTGCGGTCATGTACAACTGCCGCAGATCCTGGTTGCGTTCTTCTTCTCGTGGAAACAGCTCCTGAATGCGTTGCAGGCGCTCGACCGCTTTCGAGCGCATGCCGTACTGCACCAAAATTTCCGCCTGCAGCATCAGATCCTGAAGCGCGGCGGCGCCTAACATTTTCTCCTGATTCTGAAGGGGCGCCGCAGCCGTATCAGCCATGCTGGAAAAGCGCGACGCGATCACCTTGAAGCGGTTATCGTCAATTTTTCCGCGCAGAGTTTCCAGGCGCTTCTGGTGTCCGGGTTCATAGGCGTCGACTTCGGCGGCGCGATCCAACGAATCGGCTGCTTTCGCATAATCGCCCACGCTGCAGTAGAGATCAAAAAGCTTGAGCAGAGTCTGGCAGTAATCGCTCTCTCGATTCGAAGCGTTAAACTGCTCGCCCATAAACTCGAGCAATTCGGGGGACGCGCGGTGCCGAACCGAGATGTCCTGAATCATGGTCAGAAAAGCCCGGCGATCGCCTTTGCGCCGATGGTATTGCTCCAGCTTTTTCCCCAAGGCGACAGCTTCCGCGTCCTGCTGGGCGTCGATGAAGAGCCCGATCAGGTTGGCGATTTCCTGCACGCGCGAAGGATTTTCCTCGAACAACTGCCACTGGACTGGCGCGGCATCGCTCAGGCGGTTGGCAGCCAGCAGCGCCTTGGCATAAATGTCGCGCAACTCCTCGGAAGTAGGACCGGCGTTGACTTGCGATTCGAGTACAAAAATCGCTGCGCCCGACTGCCCTTGCTCCAGCAGGTTTTTGCTGTATCCCAAAGCGATCTGAGGATCGGTGGGGTCTTCGGCATAAGCGCGTTCCACCCATGTCGCCGCGTTTCCGCCAGCGGCCTGGGTCAGCTGCGCAACTTTCAGAAATGCCGCAGCCGCGGCTTTGCTCTCGCCCAGTTCGGACGAAAGCTCGCCCAGTCGTTGCAAGTTCTTTTCGCTGGAATCAAGAGCCAGGACGCGCTTCAACGCCGCCAGCGAATCTTCTTTGCGCCCCTGCTTCGCCAATTCTTGAAAGACGCTTTCGTAGGTCTCGAGCGCCTGCTTGGGGTGGGATTTCTCCAGCAGTTCGCCGAAGCGCAATTTCTGCTCCCAGGTCGGAGTCACGAAGCGTGCCAGCTTCTTATAAGTCAGGCTCGCGCGGGTAGCGTCGCCGGCCTCGATCTGGCGTTCATAAAGGTCGCCTAAAAGCTTGACCGCCTGAGGAATACGTTGCAGGGAAAGGCATAGATCGGCAGCCATCTGGCATACCGTATCGTTGCCGGGTTCGGCCGCCAGAACCTGCAAGTAGTCCTCTAGCGCCTCGGCGGTCTTGCCTTTTTGGAGGAGCTTTTCGGCGCGCTCCACACGTTTTGTGATTTCAGCCCGGTCCATTCGCCTAACAGTGTCTGCCATGAAAGCTAGCGTCGCGCGGAGTAACCCATACAGAGTCTAGGAGCAGGTTACTACTGCGGGCAACGACGTAAGGCGCGAACGCGATTACGAAGGTCATAGGCGGAATAACTCTTTGGGAAATAAGACCTTTCTGATATACGTCCCGGATGCTTGAGGAAGCCGCGATGAACCAGGAGGGAGGGCTACGCCACCAACTCAGCGCCGGCCAGATGGCCATGGTGGCTGTCGGGGGATCGATCGGGGTTGGCTTATTGCTGGGCTCGGCGGCTGCGATGGAGATCGCCGGCCCAGCCGTCATCCTCAGTTTTGTCCTCGCGGGGTTTATTAGTTGGACGGTCACGATGGCGCTCGGCGAGTTGTCGAGCATGCATCCGGGCGCCGGATCTTTTGGTCTGTATGCCGATCTCTATCTAAACCCTTGGGCAGGATTTATCTCACGCGCCGGATACTGGATCGCTATTTCGGTTTCGGTAGGCGCGAACCTGGTCGCCTCCGCAACTTACATGCGCTATTGGTTTCCTGCGGTGCCGGCTTTGGTGTGGGTGATTTTGTTCTCGCTGGTGCTGATCGTGATCAATCTTCGCAGTGTTGGTGACTATGGCCGATTTGAATTCTGGTTCGCCATGGTGAAACTCGTGACCATGGTGACGTTCATTATTATCGGCGGGTTGCTGTTGGCCGGTGGGCGTGTTCCCGCGCAATATACGGCGCACGGAGGCTTTTTTCCAAAAGGCGCTCTAGCGCCACTGCTGGCCATGACGTTTGCGCTTTACACTTTCGGCGGCATAGAAATGGTGGCCATCACGACGGGCGAATCGCGTTCTGCGGCCGAAATTCCGCGTGCCGTGCGGTTGACGTTTATCACGCTCGCGGTCGTTTATCTGGGAGCCATCGTGGTTCTGGTCGGAGTGATGCCGTGGAATCGCGTAGGGGTTACGGAGAGTCCGTTTGTCACGGTGTTTCGCGACGTCGGAATTCCGGGAGCCAGTGGCCTGATGAGTTTCGTGATCCTTACGGCTGCGCTTTCGGGCGCAAATGCAAATCTGTACTCCGCATCCCGCATGTTATTTTCGCTGGCTCGCGGAGGCTGGGCGCCCGCTTCGCTGGGCCGGCTGAATGCGGCAGGATCGCCACAGTTGGCACTGGTAGCTTCCTCCTACGGGATCGTTGTAGCCGTAGTTCTGGAAATGTGGGTTCCGGGAAATGCGTTCGTCTACATACTCAGCGGCGCGTTGTTTGGCTTGATGCTTTCCTGGCTGGTATCTCTGGCTGCGCACATTTCGTTCCGGCGGCGGACGAATTCGAGCCAACTCAGCAGGCTTCCCATGCGATCGCCGCTCGGCGCATGGGGATCGATCGTCGGACTCGCGCTGGTCATCGCTGCCGTGCTCAAAACCTGGTGGGATTCGCGGGTCAGCTTGGTTAGCGGGGTGTCGACGCTGCTAATTCTTACTGCGGCTTATGC
>JBEKGG010000133.1:0-11523 GCA_050012915.1 Terriglobales bacterium | reverse complement strand
CGATCGTGTCGGAGTTCCGTAAACTCAAATTGGAAAATGTTCCTGCCGACGAACTTCGCCGCTCCAAAGACCAACTGAAAGGCAGCTTAATGTTGTCGCTCGAGTCTTCAACTGCGCGCATGTCCAGCCTGGCTCGGCAAGAGATGTACTTTGATCGCTTCTACAGCATGGACGAACTCATCGAGAAAATCGAAAGCGTCACCGCGGAAGAAGTGCGTGAACTTGCCAACGAGTTCTTCCTCACCGAATCGATCGCAGTCACCGTACTTGGCAACCTGAATGGCCTCAAGCTAAGCCGCGAACAACTCGCCTGCTAAAGCTAGACCGAGCTTTCCTTTGTGTACCCTCGTGTGCTCCACCACCACAGAGGAACAGAGCCACAGAGAAATCTCAAGAAATAAAGAAGGTCGCTGTGCCGCTGTGACTCTGTGGTGGAGGAGACAGTTCACAAAGGGTTTCGACGCTAGCTTTGCGGACTGTTTCAAGGCATACTAAGCAGCAAGTCCCGGGTTCGGCAAGGGAGTTGGCGCTATGCCTATGCTGGAGCAGAATAGCCGCACAGAACCGGGTGATCCCCAGCCCCATGCGGCTTTCGAACAGCAACAACGCCGCCGGATGCTCCTCGCCCTGCTAGTCCTGGTGCTGGCGCTGCTTTCGGTTGTAATTAAGGATCGCCAATTCTGGTTTCCGTCCAGTCAGAGCGCTGAATCCGAAACACCGGACCAGAGCTTGCCTGAGGCAAATCCGCCGACCCCTGCCGCCAAGCCTGTGATACCCGTCGCCCCGCCGAAAGTTGCGCCATCCTCGCCATCTCACGCGCGGCCGAAATCGAAAAAATCAGCGACCGCCGCGCATTCGGCCAGCACGCCAGACCCACCGTTCATCGTCGCGACCAACCGCGCTGTCCTGCCGTCTCTTGAGGTTGAGGTTGTTGCCGGAAATCAGCACCGGGCCGTTCGTCCCGGCGATAGTTCCGTGAAGCTTGATATGCAACCCAGCGACGATACAGCCTCGGAGCAATCCGCTCCTTCAGTCCAGAGCCAAGTGAGCAGTGCCCCCGCGACGAGGACTAAGGCCCAAGTTCAGCTTTCCTCCGGAAGCGCGCAGGTGATTTCCAGAGTGGACCCCAGCTACCCGCTGCTGGCGAAGCAGATGAAGGTTCAAGGAGCGGTCGTACTCGAAGCGCTAATCAGCAAGAGCGGCAGTATTCAGGACATCGAAGTCCTGAGCGGTCCGGCCATTCTTTCAGAAGCGGCCCGCGAGGCGGTCAAGCAGTGGCACTTCAAACCTTACTATCAGGGTGGACAACCAGTGGAAACCGAAGCCCGCGTCACCGTGAACTTCACCATTTCAACCTACTGAACTTTGCGGAAAAGCTCTTGGCGTTGGGGGTTTTGAAACGGCGCAGCTTGAGCCGCGCCGCAAGACCCTGAAGAACGATGTAAGGCGACGCTAGAAACCGAGTTCCCTCAAGGCTCCGAGTCGCCGATTTCTTTTTTCGCACGCCGCTGGATCAAAGTGCTCCGGGCCGCGGGATCCAGCCAGTTCTCAATTGAGATCAAAAAAAACGGGCGTCCGACTCTCGCGAGTCATTGGACGCCCGGGCAGCCCTCCCCCAGAACTGCTCACTTAGAAAAATAATGCTTCCTTCAATTTTTGTGAATGGCACGTCCGGGCTAGCAAGACCCACGAATGTGCTATCGCACAATTCAACCTCTAATCGCCGTGCGCCGCTTGAGCTGTCGGCCCGATTTCCACCCGATTCCGGCCCCGAGCTTTTGCCGCATATAGGGCTTCGTCGGCGATGCGAAGCAGCGTCTCGCAGTCGAGCATTTCCTTTTCATCTTGCTCCACCGAAGCCAGCCCAAGGCTGAGAGTAACCGCAATCGGACCCGCGCTGGTTTCGACCGGGGAATCGGCAACACATTGCCGCAGCCGTTCCGCCCCGATGATCAAGTTACTCGGAGTACAACCGGGGAAGACGATCAGAAATTCTTCTCCGCCGTAGCGGCCGACCACGTCATAAGGTCGAACGCCAGCGTCCAACCTCCGCGTCACCTCTTGCAAAACAACATCGCCCACCTGGTGCCCGTGCGTGTCATTGATTTTCTTGAAGAAATCGATGTCGGCCATGATGACGCCCAGCGGGTCTCCGGTGCGTTGTCGACGAGACACTTCTCTTCTCAGTAAATCGAATATGGCGCCGCGATTCCAGAGTCCGGTCAATGCATCGTGGGCCGCCGCAAACTGCAAATCATTCTGAGCGCGAATAAGCGCCGCTTGCAGATCGAGAATGCGCCTGCCAGCTCGAACCCGGGCTCGCAGTTCGTCGACGTCGAACGGCTTGGTCAAATAATCGTCAGCCCCGGCTTCCAGGCCGGTGATCACATCCTGCTTATCGTCCTTGGCGGTCAGCAGCAAAACATAGCGATAAGGACCGTGCTTGCGGCTGCGGATTTTGCGGCAGATCTCAACTCCATCCATGCCTGGCATCATCCAATCGAGGATTGCCAGTTGCGGCGAATCCTCTTTCTGTAAGACTTCCCACGCAGCCAGTCCGTTGTCTACTGCCGTAACGGCGTAGTCCCACTTCTTAAACCAGGTCTCGAGTATCCGGCGAAAAATAGGATCGTCTTCCGCAATCAGCGCAGTGTTGACCGCGGCAGGCTTCGCCTCTGGGCTCGACTTCGGTTCCAGGACCGTCTCGGCCGCTTCGGATGGAATCTTATTCATGATGCACCACCGCTGACTCTTTCAAGTTGTGCTGGAGGACAGCCACTTCCCGCTCCAGTACCGCGAGGGTTTCGCTCGCTCGCGAAAGATCCTTGCCGCGTCCCATCTCTTCGAGCTGGCGGGCGGCTTGCGACGTGGGCCCTGCGCCCAGGTAGCTGGATTCGCCCTTAAGGCTGTGAGCCGCGCGGCTGACCCCGTCGGAGTCTCCCGCTGCAACTGCCTGCCGCAGTTTCTCCAGCAATTTCGGAGATTCTTCCAGAAAGATCTGGCACAGCTCCATCAGCAATTCCTGGTCGCCTCCGATGCGGTCAAGGGCTTCAGTTTTGTCCCATGATCCCGTCGGCGCCACTGGCGTGGCTGTCGCTGTCGCAACAGGCGTGTGAGCGACGTCTGACAAGGTTTGTTCGATGTCGCTGAAACGTACCGGTTTCGTAATGTAGCCATCCATACCAGCCTCCAAACAACGTTCGCGGTCGCCTTTCATGGCATGCGCCGTCATGGCGAAAATCGGCAGGCGCATTCTTCCACTCTTCTTTTCGCTTTCTCGAATCGCCGCAGTCGCGGCCATGCCATCCATCTCGGGCATTTGCACATCCATGAAAACCAGATCGAATTTTTCTGCCGTAGCCAACGCCAGCGCATCTTTGCCGTTTTCGGCCAGCACCGCAATGTGTCCCAACTTTTGCAAAACGCGAAGAATCACCGCTTGGTTCACTGGGTTGTCTTCTGCCACCAGGACACGTAGTCTGCGAGTGGATTCGCGCAATGTGTGACGAGTCACCAGCGTCGTGCCCGTTTCCGCCCGCCGTTGGTTCAGTGCCGCCAGAATCGCGGCCAGCAGATCGTCTTTGAGCACCGGCTTAAGCAGATAGCCGGAGATCCCGACCTCACGGCAGCGGCTGGCTTCGCCCGGCTGTCCTCCCGAGGTCAGCATAAGGACCGTAAGTTCGGCCAGTTGAGGATTCTGCGCCATCCTTGCCTGCATCTTTTCTGCTAACTCGAATCCATCCATGCCGGGCATATGGCAGTCGATCAGAATCACGCGAAAGGGATCGTGTTTTTGCTCTGCGGTCTCGATCGCGGCCAATGCCAGCGCTCCGCTTTCCGTGGTAAGAGGCCGCATTCCCCATCCCCGAGTCATGTCGCGGAGGATCCGCCGGTTAGTGTCGTTGTCGTCGACGATCAGCACCGCAAGATTTCGCAAACTCGTTTCCAGCCGAGGAGACGCGGATTGAGCCTTCTCTGCGGCGGTCGCAAAGCGCGCGGTGAAATGGAATGTGCTTCCTTCACCCTCGCTACTTTCCACCCAAATCTTTCCCGCCATCAATTCTGCCAGTCGTACCGAAATCGCCAGTCCCAGGCCGGTGCCTCCGTATTTGCGCGTAGTGCTGCTGTCGGCCTGCGAAAATGCCTTGAACAGCAAGCGCTGTTTCTCCGGAGGAATCCCAATGCCGGTATCCTTCACTTTGAAATGCAACTCCACGTTTCCGGCGTCCTGCGAGACTCGCTCGATGGTGACCAGCACCTCTCCGTGCTGGGTGAACTTGATGGCGTTGCCGACCAGATTTACCAGAACCTGCCGCAGTCGCCCCGGATCGCCAAGCAACTGCGACGGCACTTCCGGATCCGCGTCATAGGCCAGTTCCAATTGTTTTTGGTGAGCTCGCAGAGCCAGAGTCTTCATGGTCTCGCCGACGCAGTCGTAGAGATTGAATTCGATCATCTCCAGATCGAGCTTGCCCGATTCCACCTTGGAGAAATCCAGAATGTCGTTGATCACCGACAACAGCGACTCTCCCGAAGACTTGACCAGCAGCAGGTAGTCCCGCTGTTCGGTGTTTAGTTCCGTATCCAACGCCAATTCGGTCATGCCCATGATGCCGTTGATCGGAGTTCGAATCTCGTGGCTCATGTTGGCGAGAAATTCGCCTTTCGCACGGCTCGCAGCTTCGGCCGCATCCTTGGCCAAAACCAGGTCCGTGTTCATGTTCAGCAATTCGCTGGTGCGGTGGGCCACTTGCTCTTCGAGATTTTCCCGATGCTGCTGCAGTTCCAGATCGCGCTTCTCGATTTGCCCGAGCATGCCGTTGAACTCGCTGGCAAGCCGTCCGAATTCGTCATGGTTCAGGATTTTCGCCCGGATCGAATAGTCACCCCGCCCCGAGATAGCTTTTGCGGTCTCGACCAACTCAAGCACAGGCCTCGAGATGGGTTTTTGAAAGCGGGACGAAAGGACGAAAGCCAGCGAGAACGTGACCAGCAGAGTCAGCACGAAGTTGAAAGCGTATCCTCGCAATCGCGAATGCAATCGTTCCAGATCCGATTCAAGGTAAATCGTGCCGACAGTCTCACCCGCAAGCTCCGCTTTTCGGAATTGAACTAGATGACCGTGCTCGAATTGTGTGGATTCGGCCTGCGCCGCCGGAGGTGTGAAGCTCGAATCCTTCGCATCCCGCGTATACTTGGCGAAAGGTTTTCCGTCCGAAGTGTAAATAACGGCCGCGGTCACGTCAGGTTCTGCCCGCAATGCCTGCAAGATGTCCCGCGCCGAATCTGCGTCCCGAAAGGTCAGCGCAGCCGTGCTGTTCCCGGCCAGAACATCGCCTAAAACCGCCAGATTTTGCGCCGCCGCATGCCGGAAGGTCACTAAATCATAAATTGCCATGGGACAGGAAACCGCCAATGCCGTGAAGCCGCTGATCGCCAGGAACAGAGCGGTGAGCTTGTGGCGGATCGACAAATCCCCAAAATGACGCATCGGAAAATACTCCTCAACTACCCGATTACAACTTTCGCCACGGCCAAAAGCTTGGAGCTGATCTTCAGTCCGGATTGCTCCACCGCAGTGCGGCTGACTTCGAACTGCACCCGATCGTCCTGCAACACAAAATTGATCATTCCGCCCTGCTCGGCAAAATCTTTGGCGTCGCCCACGGTTAAGGCGTAGCTTCCCTGCAGAGCTTCAAAAATCTGCTTCAGCCGCGTCCTCTCCGAAAAAGCAATGAACAGGATGTGGCAAGCTCTGGCCACTTGCAGATCGACGACTCCGCGCACCTCGAGTTTGTGTCCGTTCACCGTCTTCTCCCGGGTGATTTCGCGTAATACTTCTCCGAAAGGATCGCGTCCCAGGACGCAGATCTGAAGCGGTGCGGACCCATCGTGAAAACTGCTCGGCGGCCACTCGACGAATTTCGCGAAATTGAACAGGAATGCTGCTTTAACCTGATATTCGGTCGCAGACTGCGCCGCGGCGAACCTCGCCGCCAAACACAGCACGAGAAACAGGAACATCTTCCCGCGCAGTTTCACGCCGAAGTCCAATAGTTTGGGGCGTCTCATTTTCTAAAACCTGCCGGTAATTTTGATCCGGACACTTCTTCCGTCCTGTTGAATGGCGTCTTCAGGATCCTCCGGGCGGCCGGGGTCAAAATATTTCTTGTTCAAAATATTGAAGGCGCTGGCCGCCACATCTAAATGTTTCCCCAGCGTGTGTCCCAGCAGCGTGAGGTTGAAGACTTGATAACTGCTCAGCGAATCGCCTAATAGCGTCAGCCGTCTGCCCAGGAATTGCCCCTCGGCTCCAGCAAACAACCATTTGTCAATCACCGGGACAATCAGATTCAACTTCGCCATGGAAGCCGGCGAATTATCCAGTGGCGAGCGAGTGCTATTGTCGTTATACGTGTCGACGTAATCGAAGCTGGCTTTGCCCTGCACACCATTGGGCGCGCGTCCGCTGAGTTCGACATCCATTCCCGTGGCGGTTGCGTCGCCGGCGTTTTGGTACTGGAAGTTTTCGTCGCTGGGAATCTCCACCAGCGTGATCAAGTTATCAATGCGGTTGCGATATAGACCGCCGGAGAGTTGGACATACTGCCCCAATCCCTGTTCCACCCTTGCCTCCAGACTTTCGATATGCTCGGGCCGGAGTTTGAAATTGTTGTCGTAAAAAGCCCCGAAGTCCGGGGAAATTTCATAAACATCGGGAGCGCTGAAGGCATTGCCGTAAAGCAGCTTGAGAGTGGTTTTTTCGGCGGCGCGGAAGATCAGTGCCGCACGCGGGTTGGTGGTTTCCCCAAACGTGGAATAGTGGTCGTAACGAACTCCAGCGTTCAGCGTGAGGCGGCTGGTGATGCCCCATTCATCCTGAACATAGAACGCAGTTATTAAGGAACTGTTCGGCACCGGGGTAAATGTGTTTGGCGGGTTCAGCAGGTCGCCCTGATCCTGTCGCAGGTTGTCCCGCACCTCTGATCCCAGCGTCAGGTGATTTCGTTCAAACAGATCGCGGCTCGCCTTCACCTCTCCCGTCCACCAATTTCCCCGGAAGGAAAACGTGCTCAGTACCACCGGGTCGCCCGGCATGAGTGGCGCTTCAGGAACCGGTCCCTGCAAGCGAGCCTGGTCATAACTGGTGCCGCCCTCCACTTGCCATTTTCCAATCGGGTGCTGGTAGTCGAGCCTGACGTACTGATGGCTGTCGACGTTGTAATCGCGGGGATCGTTAAACACAGCCCCGAAGTACGCTGTCGGAACTCCCTTATCGCGCGTGCTGAACAACCCCTGCAGGGTGAATCCGTGATACGTCAGCGTAGCCAGAATGTGCTTATAAGATTCATAGTCGGTATCGCGGGTAATGCCGTAGTTGTTTGCCGGATTGTCGAATTGAGGGAAAAAAAGCGTCTGTCCCTGGCTGTTATAAAAAGTTCCCGAGAGCAGAACACCCAGATCGTTAAATTGATGGCCGTAAGTAGCTCTACCCTCGTCAGTGCCGAAGCTTCCTGTCTGAAAAGAAAGTTCCCAATCCTTCACTTGCTTCGCGGTTCGGGTAATGACGTTGATCACCGCAAAAAAAGCGTTCGCGCCATAGAGCGAAGAACTGGGCCCGCGGACAATCTCTACCCGTTCGATCATGTCGACGTCCACCAGAAACTCATTGCCCAACATCGCCTGGCCCAGAACGTTGTTGTTGATGCGATGGCCGTCGATCAATACCAGAATGCGGCTGTTCCAATCGCCCAGCCGTCCGAAGCCGCGCACTCCGACGAAGGTGTAATCGCGATCGTAAGTGACATAGAACCCGGGCACGCTGCGCAGAATGTCAGCCAGGTTGCGATAACCGTACTTCTGGATTTCGTCGGCAGTCACAACCGTGACCGAGGCCGGCGCATCGCTCGCGCTTTGCATGTGCTTCGAAGCGCTGTAAACCTGAATGTTGCTCAACTCCTCCAGGCTCACTTGGCTCAAGTCCTTTTGTTCCTGCTGGGCACTTGAAGTTGCCGCTAAAGCCAGAATCGCAAGCCAGCGAAATGCAATGCGAAATCTGGCCCGGCGTTTTCGCGCAATGAAACTCATTTCGAGCTCTCTGCACGTAATAAGCGTTTGGCAATCCATAACGTTTCTCGTCTTCAGAAGCACATGGCCTGGACGGCGTCCCGGCGCACGCGCTGCTATGCCTACTTCTTCGGCCAGATTTGAGCTTTCCTTTACCTTCGGGAGGTCGCATTCGATCCAGCTGCGGCCATTTGCGCGTGGAGTTTGTACGAGAGGACAGGGCCATTCGGGCAACCGCGACAAACCCTGCCATCGCATGTCCCGTATCTCACGGTCTGAAGTCCTGTCGCTTTCCTGTCGATAACAACCGCAGCAGCGTATTCACCACCGCCTATGTCTGATTTCCAAGATCCCGCAATTCTCCACGCCGTTCTGGACAGCCTCCAGATCGGAGTCTCAGTTGCCGATCGAAACGGGAAAATCTTGTTCTGGAATCAGGGCGCTGAAAGGCTTACCGGACACAAGCAACACGAGGTCGTCGGGCGCTCTTGCCGGGACAATATTCTCGTGCACTGTAATGGCCAAGGTTGCGTCGGCTGTGGCGCGACTTGTCCGCTCGCCCGAACCATGCACGAGGGCAAGCCTAACGAGGCGAAAATGCAACTGCGCCACAAAGAAGGACATCCGGTGCACGTGCTGATGCGGGTCGCTCCCATACGCGATGAACGCGGCTCCGTCATCGGAATTGCGGAGAGTTTTGATGAGCAGAAATTTGCTTCCGATCGGGACCGCAATCAGCAGACTCTGTCCGCCCACGGTTGCATGGACGAAACTACCGGGATCCCAAATCAGGAGTTCACCCAGTTCCACCTGAACGAAAATCTCGCGAGTTTCGTGCGCTATCACCTTCCATTCGGCATCCTCGCGATTCAGGTGGACCGCATTGAGCACTTCCGCGCCGCCTACGGCCGCCAAGCCGCTGCCGCTATCCTGCGCGTCGTGGCGCAAACCATGAAGAGCGCTTTTCGCCCAGCGGATTTCGTGGGACGCTGGGCGGACGACCAATTTCTCGTCATCCTGGTGAATTGCAGCAATCAGGGCGTAAAACAAACCTGGGAACGCATCCGAAATATGGTCACCTGCGCCGGGCTGCGCTGGTGGAGCGACGAACTCTCAGTTACCACTTCGGTAGGATTCGCGACCGTTCAAGAGGGCGACACAATCGACTCTTTGTTGAGCCGGGCGCAAAGTTCCCTGCCGCGCTCTGAGCCGAAGAAAACTGCGGCCGCGGCTGGCTCGCCAGGAAGCCAGGGCAGTTCGGAGATCTGATCCCCTATGTTTGCAATCATTGGAATCGTCATTGTCTTCGGTTCGGTGTTGGGCGGCTACCTGATGGAGCATGGCAACGTCAGAGTCCTGGTTCAGCCTGCCGAACTCGTCGTCATTGGAGGCGCTGCGATCGGAACTGTGCTGATTGCCAACCCGCTTCACATTCTTAAACAAATCGTGGGCGGCGTTATCGGCGTGTTTGGGGGATCGAAATTTACCAAGCTGCGTTACCTCGACTCGCTCAAAATGATGTATGAACTTTTAAACAAGGCACGCCGCGAAGGCTTGATGGCGTTAGAGGCTGACGTCGAGGACCCGGCGAAGAGCCCGATTCTCTTGAAATATCCCGCGTTCATCAAAGATCATCACGTCCGCGATTTTTTCTGCGACACCATGCGCATGGCAGTCACCGGAGTCGAAGCTTTTGATCTGGATCAACTCTTGGACCTTGATATGGAAGTGCACCATCACGGCGCCAGTTTGCCCATCGCCTCGCTCAGCAGCATGGCCGATTCCTTGCCCGGCTTGGGGATTGTCGCCGCCGTGCTTGGCGTAGTGATTACGATGGGAGCGCTCGGCGGGCCGCCGGAGGAAATCGGTCACAAAGTGGCCGCCGCTCTGGTCGGCACATTTCTTGGCATCCTGCTCTGCTACGGATTAGTGGGCCCGCTCGCAGCCAGTATGCAGAAAATCGCCGAGGATGAAGGCGCCTACCTGCATGTCCTGCGCGTGGCCATGATTTCTTTCTTGAAGGGAAGCGCTCCCATTATGGCGGTCGAATTCGCCCGCCGCGCGATTCCAGGCCATGTGCGCCCTTCGTTCATCGAAGCGGAAAAACATTGCAAGGGAGGAGGCGATGCAGCGCCCGCCGGAGAGGCGCCGCCCGCCGATGCAGCAGCCGCTTCGGCATAAGCGTAATAGAAAACATTTCCCATGCCTGATTCACGTCCCATCATCATCATCAAAAAAAAAGGCGGACACGGCGGACATCACGGCGGCGCCTGGAAGGTCGCCTACGCCGACTTCGTGACGGCGATGATGGCGCTCTTCATCGTGCTCTGGCTTCTCAACACCAGCAAGCCTGTAAAGGAAGCCGTAGCCGGCTATTTCAAAGACCCTGCCGGAACCGCCAACAAAATGGGCTCCATTAAAGTAGGTACTGCCGAGGCCCTCGCTATAACCAAGGACGACATGCCGAAATTGAAAGAAGAACTGGAGAAGGCCATCAGCAAGGTCCCAGATTTTGACAAAATCAAAGACCAGATCGAGATGACCATAACCCCCGAAGGCCTGCGCATCGAATTGCTCGAGACCGAAACCGGAACCTTCTTTCAGGTAGGCAACTCGTCTCCCAGCGATAACGGCAAAGAGTTGCTCTCGCTGCTGGCCCGGGAACTGGGGAAAATTCCCAATCATCTTTCTATCGAAGGTCACACCGATTCCAAGCCCTACACCGGCCGCAGTGAATATGGCAATTGGGAGCTTTCTACCGACCGTGCCAACGCCGCCCGCCGCCTGATGCAGCACGACGGTTTGCGAGCGGACCAGGTTTCGCAAGTCCGAGGCTACGCCGATCAAATGCTGCGCACCCCCGCTCAGCCGCTCGACGCATCGAATCGTCGAATCTCCGTAATCGTGCAGAACCTCGAACAAAAACCGGAAGACGTCAAGAAAGACGACGGCAAGACCGAGACCGCCCCGCCAGCTGCGACCCCTCCCAAGAAGGACTGATCGATCGCAGTTCAGATGCATCACTGCATTGCGGACGCTCATCCGCTACAATGTCGGGTTCGTGCTTTAC
This sequence comes from Terriglobales bacterium, assembly GCA_050012915.1. Taxonomy (GTDB): domain Bacteria; phylum Acidobacteriota; class Terriglobia; order Terriglobales; family Acidobacteriaceae; genus JABDBE01. The sequence goes on along the minus strand of JBEKGG010000133.1, from coordinate 386 downwards.
CCAATTCAAAAGGAAACCACTCCGTGATTATTGGTGTACCCAAGGAGAGTTATCCAGGCGAGCGGCGGGTCGCACTCGTTCCCCTGGTAGTGCCCAACCTTCTCAAGGCCGGACTTGAAGTCGTCATCGAAAAGAGCGCGGGAGTTGAAGCCGGCTATCCCGACGCGTTCTATATCGAAAAGGGCGCGAAGATCCTTCCTGGTCGCGCCGCCGTTTTCGCCAACGCCGATATCATCGTGCAAGTTCTCTGCTACGGGTCCAACGACGTCACCGGAAAAACCGACCTTTCATTGATGCGTCGTGGCCAGGTCCTGATCGGTTTCCTCCGCCCGCTCGGATCAGCGGAAGTGATTCAGCAAATCGCTCAAACCGGAGTCACTTCTTTT
>JBEKGG010000132.1:0-11528 GCA_050012915.1 Terriglobales bacterium | reverse complement strand
GTTGTGCGCTTCGGAGTATTTGAGGCGGACTTGCGCGCTGGGGATCTGCGGAAGAAAGGAACCAGGGTAAAGATTCAGGACCTACCCTTTCGGGCGCTCGGAGTCCTGCTGAGCCGGCCGAATGAAGTTGTGACGCGCGAAGAATTCCGGCAGGCGCTTTGGCCGCAGGATGTTTTTGTCGATTTCGACCGTGCCATCAGCAGCGCCATCAAGCGACTGCGCGATGCGCTGGGCGACCCCGCTGAGAATCCTATCTTTATCGAAACCATCGAGCGCCGCGGGTACCGGTGGATCGCTCCGACTTCTGGAGTCCCGACTTCGAGCCCAGTCACGCTGCCAGCCTCCGATGCGCGTGAGGCGGAGTTAGAGCCGGCAGTGAGTCCGGTGGCCGTTCGCGACAGTTTGATTTCGGCACCGGCGTTTCCCTTGCGAAAGTTGGAGTATGCCGCGCTGGTTTTGGCGCTACTGTTGGTGGCGGGGATCATGCTCTTCGGGTTTCACGGGATAAGGGCCGCAGGCAATTCGCGGCACTCGGCTGCGAACGCTGAGTTCTATCCGGCGCATCAGGAAGCCAAGGATCTTTATCTGCAAGGCCGCTACTACTGGAACAAGCGCACGCCCGACGATCTGCAAAAGGCGGTGGACTATTTCACGCAGGCGATTGTCCACGATCCGGGATATTCGGATGCCTATGTTGGACTGGCTGACTGCTACAATCTGCTGCGCGAATTTAGCGCGATGAAAAGTAGCGAAGCGTATCCGCGGGCGCTGGCTGCGGCGCGCAAAGCGGTTGAACTCGATGACAAATCGTCGCAGGCGCACGCTTCGCTGGCGTTTGTTTCGTTTTGGGGAATGTGGGACGCTGCGACCGCCGATCGCGAGTTTCGCCGCGCGATTGAACTCGACCCGAACAACGCAAATGCCCATCATTGGTATTCGCCGGTGCTGGCAACAATGGGCCGCAACACGGAGGCGCTGACGGAAATTGATCGCGCGCAGGCGCTCGATCCCACATCCAAGTCGGTGCTGGCGGACAAGGGAATCATCTTGTATGGGATGGGCCGGCGGCAGGAAGCGCTGGACCTGCTGCGGCAAATGGAAAAGGCCGAACCCGAGTTCATATCCCCCCCTCGTTACCTGGAGAGAATTTATCTGGACATGGGCGACTATCAGAACTATCTGGTGGAGTTAAGAAAGAGCGCGGTACTGAGCCATGACAGCGCGGGGCTGGTTGTGGCCTCGGCCGCCGAGAAGGGATATGCGGCTGGCGGAGCGCACGCCATGTTCGAGAACATACGCAATGAACAGCAAAAGCTCTACGATCAGGGAAAATTTTCGTCTCTCGCACTGGCCGGCACCTACGCGCTCGAAGGAAATAAGCGGGACGCCTTAAAGTATCTGAAAATCGCTTACGATCAGCACGAAGATGACGTTGTCGGCGTCGCGGGGAACCGCTTGTTCGATAACCTACGCGACGATCCGGAGATGCAGCGAATTCTGGCGGGAGTTAAGATCCAGCGCGCTCCGGGGGCAGGGAAAAACTGAGTTGCGGAGGTGTTGACCCTTGCTCCATAGATTCTAGCGGTATCGAAGACCTGGAAAACGTCAACGCAATTCGGCACGGCTGATGATGCCGATAAAGTTCAACCTTGCTGTGACCGAATCCCCGGCCTCCCAGCGGGCCTCGACACTCCGGATTCTTGCTTTGCGAGTCCGGATCGGGGCGGAACGCCTTCGACCGGGTGGCTCTCGATGGATAGGTACTCCTAGAAACCAACCAAAAATCAAGTCCGGGTTCGCGAAACCTTCGATTTATGATCGCCTACGCATCCGCCTGTTCGCGACAGTCATCTTTTCATGTCTTTTGCGCGATGGATTTTTCCCGGCAATTGGGAGAAGGTCGCTGAGTCACCCCCGCAGCTAAACCGGCGCTATGGTTTATCCAACTGTGCCTGCTTGTCTTTGGGCAGGCCCTGCTTGACGACTTCCAGCTTCTGAAACCCGTCTTTGAGGACGGTCTGTTTCGCGTTTTCCTGAGTGACACAGATCGGCGGCAGAAGGATGGCTTTTGTGGTCACCGTGCCATTCGGCACCTCCGCCCGGCCCTCCACGTCTTCGTGCCGCGCGAGTTTCACCGCGGCTTCGGCCGCCGCCCGCGCCTCATTTCCGATTGGCTTATAAACGGTCATCAGCTGAGAGCCATCGAAGATTCGCTCGATGGCGGCGAGATCTGCGTCCTGACCCGAGACCAGCACTCTGCCAGACCAGCCCTTGTCTTTCAGCGCCTGGATTGCACCGCCGGCAATCGCATCATTCGAGGCAACAATCGCCGTCGGGGCAGCCTTGAGCTTGTCCAGTTCTTTCGTGACCATGATGTAAGCCTCGGTGGCACTCCACTCCGGCACCCAGACATCGGCAAGGACATGGATGTCGCCGCGGTCGATGAAGGGCTGCAGCACTTTCATCTGTCCGGCGCGAACGACTTTCGAGTTGGCGTCGAGCAGTGAGCCTCCCAACAACAGGTAGTTGCCTTTAGGCGCGCGATCCACCAGAGTTTGCGCCTGCTCGAGTCCGACCGAAAACAGATCGAATCCGACGTAGAGATCGACCGACGCACTGGCCAGGCGGTCATAGCTGATCACCGGAACATGTTTCGCGTGCGCGACTTCCACAATGCGCTCAGCTTTGCTGGTATCGTGCGGCAGAAACACGAGGACATCGATGCCGCCCTTGAGCAGTTCTTTGATCTGGCGAAACTGCAGGTCATCATCGCCATTGGCGGCGCGGGTGACGACGCTAGCTCCGAGTTCGTGGGCGCGCTGCTGAAATTCGTCGAGGTCGGTCTGCCAACGCTCGCCTTTCATAGCTTCGACGGAAAATCCGATCTTGATTTCCCGCTTCTGCGCCTGCGCAATACCGAGCGTCAGGGCGATGAGAACGAAAGAAACTCCGGTGAAAAAACGGGGCGAAGCCCGCATGAAAGTATCTCCCAAGGAGCCAGCTCTCCACTCGACCGAGACAATGAGCCCCGCCGCACGCTGAGGTGATGATCGCAACGGCGATAATCAGGGTCAATTTACCTTCGTAACCAGCATAACGAGGATCTCGCGGGTCGCGAGATTGTGCAGTTAGGACACGGGCACGGCAAATCTGGTGTCATTCGGGAAAATAATATGCCCACCGTTTATGTTGCCGACGCTGAGACCAAAGACGTAAATTGCACGGACTGTTCGATACCCACACGAGTCAGCTTGTGCAGGCCGGGTGACCGCAATCGCAAGCAATCTCGGTCTCACGCGAACCAGCGTCTTTGCAGAATTGACTGCAATATTTCTCTCCGGCCGGTGGGACGCAAACGCAGGGGACATGAGCGCACTTCGCAGAGCTTTGGCTAGTCATTATCATCCTTCTTTCTTCTTTCAATTTTCCGTTTCTACCGTATTCACAGACGACCCATCAAAGCCAATACCAGCACAATGAGCAATACCAAGCCTAATCCACCACTGGGATAGTATCCCCAGCCTGCGCTATATGGCCAAGTGGGGAGTGCTCCGAGCAGAAGCACAATCAAGACGACAAGCAATACAAGCCTCATGCGATTACCCTCGATAACCCGGTCTTCTTCGTCGAGGCTTGGGTGCCAAGAAATTGATAGGGGTTGTGGATTTTCTGGATCGCGGGGCGGAATTTGAACCGCCCTGCCGGACCAGAACGGATCTCTCAAGGGTCATACACCTGGTTCCTCCGGGGGGACCGGCCTGTTCACGACGGGTACGAACGGAGTGACTCCGGGCAGCAGCCGGCAAGGCCTCAGGACCGTGCTTTACGATCAACGTCCGCCACGAACCGTCTGAGTGCGGGAGGGTCACGCAATACCCGAAAATCGGAAGAGGCTGCATGGGTAGCGATTGCCTGCATGAGAATCGGACGGCTTTGAAAGCGGTACACCACGAGCCAACGCCAGAAATCGGCACGCTCGCGAGAGCGGCGAATTGCTCGCCAAGCACAGCGGATAAGCGAGAAGTCCAAGAAGATGATTGTGTCAGCCGCTCGAAGCCGAACCTCGACAGCGTCGTAGGGACCGAGATCACCATCCATGATCCACCCATCTTTGGTCACAAGCTTCTCCTGTAGAACCACCCACTTATCGCGAGGTGTCGGGAAAAGGCCTGCCTGCCAGAAAACCTTGTCAAGGTCGATCACCGGGAGTCCCGTGATCTCACCCAAGCGCCTCGCCAGAGTCGATTTGCCTGACGCTCCACGACCTAGGATTACCACGCGCTTCATACTTCTCAGCGTACGCCCATTGTGATTCCCGTGGTCCATTCCCGTGGTCCATGCGTAGAGGGCTGATTTAAACATTTGAGAGTTCGACAATTCGCCCTGGGCAAGAATATTGTTTCCAGCCGACCGCCAATGCCCACGTCCATTACATCGCTTGCGATTCTTTTGCTCTACGTAACAAAGTTGCTTCGGGTCGCTACGGGTGGTGGCCCTGCTCTGTAAGCCTTGCTAAAGCGGACGCGGAACAGCCAATAGATCATGAAGGGAAATGGCAAGAGGGCGAGGACGGTCAGTGAGATCGATCCGCGCAGGAAAGCGGGAAAGACTTGTTGTTGGCCTAAGAAGAAAGAGCCGGTGGCAATAAATAGTCCAAAACACATACGCCAGAGGTGACGCGTGATGCGTTGTCGGCCCGCGATGCCGCCGCCAGCGAGCATGCGAATGTCTCCGGCGGCGGCGAGCAGGAGGACGGCACCGAAGAAGAAGCTCATGCCAGCGGGGACGTTGTTGTCGGGGTGGTGGAGGGTCTGGACGCCGAGCGTGGTGGCGGCGACTGCGCCGCCGAGACCGACCAGGAGGGCGGTCCAGTCAGCCCTGCCTATGATCCTGCGGCGACCGGCAAGCCACGCAGTGGTGATCATGTAGAAGGTAACGATGCTGCCGATGATGTTGCCCCGCTGGGATTTCATGATGGCGAGACAAAGGCCGCTGGAGGCCAACGTCACCATCGCGATGGTGAAGACGTTTCCGGAGGCGCGATGCAGCCGGCTGCCTTTGCGAACGGACATCGCGAAGGTGCCAGCAAGCAGGCCAACCGTGCCACCGAGGATGTGCAGAATCAACAGTGGGAGTCGCATGGTGCTTCTTGGCCATGGTTACCGATGATGGGACAATCCGCAAGAGAAAACAGGTCAATTTTGGGAAGACTTGGATGGTTGTGGCAAATCTCTATAGCAACGCAATTTAAAAGGCGCCCACTTTGCGGTTAAGCCGTGATTGTTGGAGATCACCCCTGACCGAAAGGAGCGCCGTTATGAACCAGGAAAACTACATTGGCATGGACGTTCACCAAGCAATGATCTCAGTTGCTGTCATGGATAGCTCGAGCAAGCTGATCATTGCTGATCATCGAATGCATCCTTAAGACGAAAGCGGGCACGATCCTTGAGTTCATCGCTGGGCTGCGCGGAACTTCATGACCTCTTGATGCGTCGATAACGCAAAATGGACTGATGGACGCTCACTTGTCAGTCAGTTCCTCGGATAATCGCGCGTCCGTCCACCTTGCGACCGTCTCTTCGGTTCGAAACGCATCGAAGTGCTGGTCACCTCGGTGTCGCTGCTTTTAGCAGTGTCGAAGCAACTGCTGAGACCTCCAGCGCGACGAAGACGCTCGCTTCTTTATCGCCAAAGTTAATCTCGGTCGTTCCGCTTCCGAAATCGCTAACATGATTAACGCGGTCTGGGTTAACGAACGTTTCCCTGCCGTTGATGTCCTCGAACCTGACCAGCTTCATTTGAACCTCCTCAGTTGGATGTGCTCGTGTTCCACTTTGTCCCCGTCGGCTCCAAATCCTGCGGCTGGGGAACAGGTTGGTGCCTGGGAGCTCAAGATTTTCACGAACTCAGGACATAAATTCCCAACCCAACGAACACTAGTGGTACAGCCCAATGACCCCACTGATCTACTGAACGCAGAATAAGCGAGTGGCTTCCAAGCCACCTGCCGACGAAGCACCACAACGAAACGAGCGCGGCATACGCAATCAGGATCAGCCACAGATTAGATCGCCCAATGACAAAGAACGGCACGTATACACTGATGTTGTCAGCTCCGTTTGACAACGTCACCAGAGCGATAGACGCGACGCTCTCCGTACTGGCGAGCGATCGGTCCGCAGCGGTTCGGCGCGCCTGCAACAGGCGCTTGATGCCTATCGCGAGGGGCAGCACTCCGAGCAAACGAATCCACCGATGCGGTACTACTATCGCGCCCCCGGCGCAGATCAGGCTGATGCCAACGATAGCGGCAAAACCAGCGTACTGACCTGCCACGATGCGCCGCACTGGAATGCGACGGGCAAAGAAGAAAGTCAACAGAAACGCATCATCAATATTCGTGACGGCAAAGGTCGTTATGCTCGCAATCAGCACCGCCAGATATTGATTCACAAGAAGCTCTATCTTTCCGCGCCGTGAGCCGGAGGAGCAAAATGAAGTTCTTCAAGCTCTCCGCCGAGCGTTTTCTACGCGTGTGCTCCACGGTCGCGAGCGTTTCTAACCGACTCCAGGAACCTGCGCGCCAGTTCGGCAATTCGATCCGGTTGCCGCCGCCGGATCGCTTCTCTCGGGATCAACTCTCCGCCAACCCCTAGCGCGATCGCCCCGGCGGCAATGAAGTTAAATGCGGTGCGCTGGTTCACCCCGCCAGCCGCAATCATCGGAACGTAGGGAAACATCGCCTTCAGATCCTTGATGTAGTTGTCGCCCCCGATGTGCCCGCAGGGTACGACTTTGACGAAATCTGGACCCAGTTTCCACGCCGCGATGACGCCGGTCGGCGTGAGCGTCCCCGGTATCACTACGACGTTTTGTTGCACGGCGAACGTAACGGTCTCGGGATCAAGGCCGTCGCTCGAAAGGAACTTCGCCCCCGCATCCAGGCAGCGGCGCGCGGTTTCAACGTCGTGAACGCTCCCGGCGCCGACAATCACTTCTGGCGTGTGCTGCGCCACTTGTGCAATGACTTTGATCGCTTCGGGGACGGTCAACGTGACTTCGAGAATGGGAATTCCACCGCGGGCGATCGCCTCGGCGGCGAAAAGCGCATCCTCCGTTGTCGACACCCGAATGGACGGAATGATTCCGAGTTCTTCGATCCGGCGCCGCACGTCTTGCTTGTCCGACAAACCGACTCCTTTGCGCGACTGCTGCAACGTTCGCGTTATGGACTGTAACTGAAAGCGGGCACAAACTTCACCGTCGAATCAGGGTAGCGCTCTCGTACCCACGGCCTGCCGCAACTGCTCCAGAGCGAGCAAGTACGAAGCCAGGGCTTGCCGGTAGGCAAGTTGAGTAGCCCGGTAACTGCGCTCGGCATCCAGAAAATTGAGCAGGCTGATGCCTCCGCGCCGGTAAGCGTATTCGCTGATGTCACGCGATCGCGTGGCCGCATCGAGATACTTCGAAATGTACAGCAGCACCAGCTTGTCATTGGTTCGCAGGCCCTGATAGGCATCATAGACATCGGTTAGGGCTTGACCGTTTGTCGCCTTCTCCAGCTCTTGCGCTTGGGTAATCGTGAAGCGTGCCTTGGCGATTTCGCCTTGGTTGCGATTAAAGATCGGCAGCGGAATGCTCCCATAGATGGTTGCGGTGTTGAGTCCATTGACGTGCGAGTAATTGGCCTGGACGGTCACATCTTGTTGGGCAATGGCTTTTTGCAATGTCAGCTGGCTGTTCGCAGCGGTCACGCCTTGTTGTGCCGCGCGAAGGTCGGGGCGATTCTGCAGGGCCTTTAGCTGCAAGTCCTCGAGATTGCCCTTCACTGGTTGGTACTCGAAGGGGCCGGCAACGTCATAATCCTGAGAGACGGATTCGTATCCTAGTAGCTGCCGCAAGTCCGAAAGCGACTGGACCCTGGCCAACTGCGCCTGTTCCAGATCGCTTTCGAATTGCAGCAACTGCAGCTTGATCATCAGGTAGTCGTTCTCGCTGATGGCGCCAGCCTTGTATTGATGCTCGCTGATTTCCACGGTCTCCTGAAAGCTCTTCAGGTCCTTCTGCGCCAGTTCGAGCGTCGATTCGGCAAGTTGTACGTTGTAAAACAGCGTGGCGACCTGAAACGTAAGACCGCGCCCGTTATCCGCCACCAGCGAGCGGGTCTGAGCCGTGATGTCTCTCTGCGCTTGCAGACGATCATGGCGCTTCCCGCCACGTTCAATCAGGTAGCTGAGCCCGATGTCGGCTTCGGTGTTGTTGTGCAAATAATCATTCGCAGACACACCGGAATACACGCTCGGGTTTTGATGGGCAGGCGAGCCAAGAGGCAAATCCTCCCAATCCGCGAAAAGTGCGGGATTGGGACGCAAGTTTTGCGTGATCTCTTCGGCTTGGCTCTGCTGGATCGTGGTTATCAGCGCCAGCATATTGTGGTTGTGCTGCAGCGCCATCTGAATCGCTTCGTCGAGGGATACGCTGGTTGGCCCAGCGCCTTGAGCGGATGCCGGACGAATCAGAGCGCACGCCAGCATCGCGGCTATGACGAAAATGACGCCAGTGTTCCGGAGCAATGCAAAACTATTCAAGAGCGGCCTCCGGTTCCGGTAGTTGATCGCCATCTCTCGCGATCCAGACATAAAACGTGGGCAACAGCACGATGCTAAGAAACAAGTCGGAGATCAGTCCGCCCACGATGACGATCGCGAAAGGGCGCTGAGAATCCGATCCAATGTCATGCGACAACGCAGCGGGTAGAAGTCCAAGAGTTGCCACCAGCATGGTCATCATGATCGGGCGAAGCCTCAGTACCGCGCCTTCGACTGCGGCGTCTGCGATCGAATAACCGCGCGCACGAAGCTGGTTGATGTATTCAAGCATGATCACGCCGGTTTGCACCGAGACTCCGAACAGCGCGAGCATGCCCACGCCCGAGGACACGCTGAGGTACGTTCCGGTAACCAGCAGAGCCAGCAACCCGCCGATTCGCGCCATAGCCACGTTGGTAAGAATCAGCAGCGCCCACTTCGCCGACTTAAACATCGCATAGAGAATGATGAAAATGACGAGTATCGTTAGCGGGATGATTAAAGCCAACCGCGCTTCGGCTCGCTTCTCGCTCTCATACTCGCCGGACCAGCCAAGGCTGTAGCCGGGCGGGAGCTTCACCTTCTGGCCGATCTGTTTGATTGCGTCTTCAACGGTGGTGCCCAGATCGCGGCCTCTGACATTGAACGTGATTGCTACATAGCGGATGTTGCCTTCGCGGAAGATATCGTAGGCGCCGTCCTTGACCTCTACGCTCGTCAACTGCGCCAGAGACACGCGCTCTCCGCTAGGCGAAAGCAGTCGAACTCTGGCGATGGCCTGCGCAGTGTTGCGATAGGGCGCTTGATAGCGCACCACCACGTCGTAGCGCTGTTCACCGATCAGCACCTGACTCACCGCATTACCGCCTACGGCGGTCTGAACGGCGTCTTGGATGTCGGCGACATTGATTCCGAAACGAGCGGCCTGGCGGCGGTCAATGGTCAAATCGAGGTTGGGCTGGCCGAAATCGCGCAGGAGTTTTACGTCATGCATTCCGGGGACGCTCGACATGAGAGTCGTGACTTCTTCGCCCTTTTCCTCGAGAACTTTCAGGTCATCCCCGAAAATCTTCAGCGCCAGCGAACCCTTGGTGCCTGTCATGGTCTCTCCGACGTTATCTTCGATCGGCTGCGAAAAATTCCAGATTGCCCCTGGATATTTTTCCAGTGCGCGGTTCATGGCCGCGATCAGTTCCTCCTTGCTGCGATGGAAGACCGGCCTCCACTCGTCCTTGGGCTTCAGGTCGACGAAGTACTCGGTGTTACCGAATCCGCCGGTGTCGGTTCCGTCATCGGGCCGGCCGGCCTGTGACACGACGGTTTTGACCTCCGGGAACGAGGCGAAGACATAGCGGCAATTGGTGGTAAATTTTTCACCTTCCGAAAGACTTGTGCTATTGGCCAGAGTGCCGCGCGCCCAGATCGCACCCTCGTCGAGATGCGGCAGGAACTCCGCTCCGATGACGCCGCCGAAACCTAAGTACAGTGTTCCTGCCAGGGCGGCGATGCCAACACCAGCGACCACCCAGCGATGCTGAACCGCCCAGCGTAGCCGCCGGCGGTAGCGCTCAGTCAGAAACTCCATCACCTTGTTGCGGCGTTCGTGAACTCCCCTGCGGAAGAAAAAGCTCGCGAGGACCGGAGCCCCCATCATCGCGAAGAGATCCGCTCCCAGCAGTGCGAACGCTACTGTCCAAGCCATGGGGCGAAACAGTCTGCCTTCGACTCGCTGCAAGGTGAAGATAGGCAAATATGCCGTGATAATGATGATAATGGCGTAAAAGCTGGGCCTCCGCACTTCGAGCACAGCATCGCGGATGACCTCGGCAATGGTTCTTGCGTGTCCACCGTTAGTTTGCCGCTGGCTTCGGTTCAGATGTCGCATGATGTTTTCCACCATGACCACCGTTCCATCCACCACCATTCCGAAATCCAGGGCGCCCAGCGAAAGAAGATTGGCCGGGATGTGACTCACATTTAGCCAAATCGAGGCAAAAAGCAGCGAGAACGGAATCGTGAGCGCGACGATAAGGCCAGCACGAAAGTTGAGCAAAAACAGGAAAAGAATGATGCTGACCAGAATCATGCCTTCGACCAGGTTGTGCATGACCGTGTGCAGAGTGAAATGCAGCAGGTCGCTGCGATCGAGCATGGGAACGACTTTAACGCCGGGCGGTAGGAGGCCGTTGTTCAGTTCGTCGACTTTCTTGTGAATGGCATCGAGCGTGGGCTGCTCTTCGGCCCCTTTGCGCATCAGAACTCCACCCTGAACGACGTCGGGTTCGTCGATGATGCGCCCGTCCTCCATGTGATTGGCTCGCGCCATGTGCCCTAACCGGATTTTTGGACCTTGGACCACATCCGCGATATCTTTCACCCGAAGCGCGGTTCCACTTTGAGTTTTTAAGACAGTTTGTTCGATGTCCTGCACGCTGCTGAACAGCCCAAGGGCGCGAACATTCATCTGCTGGAGGCCTTCTTCCAAAAAGCTGCCTCCGGCATTGATGTTGTTGTTGGCGAGTTGCTGCTCGACCTGCCCGATGCTGAGCCCGTACGACACCAGCCTGTCGGGATCTACACGCACCTGGTACTCGCGCACCGTACCGCCGAAGTCGGAAACATCCACCACGTCGGTGACGGATTTGAATTGCTTGAGCAGGACCCAGTCTTCGATCGACCGTAATTCCATCAGGTCGTACCGAGGATTGGTGCTTCTTAGTGTGTACCAGTAGATCTGGCCGGTCGTGCTCCAGTCGGTGCCGATTTGCGGCTGCAGGTTTTGCCCTGGCGGAAGATTAACCTGAGTTAACCTCTCCAGGACTTTCTGCCGGTTCCAATCGTTGTCCGAGCTGTCGTCGAAGATCATGATGACGAACGACAGGCCGAAAATAGACTCGGAGCGCAGAAAGGTCATGTGCGGCATTCCGGCCATTTGAA
>JBEKGG010000131.1:0-14058 GCA_050012915.1 Terriglobales bacterium | reverse complement strand
GCCGCCGCGAACGTCGATCAAGCTAAGGGAACGCTCAACGGTCCGCGCCAATCTTTCACTATCGGCGCGAACGACCAATTGATGGTGGGCGACGAATACCGGCCCATTGTCATCGCCTATCGAAACGGTTCTCCGGTGCGGTTATCCGACGTCGCCACGGTCACGGACGGAATCGAAAATGTCATGCAAGCCGCGTGGATGAATCTCGACCCCGCGGTCATCGTGAATATTCAGCGTCAGCCCGGCGCAAACATTATCGGCGTCGTGGACCGCATCAAGAAGTTGCTGCCCCAACTCCAGGCGGGTTTGCCCGCTTCGGTCAATGTCGCAATTCTCACCGACCGGACGGTCACCATCCGGGCTTCGGTCAAAGACGTTCAGTTTGAATTGATGCTCACCATCGGCCTGGTCGTGATGGTGATATTTCTGTTTCTGCGTAATCTTGCCGCGACCGTCATCCCCAGCATCGCGGTGCCGCTTTCCATCGTGGGAACGTTCGCCGTGATGTACCTGCTCGGCTACAGCCTTAACAACCTCACTCTCATGGCTCTGACTATTTCCACCGGATTCGTGGTGGACGATGCCATTGTCATGATCGAAAACATCGACCGCTATTTAGAGGAGGGTGATTCCCCGCTCGATGCCGCGTTGAAAGGCGCGGGGCAAATCGGATTCACCATTGTCTCGCTCACGGTTTCGCTGATCGCCGTGCTGATTCCGCTTCTGTTCATGGGCGATATCGTCGGCCGCCTGTTCCGTGAATTCGCGGTTACGCTGGCCGTGACCATTTTGGTGTCAGCCGCGGTCTCTCTCAGCTTGACTCCGATGATGTGCGCGAAGCTGCTCAAGCACAAAGATCCGTCGAAGCGAGGCCGCTTCTATAACCTGTCCGAGGATTTTTACAACAAGGTAATTTCGTTTTACGGCAGCACGCTGAAGATTGTGCTTCGCCATCAGACGATCACGCTGCTGGTCACGGTAGGGACGCTCGCGCTTACCTTGTTCCTGTACGTGATCGTGCCCAAAGGATTTTTCCCGGTGCAGGATACAGGCGTGATCCTCGCCATCGCCGACGCTCCACAGAACATTTCGTTCAAGGCTCTGGCAGAGCGCCAACAGGCGCTTACGCGCGTCATTCTTAAAGATCCAGACGTTGAGAGCCTGTCTTCTTTCATCGGAGTGGACGGCACCAACCTCACGCCCAACAGCGGCCGCATCCAGATTAATCTCAAACCACGCGACGAGCGTGACGCAAGTGCATCGGAAATTATTCGCCGGCTCCAGCCGCAGGTTGCCCAAGTCGAAGGCATCACGCTGTTCATGCAGCCGGTGCAGGACCTGACGGTTGAAGACCGGGTAAGCCGCACCCAATTCCAATACACCATGGAAGACGCGGACGCGAAAGAGCTGGCGAGGTTGTCCACGCAATTGTTGGACAAGCTCCGTACCTTGCCACAACTTCGCGACGTAGCCAGCGATCAGTCGGCCGGCGGCCTTGAGGCGGATGTAATGATCGATCGCGATACCGCGTCCCGGCTCGGCATTCTGCCGCAGCAGATCGATAATACGCTGTACGACGCATTCGGACAGCGCCAGGTTTCGACCATCTACACACAGCTCAACCAGTACCACGTGGTTCTCGAAGTCGATCCGCAATTTCAGCAGAATCCCGCTTCGTTCAAAGATCTCTACGTAAAGTCAAACACCGGCACCCAGGTACCGCTCTCTGCTTTTACCCAAATTCACACTTCGAATACTTCGCTCGCAGTAAATCATCAAGGTCAATTTCCGGTGGTCACGATCTCGTTCAATCTGGGGCCAGGAATGTCTCTGGGCGACGCGACCAAAGCCATTGAGCAAGCGGAACAGGACATCGGAATGCCGGCCAGCGTCCACTCCGCTTTCCAGGGCACGGCCGCCGCATTTCGCAATTCACTTTCGACGGAACCATGGCTAATCGTGGCGGCGATCGTGACCGTCTACATCGTGCTGGGGGTTTTATATGAAAGCTACATTCACCCCATCACGATTCTTTCTACGCTGCCGTCGGCCGGTGTGGGGGCCATCCTCGCGCTGTTGATCACAGGGCACGATCTCGGCGTGGTGGGGCTGATTGGAATCATCCTGCTGATTGGAATCGTAAAGAAGAATGCAATCATGATGATCGACTTCGCGCTTGAAGCCGAGCGCGTCGAGCACAAACCGCCCGAGGAAGCCATCTTTCAAGCCTGCCTGCTTCGCTTCCGTCCGATCATGATGACGACGATGGCGGCGCTGCTCGGCGGCTTGCCATTGGCTCTCGGCTCCGGCACGGGGTCAGAGCTGCGTCATCCCCTGGGCATCACCATTGTCGGCGGCTTGCTAGTGAGCCAGGCCCTGACCTTGTACACCACTCCGGTGGTTTATTTGTGGTTTGTGGTTCGACCGGCTGGCCAAGCGATTCGAACGATTTGGACTCCTGAACCGGGTCGAGGAGCCGGCGGTCGGAGACTGAGTTATGAATATTTCCGCTCCCTTCATTAAACGGCCAATTGGGACGTCTTTATTGACGTTGGCACTGTTAATGTCAGGAGCGCTCGCCTTCACTAAACTGCCTGTATCTCCACTTCCTGAGGTGGAATTTCCGGTAATCCAGGTCTCGGCCAGCCTGCCCGGGGCCAGTCCTGAAACGATGGCGTCCGCAGTCGCGACTCCGCTGGAACGCCAATTCGGCCGCATTGCCGGCATCAACCAAATGACCTCGGTCAGCCAATTGGGCGCGACGGGAATTGTCCTGCAGTTCGATCTCAGCCGCAACATCGACGCGGCCGCTCGCGACGTGCAAGCTGCGATTAATGCGGCGCGTAGTCAGTTGCCATCGTACTTGCCGGGCAACCCCTGGTATCGCAAAGTGAATCCGGCGGAGGCGCCGATTTTGATCATGTCGATGACCTCCGACAGCATCACGCTCCCCAATATCTACGATCAGGCAAACTCCATCCTCTCGCAGAAGCTGGCGCAAGTAAGCGGCGTCGGCCAAGTCTATGTGGCCGGAGGGGCGAATCCAGCCGTGCGAGCCGAGTTGGATCCCAATCTGCTGAACAACACCGGCGTTGGACTGGATGCCGTGCGCACAGCTTTAGGCGCGGCGAATGCAAATAGCCCCAAGGGTCATGTCTCCAACGGAACCACCGACTGGACCATCAACAACAACGATCAAATCACCCACGCCGACGACTATCGCCCTCTGATCGTTGCCTACAACAAAACCACTGGAGCCCCAGTCCGTCTCGGAGATGTGGGCACAGTCTCGGATTCGGTCGAGGATGCTCACATCTACGGTCTCGCGAACGGCAAGCACGCGGTGATTCTCATCATCTTCCGCCAGCCCGGCGCGAACATTATTCAGACGGTCGATAATGTACTCGCCCTGCTGCCGCAGCTCCGCGCTTCGATTTCTCCTGCCATCAGTTTGGACGTGGTCTCAGACCGTACCACTACGGTGCGCGCTTCTTTGCACGACATCGAAAGAACTCTTCTTATTTCCGTGGCTCTCGTCATCCTCGTAGTATTCGTTTTTTTGCGGACGGTTCGGGCCACAATCATTCCCAGCATCGCCGTACCGCTATCGCTGATTGGCACGTTCGGTGTCATGTATCTCCTGGATTACAGCCTCGACAATCTGTCGATGATGGCATTGGCAATCTCGACCGGTTTCGTAGTGGATGATGCCATCGTCGTACTGGAGAACATCACCCGCTATCTCGAGCAAGGCATGGCGCCGGTCCAAGCGGCATTTCGCGGTGCCCGCGAAATTGGTTTCACCGTGCTTTCAATGAGCACATCTCTGGTCGCGGTCTTCATCCCCATCCTTCTCATGGGGGGGATTATCGGTCGCCTGTTCCGCGAATTCGCGGTCACCCTGAGTATCGCCATTGCTGTGTCCCTAGCCGTCTCCCTGACCACTACCCCGGCCATGTGCGCGCAGTTGCTGAAACCACTTCATCAAGAGAAGCATGGGAGAGCATATAAGTTTAGTGAGAAAATATTCGACGGCATTCTAAAGATTTACAGCGTAAGCCTGCGGTGGGTGCTAGGCCATCAATTCGCCGTACTGATGATCACCATTGCCACGGCTTGCTTCAGCGTCTACCTTTTCGGCAACGTACCCAAGGGATTTTTCCCGCAGCAAGACACTGGCCGGATCAGCGGATCGGTGCAAGCGGCGCAGGACATTTCCTTCGATGCCATGAGCAGCAAGATGCGAACCTATGTCGACATCGGCATGCACGATCCGAATGTATCGACCATGATCGGTTTCTGCGGCGGCACTACCGCCATGAACCAGGGACGCATGTACATCACGCTAAAGCCCAAAGGCGAGCGCAAGCTGACAGCGGACGAGGTCGTCGAGGAGCTGAGCGAAAAGTTTGCCGTGGTTCCAGGTGCCACGCTTTTCATGTACGGTCAGCAAGACTTGCAAATTGGTGGACGTTTGGCGCAGGCGCAATATCAGTACACGCTGCAGGGGGAAGACCTCAATCAGCTCAACACCTGGGCGCCCCAGTTGCTCGACAAAATGCGCGCCCTGCCGCAATTGCAGCAGGTCAACACGGACCAGCAAGACAAAGGCCTGGAAGCCAATGTGATCATCGATCGCGATACGGCTGGCCGGCTGGGCGTGGCTGCAGCCGACATCGACAACGTGCTTTACGACGCCTTCGGACAGAGGTTCGTTTCCACGATCTACGAGCCGCTGAATCAATATCACGTAGTGATGGAAGTGGACCCCAGGTTTCAGCAGAGCCCCGACACCCTGGAGAAAGTCTACGTTCACTCTTCCAATGGGAACATGGTTCCACTATCGACCTTCGCGCGCTTCGGACCCGCCAATACCTCGCTCGGTGTGAACCATCAGGGACAGTGGCCGGCAGTTACAATTTCTTTCAATCTGGCTCCCGGCGTGTCTCTCGGTCAGGCGACCACGGCGATCGAGGCCGCCGAACGCTCGATCGATTTTCCCGCAACTATTCACGCCAGCTTTCAAGGAACAGCGGCGGCTTTCAAGGATTCACTGGCCAATCAATCTCTCTTGATTATCACGGCTCTGCTCGCGGTTTACATTGTTCTGGGAATTCTTTACGAGAGCTACATTCATCCCGTCACAATTCTTTCCACTATCCCTTCCGCGGGCGTGGGCGCTCTACTGGCGCTGAAAATCACCCACAACGAGCTCAATGTGATTGGACTGATCGGCATTATCTTGCTGATCGGCCTGGTCAAAAAGAACGCCATCATGATGATAGACTTCGCTCTTGAGGCGGAACGCAAAGAAGGCAAAGCTCCCATCGACGCAATTTACGAAGCTTGCGTGCTGCGCTTCCGTCCAATCATGATGACGACCGCCGCGGCGTTACTCGGAGGGCTGCCGTTGGCTCTGGGTACGGGCACCGGTTCCGAGCTTCGCCGACCGCTCGGCCTCACCATCGTGGGCGGATTGATTGTCAGCCAGGCATTGACCCTGTTCACGACCCCTGTCGTCTACCTGTACATGGACCGGCTGCGACTGCGATCGAGCCGCAAGAAGGCCGAACTGCCGGGTCCGGTGTCGCCCGCCGCAAGCCACGCAGATTAAAACCAAGAACGCTTCGAACTCCAACCCGTCAACCACTCGCCGACGTCAATCCCAAACTGGATCGTTCGCAATTACCTCGGTCACTTGACCCCGTCCGAACCTCACACCTAGCATCAGGAAAAGTTGCTGAGGATGCGCAGAATCGCAGTATTTGCGGCTGCAGTTGGACTGCTGTTGACCGGGGCGCACGCCGCGGGCCAAAGCAGCGACTACCGAGTTATCTCCGTCCCCAACGGCGGCACCATCAAAGGGACCGTCAAGTGGTCCGGGCCGGAACCTCACCTGCTCAAGCTTGCCATCACGAAAGATGTGCAGGTTTGCGACCCTGATTCACATAAGACTCGCGACCTGGAACGGCTGATTATCGGTCCTCAGGGCGGCGTCGCAAATACAGTCGTATACATCAAAAGCATTTCCAGTGGGAAGGCGTTTGATCTTCCTCCCGAGCGACGATCTTTGGACCAGCGGTTTTGCCGTTACGAACCTCACATCTTGTTGGTTCCCGAGGGCAGCGCTCTCCAGATGAAGAGTTCAGACGCCACACTGCACACCGTTCACATGGATGGCATGGCCACTTACAACCTTGTATTTCCTTTCGTCAATCAGCCCATTTCTCGCGATATGAATACCCCTGGCTTGGTCAACGTGAAATGCAATGGCGGACACGTATGGATGAATGCCGAAATGTTCGTTGCGCCGCATCCGTACTACGCTGTAACCGACGAGAGCGGCGCGTTCACGTTAACTGATGTTCCACCGGGAGACTACGAAATCGTTGCCTGGCACGAGGGCTGGCAAATCCTGGGACAACAGACGGCGTTCGATGTTCTGACTGAAAAGAAGGTCGAGCGCCCCGTCTTTTCCGATCCCCGGACCTGGGAGAAGCAGGCCAGCGTCCGCGAAAACGCTACCGCAGTCGTCGACTTCGTCATCTCCGCAAAGTAAGCAAGCAAATCCTAACCATGCTCTAGACGAGCCCAGATGCATTACAGCTTGCGCTCAGTCCACTTTGCAAACCACAACGGCGGCATTCCGATAAGGACAGTCCAGGCCGGCGATTCCCGGTTGCTGCAGAACCACCCAACTGACTCCGTATTGCGCTTGCAAACGGAAAAAATCCTGCAGTTGAAACTTGCTCCACCCCTTCTGCGCCTGCATCTGTCGTTCCCATTCGTCGGCCATCGCAGGGAACATCGAAACAGCACCGCTGGCTTTGTCCCCATCCGCCAACGTGCTGCGTTGCGCGACTGCTTCAAAACCGTTTTCATCCTCACCCGGAATTCGCATGTGCCAGGGATCCAGGGCGAAGATCGCATCAACCGGCGTGTTGGCACGAACCCAATCGAAGGCTTGCACCCATTGGTTTTTCGGCGCGACTCCCGGCCATTCAACTTGAGCGCTCGCGGGGAACAAGTCGCGTTGGACCAGAAACATGCCCGCGCACAGAGGAACAAAAAGCGCTGCCCATCTCCAAATTCGATTCTTCAATACATATTCGCCGAGCAGTCCACCCCCGAATAAAAAGAAAAGCACATAAAGCAGATACAAGCTCCGCATGGGCTGGAGCCGCGCCAGGCTCTCGAACCGTGCCGGGATGGATAGCGCCACCGCGGCAACCAAATAGACAACCTGATAGACAATCAATGCCCGGCACAGTTGGTCGAGGGTGCGTAACTTTCGCGAACCAGCAATTCGGCTGAACCACCATAGGATTACAAGTGGCGCGATCGCCCCCAGCCACTCATACCATTGCCAGCGCAGCAAATAAAAGTACGAATGGGAAAGCGCCACCTGATGATAGGCAGGCGGAGGCGGATCAAATGAGAGTCCGAACGGCAGCAGGCAGCCGACACCAGCGAATCTCCGATCAAATTTCTCAACACCGACCAGCACCACGCAGTAAGAAAGAACAAAAACCGACATCAGCGGATGCATCGCCGCCGCGAACGCGAGAAACAACACGGCTTGAAAGTACTTTCCGTCGATGACTTTTAGGACAGCGAAAATCGCAGCGAACGCAACCAGATTTCGCGGATTTAGGTATTGATCCATGATGTACAAAGCGGTCCCGGCCACCGGCAGAGTCAGAAGCGCCGCAACCAGCGCCACCCCAGCCCAGCACGCCTTTTCGTCGGGAAAGCATCTGCTGATCAATTGCAGGCACGCCAGTAGAAAAAGAAAAATGAAAGTCAATTGCCAAAAAAAGAGGACAACTTCCAAAGGAAGATGACTGATTCGCACCGAGGCGGCAATGAAATTTGGGAAAAATGTCAGATGCGCATGCGACTCGAAAAATTGCGCGTTGAATGGAAACAGCTCCGGATGCAGGATTTTCTCGACCCCCGGAAGATAAAGCGCCGCGTCTTCCGCCCAGGGATGGTACCCATGGACCAGCAACGCTCCGAGAGTCAGCAGAGCCAGAAGAAAAAAATCCTTGGATTTCAAATCGAGGCTCCGCGAATGGCTTGCACGCAATCCACAAATGATTTTTCTTGGCAGGGACTGATCGGAATTGTTACACATCCCGCTTGGAGGGGCCAACTTGCGGAGAAATACTTCCCAACAAATTAAGAAGCGCCCCACAACCCTTTCGAGTCGTGGGACGCCCGAACAGCCCTCCCCCAGAACTGCTCAATGACAGGCTAAGATCTTCCCGCTTTGATGTAAATTCCACATTGGTGCTAATTGCTGGCACGAAATGGCTATCTTTCAACTACCCTCCATCGTTGATTCCCGTATTCCCGGCTCAGCCCGGTTACTGCGGTAATCTGCCCGAAGAGTATAACGATTGACGATTGCCCGCGGGCTCCTTAGATTCGCAACAGGGGGTTGTATGAAGGACATTCATGAGGTTCTGCGGCACAAGCAGGCCCGTTACGCGCAGTTGGCCAAGCAGATTGAGTTGCTGCAGCAGGCGGCCGAAAAGCTACGCGAAGTGGCTCCTCTGCTGGCCGAAATCGAGGACGACGACGCGGCCGTATTGGCCGATGTCGATGAGCAGCCCAGCACTGCGGCAAAGGCTGCGTCGGCTTCTTCGGGCGCTTCGACTGCCCCTGCCAAGCCGGCTCGCGGAGTGGCTCCCCGCTGGCCTTAACCCTCGGAGATTTCATTCGCCCCACATAAACCCCATATGACGTTTCAAGCACTTTTGGTTTCCAAGGACGAAGAGGCAGCGGCAGTTCTGACTCCGCTGCTCGCCCGCTGCGGCGTCGCCGTCGCCTGCTGCGGATATCCCGAATCCATGTGCCGCCTGACCGAAGAAAAATTTGACTCGGTCATCGTTGACTTCGACGATCCACACAGCGCCTCACTCGTTTTGCAAAATGCCAGTCAAACCACTTCGGGTGTCAAAGCCGTAACCGTCGCCCTGCTGAGCGACAAGACAAAAGTGCGCAACGTCTTCGGCGCCGGCGCGAATTTCATTCTCTACAAACCAATTGATGCGGAGCAGGCCGAAGCTAGTCTGCGTGCCGCCACCGCCCTGATCAAGCGTGAACGCCGCCGATCTTTCCGTGTGCCGGTTCAAGTTCCCATACAGCTTCAGGTCCCGGACGGGCCGCCGCTCGAAGGCATCCTGCTTGATCTCAGTGAGGATGGCATGGACGTTCTGGCGGCGCAACCGCTTTGCCCAGGCACCACGATCGGTGTCCATTTCAATCTTCCAGACAGCCACACCGAAATTCAGGCCAGCGGCGAACTGGCCTGGGCAAGTCCCAATGGACAAGCGGGCGTCCGCTTCATCGATCTTTCCGAAAGCTTGCGCGCCACGCTGAAATCGTGGGTAGCGGCGAACGCACCGGAGATTCCGCCGCCCGATCCCGAGCCCGTATCGCAGTGTACTTTGACCGATCTCAGCTTAGGTGGGTGTTACGTTGAAACCGAATCGCCTTTTCCCGAACGCTCAGGCATCACTTTATGTCTGAATGCGGAAGATGTTGAAGTCCAGGCGGAAGGCACGGTTCGCGTGATGCATCCTGGATTCGGTATGGGCATCCAGTTCGCTGCGCGTACGACAGACGAGCGCGCCCAGGTAGCGAGGTTTATCGGATTCCTAACCAGTCGTCCGGGGATGCTTCCTGCGTTACAAATCACTCCGCGCATCCTGGCCGCTGGCGATCAATACGATCCACCCGACTCCCAGCCCAAGGAAGAACTCGACGACCCTCTCTTAGAGTTGTTACGCAATCACGAGTCGTTCAACCAGGAAGAATTTCTGCAGAAGCTCCGCCAGCAGCGCAATTCCGAAGAAGTCACCTCCGCCTAGGCGTCAGGCTCCCACCGTCGTTTCAATCCTAAGTTCCCGTTCCCGACAGGGTCACGGTTTGTGGACTACCGCCACCGTCATCGCTAATCGTTAACTTCGCCGTGCGTTGCCCAGTCGCCGTGGGTTCAAACACGACTTTCATGGTGCAACTTCCGCCTGCGGGTACGCTGCTGCCGCAATTGTTAGTCTGAGAAAAATCCTCCGCGTCGGCGCCGGTAATCGTGATCTGGCTAACCGAGAGCGATGTCTTGCCTGCGTTGGTCAATTTAACCGGAACTGGGGCACTCTTAGTCCCAACTTTCTGCTCCCCAAAATTCACGCCAATCGGCGAAAGTTCGACCACCGTTCCCACACCCGAAAGCGCCACCGTTTGCGGGCTGCCCGTTGCATTATCGGTTACTGAGAGCTTGCCCGACGCAGATCCCTTTGCGGTCGGCGCGAATGACACTTGGATATCGCAACTTTGTCCTACTGTCAGGCTCTCAGGACAGTTGTTGGCTTCGCTAAAAGGCGCGGCAGTGGAAATCTTTGAAATCGTCACCGTCGTCGAACCTGTATTCATCAATGTCGCTGTCTGCGACGAACTCGTCGTTCCGAGTAGTTGCAAGGGGAACGTCAACTTGGACGGCGTCAGCGAGACGGTTGCGGCGGAAACACCGGTTCCAGTCAGCGAAACCAACTGCGGACCTCCCAAGTAGCTCACCTGCACCGAGGCCGTGAGATCCCCAGTGACTTTCGGAGAGAAGATTACATGGATCTTGCAGCTGCCTCCTGGCGGGAGACTCGTACCGCAATCATTTGTTTCACTGAAGTCTTTGGGATCGGCTCCAATAAATGTGATCCCGCTGATCGCGAGCGCCGCGCTATTGATGTTCTTGAGGACTACTGTTTGTGGCGCGCTCTTAGTACCGGCGCTCTGGTTTCCGAAGGCGAGAGTATTCGGAGTGACGCTTGCGATCGTTTGTAAAAACACCGCCGTGACCCCCGACGCTGGCGCAATCAGATCCAGCTTGCCGTCGCCGTTGAAGTCGCCGGCGCCAATCCCCTGTCCGGAAAACCCGTAGGGAAGAGACCCAGCTGCCACCTCGACCGGAGCACGGAATGTACCGTCGCCTTTGCCCAGCGCGATCATGAACGTTTGCGTGTTGGTCTCGAAATTGTAGGCTATGCCTGCCAAGTCCAATTTTCCGTCACCGTTAAAGTCGCCCACCGTCATCAGGTTGAACGGCAGGCTGATACAGCTGCCCTCAGTAAACGTTCCATCGCCGTTGCCCAGCAATACGCAACCGCTATCGATTAGATCCAGCTTGCCATCGCCATTAACATCGGCGGCTACTAATGCGCTGCCGTATTTCGACGAATATGTCACACCCTTTTCAGCAAACGTTCCATCACCGTTTCCCAGGAAGACCATCACTCCGCCGCCGCCCTGTTCTGGTATCGCGAGATCCAGTTTGCCGTCACCATTGAAGTCGCCAATTGCAGCCGGAGCAGCTCCTTCATCAAAAACATTAAGCTGCTCGCCCCGCGTGAAGCCGCCTTTGCCATTTCCTAGTTCGATGGTAGCAATCCCATCGTCATAACCCTGGCCGCTTGCAATTGCGTCCAGAACGCCGTTCCCCCTGAAGTCGGCGAACACTCCTATATCGGCAAACCCGTGACCTGAATCCCTGAATGTGCCCTTACCGTTGTTGAGCAGGATTTCGGTGCCCGCATCTCCACCGTATACCTCGTAGGCCGCCAGGTCTAAATTCCCGTCTCCGTTAAAGTCACCCGTTATCAGCTGTGCAAGGTCTGCTTCAGTCGATATAAAACTTTGGACGGGCGCCTTGAACGTTCCGTCTCCGTTTCCTCGAAACAAAGATATGGTCCAACCGGTTTGATTGTTGTTCGTTTGCCCCAACACGACGTCGAGCTTGCCATCATTGTTGAAGTCTCCCACGGCAACTGCACCATAGCCAATCGAAGTGGGATGAGCTGCCAGCGCTACCGACGACAAGGGCTGCCGGATCGGAAAATACACCACGCTGGAAGTCCCACCGCCGGGCGGCGGGTTCACGACCGTCACCGACGCAGTACCTGCCTTTGCCACATCAGTCGCGCTGATCGTCGCGTTTAGTTGGCTGCTCGAAATAACCTCAGTCGTCCGTGGTGTTCCATTCCAATTCACGACGGCCCCAGACGAAAAACCTGTCCCGTTCACCGTAAGAGTGAATCCGTGACTGCCCGGTTTTGTGCTCTCCGGAACTAATGGCTGGTTGACTAACGGGACCGGATTCTTCTGAGCCAGCGCAATCGTGCAGAAGAAAATCGCGAACAGGCAGACCAAGCGGAGTGATCTCACAGTGACCTCCAAGGGAAGCGAGTACCAAAAGGGGCCCTCTCAGCTGCCATCTGGGGGAAAACATCGTAGCAGTCGAGGCACACCATTCTCCGCCAAATTGCACCCACAATCAAGCTGCAAACCCAAAACACCAAGAGGCCCGCACGCCGTCTCTCGTGCGGACCTCTCAGTGCCGGGTTCGTTCCACCTCGAATGATCAAAGTCTAACCAGCGGCGATTTCGAGAAAGTGGCAGCCAAGTTAATTTACTGTGAAATCCGAGTCGCATTTTTTGCGGCGCCCCGATCCCAAATTGCCCATTTGCTTGGCTTAGGCCACAATCTCTGTGGCCCATCTGCGCGCCGGAGGCAATCCCCTGCTGAACTCGTCTTCTTTGGAGCGAACGCCGACGACGCGGCAAAACGTCCACAAGAATTTCGACGACCGACTCTTGCCTCTGCTCGTCGTGATGGCGATTTCGTTCCTGGTGATAGTCCCGTTCTTTTTCCTCGGCAGTCCCTCGGGACACGATTTCGAATTCCACCTCAACTCCTGGATGGAAGTTCTCGGCCAGTGGAAGCACGGAATCATTTACCCGCGGTGGGCCGCGATGGCACAGTACGGATACGGCGAGGCCCGATTCGTTTTTTATCCTCCCGCATCGTGGGCGCTGGGCGCGTTGTTGGGAGCATTGTTGCCATGGAAGGCAGTTCCCGGCGCTTATGTGTGGATGGCATTGACTCTATCGGGATCCTCCATGTTTCTTCTGGCGCGGCGCTGGTTAAACCGTCGCGATGCGATTTTTGCTGCGGCGTTCTATGCTGCCAATCCTTATTTCATCGTCGTTGTATATTGGCGAAGCGCGTTCGCGGAACTGCTGGCGGGTGCACTCCTGCCTTTGCTTTTTCTCTACGCCCTGCAATCGGAAGACGAGCAAGCAAACGCCGTCGTCCCCCTGGCATTGATCGTGGCCGCAGCCTGGCTGACCAACATTCCCGCTGCCGTGATGGTGAACTATTCGCTGGCGCTACTGCTAGTAATTCTCGCTATTCTTCAGCGCTCCCCGCGCGTCCTGCTCAACGGCGCGCTGGCAGTTTTATTGGGCGCAGCTCTCGCAGCATTTTTCCTGGTACCGGCAGCATACGAGCAAAGATGGGTGAACATTGCCGAAGTGCTGTCTCCGGGCGTGCGTCCGCAGGATAATTTCCTGTTTGTGAATATCAACGACGTTGACCACAATCGTTTCAACCTCTTCGTCTCGGTGGTGGCATCAGCGGAAATCATTCTGCTCGCGATTGCTGCGTATCTTTCCCGCACCTGGAAAAGCCGACAACCCCGCATCTGGTGGATGCTCATGGCTTGGGCTTCGTTCGCGGTTCTCCTCAACTTTTCATTCAGCGGCTGGTTCTGGCAGCACTTGCCTGAGTTGCGCTACCTCCAACTTCCCTGGCGCTGGCTGCTGTGCTTGAATTTTGCATTCGCCCTACTCGTCACTCTAGCTTCGCAGCGCTGGATCATCCGCCTACTGATCTGCCTCGCTATGCTCGCCGTGCTTGCCTTCGCGTGGCATCGCATTCAGGCCCCGTGGTGGGAAACGTCGGCGGATATCAGAGAGATGCTCGATCGCCAGCAGAGCGGAGCAGGCTACGAAGGCACCGATGAGTACGTTCCCGTCGGCGCCGATCCATACGAAATTAAGCAGGATGCTCCGCGCGTGGCTCTAGCTGATACGCCTCCAGTTGACAACCAGACTCCCGACCAAATCCAAGAGCTTCAAATTCAACAATGGGAAGCTGAGTCGAAGATGTTTACATCTGTGGTCAAACAACCCGGCCAACTCGCATTGCGATTATTTAAC
>JBEKGG010000130.1:0-11650 GCA_050012915.1 Terriglobales bacterium | reverse complement strand
CATTTGTGCTTCGCGAACCTCGCACCGGGGAGGCACTCCAAATGACCAAGAATCGAATCTGCGATTTTCTTACGGTCGCAATGCACTGCTGTCGAGTCCCGCACACTTTGGGGGAATCGCAGCCAAATATGGTCCTTAGATCGTGTAACAAAACCAACTAAAAACTAAGGGAAGGGATTAACCTTATGCGAGGCAAAAGATTCTCCATCGCCGTGAGCCACCTGGCAGCGATCTTCACTTTGACTTTGTTGGTGACGAGCACGAACGCGCAGACTTTCACTGTGCTGCACAGCTTCGACGGCACGGACGGCAGTCAAGTCTTCCCGGGGTTGGTCCAGGCCTCCAATGGGGATCTCTACGGGGCAACGGCTGACGGCGGGGCCAACAGCGACAGAAGCTGCGTCGCTAACTGTGGCACGGTCTTTAAGATCACCTTAGCCGGCAAACTGACCACCCTTTACAGCTTTTGCTCGCAAAGCGGTTGCTCGGACGGCGCCGAGCCCCAAGCGACGCTGGTCCAGGACACCAACGGGAACCTCTACGGGACAACGTTCGGGGGGGGCAATGGCGGTGGGACGGTCTTCAAAATCAGCCCCGGTGGCAAGCTGTCCACGCTTTACACCTTTTGCTCCAAAAGCGGTTGCTCGGACGGAAACGGCCCCGCTGCGCCGCTGGTAGAGGCTACCAATGGGGACCTCTACGGAACAACGCTCTTTGGTGGGGCCAGCAACGCCTGCTCTGGTGGCTGTGGCGTGGTCTTCAAAATCACCCTCACTGGTACGCTCACCACGCTGCACAGCTTTGACTCCACGGACGGCGCCGGCCCCGAAGCCGCGCTGGTCCAGTCCACGGATGGGAACTTCTACGGGACGGCGAACCAAGGCGGAGCCCACGGTGGCGGAACGGTCTTCAAAATCACCCCCAGTGGCAAGCTGACCACGCTTTATAACTTCTGCTCCCAAAGCGGTTGCACGGACGGCGCCAACCCAATCGCCGGACTGGTTCAAGCCACGGATGGGAACTTCTACGGGACAGCGACCCAGGGCGGAGCCAACGGTTATGGAACGGTCTTCAAGATCACCCCCAGCGGCAAGCTGACGACGCTGGACAGCTTCGGCCCGTACGGCTTTCCCGAGGCGACCTTGGTACTGGCCACCGATGGAAACTTCTATGGGACGACTAGCTCCGGGGGGGCCGCGGGCGACGGCACCATCTTCAAAATCACGCCAAGTGGCAAGCTGACAACACTGCACACCTTCGATGGCACGGACGGTGAGTTCACCGCAGCGGCGCTGGTCCAGGACACCAATGGGAAGTTCTACGGAACAGCCCCCGGTGGCGGTGCGAACGGCGATGGGACGGTCTTCAGCCTGTCTGTAGGTCTGGGCCCGTTTGTGGAAACGCAGCCCAACTCCGGGAAGGTGGGATCGGCCGTCAAGGTTCTTGGGACCAATCTGATCGGCGCAACCAGCGTCACGTTTAACGGCACAGCAGCGGTCTTCAAAGTGGTCTCGGCTTCCTTGATCACGACCGACGTACCAACCGGTGCGACTACTGGCACGGTCGAAGTGACGACACCCAAGGGAACGCTCAAGAGCAACGTGGCCTTTCGGGTGACGAAGTGATGCTTTGAGCCGTTCGGAATTAAAGAATACAGGCCGCCTGACGTCTAGGCGGCTTTTCTTTTCGCATCAAGCCGAAGGTGCTTGCTCGATAACTTCTGTAATCAGGCCATAGCGCTCATTGAGAGTTGCGGCCCCCCATCGCGGTGACAAAACCTCTGTGCGGAGCTGGCGCGGTTGTCGATTTGGGCCTCCAGGCGGCGGACAGGAACGTCCGCCCTACACGAACGGATCATACCTGCGCGTGCGCATGATTGATCTGCGGAGTCTTGCCACTTCCCGACCCCACATCTCGAAAAATCGCGAGACGTGGGGCACCCGGTTGGATTTTCTGTTGACGCCCAACTGCATTAGCTAATATACTTAGCTAACAATGAAATACACTGTCCATCAAGCCAAAACGAACCTGTCGCGGTTATTGGAAGAAGCTTGCTCGGGGAAGGAAGTCGTTATAGCTCGCGGCAAGCAGCCGGTCGCCAAGTTGGTGGCGCTGGGTTCCGCCTCGAAAAAACGTATCCCGGGCCGGCTCAAGGGACAAATCTCATACACCGCAGATGCCTTCGACCCGCTCACCGATCAGGAATTGGCAGACTTAGGTTTCGAGTGAAAATTCTGCTCGACACTCACGCTCTAATCTGGTGGTTTGGTAACGAATCCAAGCTGTCGCGACGCGCTTCCTCCATGGTTGCGAACCAGAACAACACTATTCTGGTATCGGCTGCGATTGCGTGGGAGTTGGCAATCAAGGTGAATCTCGGGAAGTTCGATGCTCTCTCGCTGGCGACGGAGTTACCGCGCTACGCCGAAGAAGAGGGCTTTGAGGAATTGCCGATCAGCATGGAACAAGCGATCCGGGCAGGGCTGCTGCCATTGCATCACCGCGACCCGTTCGACCGACTGCTGGTGGCTCAGGCCCAGGCGTTGAATGCGCCAATTCTGAGCGCCGACGCCGTTCTCGATCAATACGACGTGAAGCGAGTCTGGTAGAACTTCACGGGTGGCGCATCGGGGATTCGATGCTTCTTTTCTCCGTTCGCTGCTTCCTGTCGCCAATCACTGCTAATCCTATGCGGTTCTTGAGCTTACGTTGACCAAATTGGTTCTTTCGGGTAGCTTAAATAGATAAACCATAGTGGGGAAGTGTACCCTTACAGGAACCCTAATTGTGCCTAATAGCAATGGCAAGACGCTGCTTTTATTGAAGCCCCGCGGTTTTTGCGCGGGCGTGGTTCGCGCGATCGATATCGTTCGAATTGCCCTGGAAGCCTTTGGGCCGCCGATTTACGTCCGCAAAGAGATCGTACACAACCGCTTTGTGGTCGAGGAACTGCAAGGCAAAGGCGCGATTTTTGTCGACAGCGTGGACGAAGTTCCTCCCGGCGAGCGCGTGATTTACAGCGCGCACGGAGTCTCGCCGGAAGTGCGCGAAGCCAGTCGAGCCCGCAATTTACGGGTGATTGATGCAACCTGTCCGCTGGTCACGAAAGTTCACGTGGAGGCGGTCAAGTTTGCCAAGGAAGGCTATTCGCTGATTCTGATTGGCCACCACGACCACGACGAAGTCATTGGAACTCTGGGCGAGGCTCCGGTTGTGACCCAGGTGGTGGGCTCGCCCGAGCAGGTAAAGGCACTCACCGTGCCAAATCCGGATCGCGTGGCCTATCTGACGCAAACCACCTTGAGTCTGGACGAGACTAAAGACATTATCGCCGCCTTGCGCGACCGATTCCCAAATATCAAGGGACCGGCGGCTCAGGACATCTGTTATGCCACGGAGAACCGGCAGGTTGCGGTGAAACATGTGGCTTCCGATGCCGATCTGCTGCTGGTTGTGGGTTCGGATAACAGTTCGAATTCCAATCGTTTGGTGGAAGTTGCGCGCAACCTGGGCACCAGCTCGCATCTAATAGACAGCTTCCAAAATATCAGGCCGGAGTGGCTGGAAGATGTGAAGACCATTGCTCTGACGGCGGGTGCTTCGGCCCCGGAATGCTTAGTGGAAGAAGTGGTGAAGTTTTTGAGCAGCAAAGGCTTCGGCAACGTGCAGGAAGTCGAGGTCATGCCCGAGAACGTGCGTTTTGGCTTGCCTCCCGAAATCGTGGAGGCGATTGCCAGCGCCCCCAGCGCGGTCAGTGCGGAGTAAAGAATTCAATATGGAAGAAAACTCCCCCTCGTTTTCGGCTTCAAGTGCGCCGCTATTGCGCTTCGGAAAAATTGACGACCTTTCCAGCCGGGTTGCAGCCGCCGTGGATGGCGCGCGTAAATTCCTGTTTTCTCAGCAGCACGAACAGGGCTACTGGTGCGGCGAGTTGGTCGCCGATACAACTTTAGAATCCGATTACATTCTGTTGCACACGCTGCTCGGCACTGGCGATCCGGTGCGCTTCCAGAAGTGCTGCAACTGGATTCTTCAACACCAAAATGAAGACGGCGGCTGGGGCATCTACGTCGACGCTCCCTCGAACGTCTCAGCCAGCGTGAAAGCCTATTTCGCGTTGAAGCTCACAGGCTATAAGCCCGATCATCCGGCCCTGGCGCGGGCGCGCAAGAGAATTCTTGAGATGGGTGGAGTGACTGAGGTCAACACCTTTACCAAGATCTATTTATGCTTTCTTGGGCAGTTCGATTATGACGCGGTGCCCGCCATTCCGCCGGAGATCGTGCTGTTTCCCAAGTGGTTCTGGTTCAATATTTACGAAATCTCTTCGTGGTCGCGGGCGATTCTGGTGCCGCTTTCGATTTGCTACGCGAAGAAGCCGTTCAAAAAAATCCCCGATGAAATGGGAGTGGAAGAGCTATTTGTCGGCGGCCGGGACAAGTCGCGAATGCGTTTGCATTGGTCGAAGAAGCTGATCTCCTGGCGCAATTTCTTTTTGGTTCTCGACCGGATGACGCATTGGTTCGAGTTGGTGCACGTTCGTCCGCTGCGCTGGCTGGCGCTGAAACGGGCGGAGCAGTGGATGCTTGAACGCTTCGAAATGAGCGATGGCTTAGCGGCCATCTATCCATCGATGCTGAACGCGATTATCGCGCTGCGCTGCCTGGGCTATTCGCTCGATGATCCGCAAGTGATTCGCGCTCTGGATGAATTCGAAAAGCTTGGCATCGAGGAAGGCGATACATTCCGCATGCAGCCTTGCATGTCGCCAATCTGGGATACGGCGTACGCGATGTTTGCCTTGGGCGAAGCTGGCGTTCCGGCGGATGATCCGCGAATGATCAAGTGCGCCGACTGGATTCTGCAAAAGCAAGTGCGTAATGTGGGCGACTGGAAAGTGAAAAACAAAGAAGGTCAGCCGGGCGGCTGGTACTTCGAGTTCAACAACGAGTTTTATCCCGATGTTGACGACAGCGCCATGGTTTGCCTCGGGCTGGGACAGGTGGAACATCCCAATGGGCGCTATCAAAGAGAGTCGGTGCAGCGTGCCATTGACTGGATTTTTTCCATGCAATGCAAATCGGGCGGGTGGGCATCCTTCGACAAGGACAACACCCGGATGGTGTTTGAGCACATTCCTTTCGCCGATCACAATGCCATGCTCGATCCGCCGACCGTGGACATCACGGGACGAATTTTCGAAATGCTCGCGTCGTACGGATACGACAAGAATGACCCGCGGGTGAAGAAGGCGCTGAAGTTCATTCGCGAAGAGCAGGAGCCCGACGGATCGTGGTTCGGTCGCTGGGGCGTCAACTACATTTACGGAACCATGCAGGTGTTGCGCGGGTTGGAAGCCATGGGCATCGACCATCACGAACCGTACGTGCAGCAGGGTGCGGAGTGGCTGCGCATGGTGCAAAATCCCGATGGCGGCTGGGGCGAGAGCTGCGGTTCGTACGATGATCCCAGCGCCCGGGGCGTAGGGCCGAGCACACCCTCGCAGACCGCTTGGGCGGTCATGGGACTCCTGGCGGCGAACGACACGCGCAGCGATTCGGTGGCGCGCGGTATTGCATATTTGCTGCGGACGCAAAAGAAGACTGGCGCGTGGGATGAGCCGCAGACTACGGGCACTGGTTTTCCGCGCGTGTTTTATCTGACTTATACGTTGTATCGGCAGTATTTCCCGTTAATCGCGTTGACGACTTATGCCAAGGCGATGACGGGCGCCGCCCAGGGAACCGGCGTGCGGCGGATTGGGTAGTCGCGAGGATTGTATTCCGGTCGTTGTCATCCCGAGCGCAGCGCGGGATCTGGGTTTTCACCCCGTCGGCGAGAACCCGGATTCCTCGTCGCTTCGCTCCGCGGAATGACAAGATTGGTCGATTAGGCGGTACGGGAGAGAGAACCAATGGGAGTACCAATTTCTCAGATGTGGACGGTGGCGACTTACGTCCTGGGGCAGAAGCTCAGGGGACGCAAGCAGTATCCGCTGGTGCTGATGCTGGAGCCGCTGTTCCGCTGCAATCTCGCATGCGCAGGTTGCGGGAAAATTCAATATCCCGCCCATGTGTTGAAGTCGCAGCTCACTCCTGAGGAATGTTTCCGCGCAGTCGATGAGTGCGGCGCGCCGACCATCTCCATTCCCGGAGGCGAGCCGCTGTTGCATCCGCAAATCGGGGAAATTGTTGAAGGGTTGGTGGCGCGTAAGAAATATATCTATCTCTGCACCAATGCGCTGCTACTCAAAGAAAAAATCCACCTCTTCAATCCCAGTAAGTATCTGACGTTTTCTGTTCATATGGACGGACAGCGCGAGCATCACGACTTTTCGGTTTGTCTCGAAGGCGGATACGACAAGGCGATCGAGGGCATCAAAGCCGCGCTGGACGGCGGTTTTCGCGTGACTACCAATACGACGCTGTTCGACGGGGCCGATCCCAGGAGCGTTCGCGCCTTCTTCGACGAAATGATGGACCTTGGCGTCGAAGGCATGATGCTTTCGCCGGGTTACTCCTATGACAAAGCGCCGGATCAGCAACGCTTTCTTGGGCGCGCTCGCACCCGGCGGATGTTTCGGGCCATGCTGTCGAATCGCAGCCAGAAGTGGCGCTTCAATCAGTCGGCGCTGTTCCTCGAATTTCTCATGGGCAAGCGCGATTACGCCTGCACGCCCTGGGGGATGCCTACGTTCAACGTCTTCGGATGGCAGAAACCCTGCTATCTGCTGCAGGACGGTTACGCTGACACCTTTGCCGAATTGCTGGAGACGACGGCCTGGGAAAATTACGGCACCGAGTCGGGCAATCCCAAGTGCGCGAATTGCATGGTGCACAGCGGATACGAAGCGTCCGCGGTGAACGATTTGTTTGGTTCGGTAAGCGGCATGTGGCAGGAAGTGAAGGCGCGCATGTTTGGCGGATACGAAGATCGATCTGCGCTTCGGCTGCTCGATGAATTCGCCGAGCCCGCGCATGCCGTCGGTCCTCTGGTGCAGATCGACGCTCCGGCGGGCCAGGAGACGCGGGTTTGAGCGGGCGCGAAGCCGGCCACGGGCCTTTGGCCGCGGTGGACCCGAACTCGCTGGAACTCGCGCCAGGAACAGCACACGAAAAGCTCGAAGGATCGGTCCCGACACTGGCCAACGAGCAAGACCTTCGCAAGGCGCTGGAGCAGGCGTTCGATTATCGCGGCGATGTTTTGATCACGCGGAAAGACGGCGCGAAGATTGAAGGCTACATTTTCGATCGGACTAGCGGAGCTGGACTCGCAGACAGTTTCGTAAGATTGCTTCCCAAAGATGGCTCTCCCCGAATAAAAATTTGCTATGCAGAGATTGCAGCCCTCGCCTTTACCGGGCGCGACATGGCTGCGGGCAAGAGTTGGGAAAACTGGGTGCGGCATTATTGGGAAAAGAAAGCCGCTGGCGAGAAAGAGATTTCGCTCCAGCCGGAGAAGCTGGAGTAGAAGCTTTCAGCCCTCAGCTATCTGCTTTCAGCAGGCGTTCGAAGCTGATAGCTGACGGCTGAGAGCTGACAGCTCTGATGAAAGCTTTCGTCACTGGCGCGACCGGGTTCGTAGGCAGTCACGTGGCCCGCGTTTTAGCCGAGCAGGGCGCGGACCTGCGATTGCTCATTCGCTCCAACAGCGATCTGCGAAATATCCAGGGGCTGAACGCGGATCGGGTCGTCGGCGATCTGCGTGATCCGGAATCCATTGAGAAGGCAATGGCAGGCTGCGACGTGGTGTTTCATGTTGCCGCTGATTATCGCCTTTGGGTTCGCGATCCGGAGCAGATGTACCGCGCCAATGTGGAAGGTACGCGCGCTGTTCTCGAAGCCGCAAGAAAGAATCATGTGCGTCGCGTGGTTTACACGTCGAGCGTCGCGACCATGGGATTCACTTCGAACGGTCATCCGGCGGACGAGGATTCTCCGGTTTCGCTCGATGGCATGATTGGCCATTACAAGCGTTCGAAATTCATGGCCGAAGAAGTGGCTCTCGAAGCTGGACGCGGTAGCATGGATGTAGTCGTGGTCAATCCCAGTACACCGGTTGGCGAACAGGACATCAAACCTACTCCTACGGGGCGGATTGTCGTGGACTTTCTGAAAAAGAAATTTCCCGCGTACGTCGATACAGGTTTGAATCTGGTGGATGTAACGGAATGCGCTCGTGGCCACGTCGCCGCAATGGAAAAAGGAAGAAGCGGGGAGCGCTATATTTTAGGTGGAGAGAATCTGACGCTGAAGCAGATTCTCGATAAGCTGGCGGCGATTACCGGATTGCCATCGCCCAAAGTGAAAGTCCCTTACGTCCTTGCGCTGGCTACAGGCGTGGTGGACGAAGTTGTGACCGGACGAATTCTCGGACGTGAGCCGCGCGCGACCATTGATGCAGTGCGCATGGGACGCAAGAAGATGTTTGTCTCGTGCGCCAAGGCACAGCGCGAGTTGGGATGGACGGTGGTTCCGGTGGATGACGCTCTGCGAAGAGCGGCGCACTGGTTTCAGGCGAATGGATATGCGCCGCGAGGCTGAATGTCGGACTCACCCAAAGTCGCCATGGTTGCTGCTCTCGAACGCGAGGTGAAGCCCTTAGTCAAGCGCTGGAACACAGTTGAGCGCGAACACGACGGCCGGCGTTTTAAGTTTTTCGAGAGCGATCAGGCCGTGCTGGTGTGCGGAGGCATCGGAGCACAAGCTGCGCGTCGAGCGACCGAGGCTGTGATTACGCTGTACGAGCCCGAGTTGGTGATCTCGATCGGCTTCGCCGGAGGGCTCAATCCGGCGTTGAAAGTGGGCGAAATCTTTTCTCCGAGCCGCGTGATTGACGCCCGCGATGGCAGCAGCGTAGAAATTGCCAGCGGCCGCGGCGCACTCGTCAGCGCCGCTGCACTTGCGGGTGTAGAAGAGAAAAAGAAGCTAGCCGAATCCTACGGCGCACAGGCAGTCGATATGGAAGCGGCTGCAGTGGCGCGAGGCGCGCAGGCACGAGACGTGGGTTTCATGGCGGTGAAGGCAATCTCGGACGAGAGCGACTTTCATATGCTACCGATGGACCCCTTCGTTGGAACTAGCGGCCAATTTCGGACGGGAAAATTCGTGATCAGTTTGATGGTTCGCCCCTGGCTGTGGCCGAACGTTTTCCACCTCGCAAGGAATAGTGCAAAAGCGTCGAAGGCACTCTGCACTGAGCTGGAGCGTTTCATTCAGGAGCCAGGGAAATCAATGGTTTCGGATCCAGAGTTGCATCCCATATCAAAGGTAGCTCGCTAATTCATGGCAATTGCCGGACAATTTACGATTGAGCAAATGAACCAGGCGATCCCGACCACCATGCGGGCAGCGGTTTATCGCGGTGTCAACGATGTTCGCCTGGAAACCGTTCCGGTACCAAGGATTGGCGCAGGAGAGTTGCTGGTCCGAGTCCACACGTGCGGGATCTGCGGGACCGACCTCAAAAAAATCGCGAGCGGCTCGCATTCAGCGCCGCGCATTTTCGGGCACGAAACTTCGGGTGTTGTAGCAGCAGTTGGTGATGCGGTCGGCGCATTCAAGCCTGGTGATCGCGTGGTCGTGTTCCATCACATTCCATGCGGCGAGTGCTACTACTGCCGCCACAAGACTTTTGCCCAGTGCGAAACCTACAAGAAAGTTGGTTGCACCGCGGGCTTCGAGCCCTCAGGCGGCGGGTTCGCCGAATATGTTCGCGTCATGGATTGGATCGTCGATCACGGCGCCGTTCGCATCCCCGATGAAATCTCGTTTGAGCAAGCCTGCTTTGTCGAGCCCGTCAATACCTGCATGAAGGGCATTGAGACCCTGCAACTTGTGGCTGGCGAGAGTGTTCTAGTTATTGGACAGGGGCCCATCGGCATCATATTGAGTTCATTGGCCAAACGATCGGGGGCTAGGGTAATTACTTCCGATTTGTATCCCGAGAGGCTTACAATATCTAAAAGCTTCGGATTAGAGAACGCAATCGATGCTTCGCGCGCCGACACTGTGAAAACGGTGCGGGAATGGACCGAAGGTCGGGGCGCCGACGCAGCGATTGTTGCGGTAGGTGGGAACAGTTTAATTGGGGCTGCCATGGATGCGGTACGTCCAGGCGGCCGGGTTTTGCTGTTTGCGCAGACAGTTCGTGGAGAGGCTACGATTGATCCAGCTGCGATCTGCGTGGACGAGAAAAGATTGTTGGGATCCTATAGTGCGTCGGTCGAGCTACAGGCCGATTCAGTGCGCTTCGTGATGAGCCGTGAGATGGATTTGGAGCGTTTGATTAGTCACCGCTTTTCTTTATCGGACAGTATTGAAGCCTTAAAGCTGGCAGCGAATCCGCAGCCGGATTCGATGAAGATTGTGATTCAAGCGGGCAGTTCGTGGGAAGGAAATAGAAATTGAACGGAAAGATGACAGCAGCAGTACTCTACGGCAAAGAGGATGTAAAGATCGAAAGAGTTCCCATCCCGCGGGTGGGCGATGGTGAAGTGTTGGTCAAAGTACAGGTCGCCCTGACCTGCGGAACGGATCTTAAGGTATATCAGCGCGGCTACCACGCGCGCATGATCGTTCCTCCAGCGTTATTTGGACACGAACTCGCCGGGGTGATCGAAGAAGTTGGCCACGGAGTGCGCGCCTTCAAAAAGGGGATGCGTGTGGTGGCGTTGAACTCCGCTCCTTGCCAGATGTGTTTTTACTGCTCCAAACATCAGGCTAATCTTTGCGAAGATCTGTTGTTCAACAACGGAGCTTATGCGGAATACATTCGCATTCCGCGTCGAATCGTTGACATCAACATGTTGGCGATTCCGCCCGATGTCAGCTACGAAGAAGCTGCGATGGTTGAGCCGTTGGCTTGCGTGCTTCGTGGGCTGCACGAGACGGGAGTGGAAATTGGCGATACGGTTACAGTGGTTGGAGGCGGTCCGATTGGCTTAATGTTCGTTCAGGTGGCTAAAGCGGTTGGCTGCAACGTGATTTCCGTGGTGAAACGTGATGCACAGGTGCAAGCCGCGAAACACATGGGCGCGCACGAAGTGGTGCAGATCACGAAAGTGAAAGATCCCGTGGAAGCGGTTCGACGACTTTCTCCCGAAGCGCGCGGCAGTGATGTAGTGATTGAAGCGGTGGGACGTCCCGAAGCCTGGGAGATGGCTATCGACATGGTGCGCAAAGGCGGGACCGTGAACTTCTTTGGTGGCTGCGCAAGCGGCACAAAGGTGCAACTCGATACCAACCGGTTGCACTACTCGGAGGTCACGCTGAAAGCGACCTTCCATCACACTCCCGAGACCGTGCGCCGTGCCTTCGCTCTGATTGCCGAGAAGAAGATTCGTTCCACAGATTACATTACCGGCGAGGCGCCGCTTTCCTCGCTGAAGCAGGTTTTCCATCACATGCTGAACCGCAACGGGGATATCAAAACCGCCATTATTCCAGGACACTGAGGCGGGATTTTCCCGGACGCCTGCGTCCGCATTTTGCGCAACTGATCATGTCATCCATTGCCAGCGACTCCCGGACTGCGACCGTTTCCTCAAACTTGGAGGGATGGGCGAGTCTTCCGCGAGAGTATGCCATTCCCGAGAAAACTCCGAGCCTGGGTGAAGCACAGCAGTACTGCCGTCGTCTAGCCCGCTCGC
>JBEKGG010000129.1:0-11653 GCA_050012915.1 Terriglobales bacterium | reverse complement strand
CCGTAGAATTGGTCTGCGACCGGGTGAGCCAGCTTCGCTCCAGCCGCCACTGCCCGCTCCACGAACGCATCCACGTCCGGGACCTGGATCGACATGCTAACCGGCGAACTACCAGTCGTCTCCGCGCTGTAGCGTCCGCCTTCTGGCCATTCATCGGTCAACATGATTACGGAATCCCCAATTACAACCTCGGCATGGGGAATGCCTGTTTCAAGCTCGAAGCGCATGGTCTCCGTCGCTCCGAAGGCTTGCTTATAAAATTCGATTGCTTTCGCCGTATTCTTGAAGGTCAGCCTCGGCGCGGCAAAAGTCCGTGTTGCTGCGATAGGTGCTGTTGTCGTTGCCATCGAAATACTCCTTTCCAAATCATTCTTCAAACGCATTTTGAAATCTTTCCGAGGGAGATCGCGCAACTCGGCGGCGATGCGGACGAGCCGATTCACGCCCGCATCCCCACCCGGCAAGGGCGTTCCGGGATTTCGGATCAAACCCTGCAGCGCGTCATCGAGTTGTTCGATCAAACTGCGCCTAGGCATTTTTGCCACCTGGCTTCGTGTTGTTCTTCGTGTAACTTCGTGTGCTTAATAGTTTCTCGCTTCTGATTTTCGTTCGAAGATTCTCCAAGCCCCGAAATTGCAGCTGCTTTACGGCACCCTCCGTACGTCCCATAGCCTCT
Source organism: Terriglobales bacterium (assembly GCA_050012915.1). Taxonomy (GTDB): domain Bacteria; phylum Acidobacteriota; class Terriglobia; order Terriglobales; family Acidobacteriaceae; genus JABDBE01. The sequence goes on along the minus strand of JBEKGG010000129.1, from coordinate 10,977 downwards.
GCGATTTCGCGAATGCTCTTCTCCTCCGCAAAGCGCATCGCGATCACGCGTTGCTGATCCGCTGGAAGCTGCTCCACCAAACGAAAGAGCCGGGCGCGATGTTCCACTTCTTCAAGATCAATGTCGGCTGTTGCGTCAGCACCCAGCTCCGGAGGATCGTCCATCGTCAACTCTTTGCTCGTCCGTTGCGCCCGATCGGCAATCGCGTTTACTGCAATCCTGAATAGCCAAGCCGCGAACGGCGCACCCCGCCATTCAAAACGCCCGAGATTGGCCAGCGCTTTGTGAAATACCTCCGAGGTCAAATCCTCAGCCGCATCGCGATCGCTCACCCGCCGCGCGACAAATGCATACACCCGTTCAAAGTTGATTTCGTAGAGTTCGGCAAACCGGGCAGGATCCTTCTGCGCAGCCTCGACCAGCAGGCGTTCTTCCGCCTGCTCCGGGGACCGCGTCGATGCCGGTGCTCGAACGACCATCGCGCCTCTAAGTATAGAAACCGCCGCCAGACCGAAAGGTTACGCAGGATAATTTATTTGAGGCAGTGACGCCGGGTGTTCAGGCAGGTTTAACGAGGAATGTTGGCGCGACGGTTTCATGCTTCGGGTTCAGCAGCGGAGGACGAACCATGCCCGGCCCGCTTTGGAAATCAACGTGGCGCAGCCTTGTCCGGCTCCTCCACTTTCCGAACGCTGTATCTGGGCCCGGACAGACAGGTTGCCTCGCCCGCCGGTTCGGTTAGATCGGAACGCGGGCTCTCGCGTTTCACCAGGAAGGTGTGCATCGTGAAGCAAGTCACATTGCCGTCCCTGGTCGAGTCCGAGCGCGAATATGGCTGATCCACGTTCGCTATCGACGAAGGACTGAGCAAATCTGAGTTGGACGAGTCCAACGCCGGTTGCGAGGACAAATTCTGCCGCATCCCATCGCCAGCAACGCTAACCGAAACCAAGCCAACCAGAAGAACTACCACGAGGGCGGAAATTCGCATTGCAGTCCCTCCCATAAGCCGAATTATATCCCTACCCCCGGCGCTCACGATTGGCAGAGCAGAGCAGTTACTCTGGGTCGAAACAACTTGCGGGGCCCCTTACGCACTGGATGGGGGAGAGCCGTAATTTAGGGCCCCGCATGATGCAGAACCTTTTCTTACACCCGTCGGCGGCGTGTGCAAAAACAAAATGACTCTTGTTCCATTTTCCGAACAGAACCTGTGGAAAACTTGCGGTTCCGTCTGCCGAAGGAACCGGCCAAAACGCATGACAAATGCCCGTCGCGATCCGATGTCGCTCACCGCTTCCCTGCCACTCCGCGCCAGATCTTTCGCGGCCTAGCGGCCACTCAGGACGATGTCAACTTCAACAGTACCCCACGCGCAAACGCGCCTTAACCGAACCTGGGAATTTCGGCGGCTGTGGATATCTATCGAAACTCTCGGCCAATCGCTATTTGTCGGGGAAATAGAAGGCTTCAGGAGCCGGCCGGTAGACCCGAATCATCCACAGGGGACGACGCAACTTGCCGGGGACGGGAACCGCGCGACTCATCTTCAGCCAGCGGAGATATTCTTCGTGGGCTTGATTGGTGTCGACGAAAACGTCCCCATAACGATCCTCTGTGCGGGCTTTGCTCACCGTAACTTTTTGATGCCAGCAGTGCTGTCCGCTGATTGGATCGGGTTGAACGGGGAAGGTCAGGTTCTGGTGCACGCCTGCATCTTCCCAATGGATACGAGACGAATCAGGATCGTTGCTCTCGAAGGGCTGAATGCCGTGGATCGTCCGCATCATCCACTTTCCCGGCTCAATCTGCTTCAGATCGACCAACGCTGTCGACCAGCGTTCGCCACCAAAATCTTCTTTCAGACGCCAGCGTCCGAGGTGATGCGAGCAAGCGATAACGCCCGGGCGCATTCCCTCCGTGGCCCAAACTCGGTCCACAAAATACCCAATCGCGGTTTGCACTCGCACCAGATCGCCGGTCGCAACTCCTAAGCGCGCAGCGTCCTCGTGATGCATCCAGACCGGATTCTTGTGCGAGATTTCGTAAAGCCACTTCGCGTTTCCGGACCGGGTATGGATGAGCGTTGGCAGGCGGAACGTGGGGAGAAGCAGCATCTCACCTTTCGCTGCGTCGATGATGTCGCGATGCACGTGGCTCTTTATGTAGCCGGGAATCGAATGCTCGGGCCAATTCCAGTCCTTTAGCGTTTTCGAATAAAACTCAAGCTTGCGTGAAGGTGTGGGGAAACCGGCGACGGCGTTGCCGTCGATCTCAACTCCGATTGGGGCTCCGTTCTTCCTGACGACACGCGTGACCGGGTCGACCGTACTCGCTTGCAATTCTTCCGGCTTGAGCGCTTTCTGGTGCAATTCGTAAACGTTGTTTTCAATCAGGAAAGCGCCGTATTTCCGCATGTATTCGAGCGGCGTGAGCCCTTCGCTGGCGGCCGCCTGAGGCAGGCCGGGAACGCTGTTCTCGAAGATCCATCGGTAATACTCGTCAATTCTGATTTTCTCTCCGGGCCGGTAAGGCGATTCGAAGTAGCGGCGAATGCCCATCGACCCATCGGGGTCCACGCGCCACGACAACTCAATCCAGAATTCGTCTTCTTCCCAAACCTCGCCCAGGCCTGCTTCTCGGTGCGCTTCATAGGTTGAGTTGAATTTCTTGCCCTGCCTCTCCAATGCCAGACGCAGTACGGGTTGCCGGAAACCGATCCAGCGCGCGGCATGCGTTTCCTGGCTCATCAAATCGTGCCGCTCGGAAGCATGGCCCATGGGCAAAACGTAATCGGCAAACCAGGCGGTTTCGCTCCAGGTCGGAGTAAGGCAGGCGTGCCGCTCAACCTTGCTTTCGTCGGTCAAGGCTTCGATCCAACTCAGGCCATCGGGATTGGTCCAGACTGGGTTGTAGACGCGGGAAAAATATACGGCGAGTTTGCCGCGTCCTTCTTTTAGAAAATGCGGCAGCAGAAAACTCATTTCAAAAAATGCCAAGGGGAATTCGCGCGCCCACATCAACTCATTCCACGCGTTGGGCGGTGGAGGCATCATGGGCGGCGTTGGGATGTATTTGTTCCATGCGCTTGGGGAAGTTCCGCCCGGCGTTCCCACCGCGCCCACCAAAACAGCTAAGAATTCCAATGCACGCGCCACCTGCCATCCTCCCAGATTTCCAGCCGCGGCGTTTCGCCAAACGTGCGTGCTTAGCGCGGAACCAGCGCGTCCCACTTCGCGAGCGACTTCGACGATCATGCGGGGATCCGCACCCGACTCTTGTGCCGCGAATTCCGGAGTGTATTGCGCGTAGGTTTGCTTGAGCACTTCCAGAAACGTCTCGAAGGTTTGTGGCTTGGCGGAATGCTCTTCGCGCAGATACTCTTCCCAGTTCACCCAGCGGCGGACGAAGTCGCGATCAAACAAATTTTCTTGAAGCAGCACGTTGGCCATCGCCAGTAGCACAGCGGACTCGCTCCCCGGCCAAGTCGAGAGCCAGTAGTCAGCTTTCGACGCAGTGTTCGACAGGCGAGTATCGATGACGCATACTTTTGCCCCATCCATTTTGCCGTCGATGATTCGTTGCGCGTGCGGATTGAAATAGTGTCCGGCTTCGAGGTGCGAACTCAGCAACAGAATGAATCGAGCTTTGGAGTGATCGGGCGATGGACGATCGAAACCATGCCAGAAAGCGTAGCCAGTGCGGGCTCCGGCGGAACAAACATTGGTGTGGCTGTTGTGTCCGTCGATGCCCCAAGCATGCAGGACGCGCTGGTTGTAGATGAGTTCATGCCCCGGGCGCCCGACGTGGTACATGATTTCGTTTTTGCGTCCTTCTTTTAGCGCGGAGCGGACGCGCGCGGCCAGATCATCCAAAACGTCGTCCCAACTCACCCGCTCCCACTTCCCTTCCCCGCGCTTGCCGGTTCGCCGCAGCGGATAAAGAATCCGCTCGGGATCATTCACCTGGTTGAGCGTCGCGGGACCTTTGGCGCAGTTGCGTCCACGGCTACCGGGGTGGGCGGGATTGCCTTCGAACTTTTGCACCCGCATTTTGTCTTTGTCGACGTAAGCCAAGAGACCGCAGGCGGCTTCGCAATTGAAGCAGATGGTCGGGATCAGCGCATAGTGCTTTTCGACTTTTTTAGGCCACTGCGTGGGATCGTACTCGGTCCAGTCATCCCATCGATCGGACGGAGGATAACTAGAAAGTCCTCCTGCGGGTTCGTCCAGGTCCAGGGCTTGCGGGTTCAGTGGAAGCTGATCTTTCATAAATGAGTTATCAACTGAGCGGCGCGCATTGTCCGGCTTTTACCCAGAGTTCTTCGAACCACCAAAGTCCAGCAAGAGCAAGGATTGCAGCAGCGATCGCAAAGGCTATGGGCAGCGAAGACGTTATTACCAGCGAAGCGAGAATAATCGGAGCAATCAAGCCTGTGCCGATGACCAGCCCCCAAAATCGTCGACTGAGGTGGCCATGAATTAATGCCTGCGTCGCGATCTTCACGTCTTCGCTCACATGCGGGAGTGAAATTTCGCCAATATTCATAGCGAGACTGACGATCAGAGAGACCAGGAGGATCACAAGCGAGGGCACGAGAATTCTTGCAGGTGTATCCATCAGGATGCCCACGATTAATATTGTGGCCGAGCCGGCGACAAAAGCCTGCACCAACAAATGCCACAAGAAAAGAGGGCTCTGCCACAGGTCGCGACCTTTTGCCTGGGCAAAGAGAAACGCGGAATAGCAGGCGCTGGCGATTGCGAAGGCGGCGGCAACCCATTGCACAATGCTGGGTACGGAACCGCTGTAGATCCCGCACATCAGCCAAGCGAATCCGAGTCCGCCATAGCCGATTAAGAAATATGTTCCAATAACCAGCCACGAACGGAAGTTGGGCTTAGTAATAAGGTAGAAGAAACGATCGGGACGCTTCAGGTCGAAGACGAGCAGAGCGGAGGTGATCCCAAGGCAAGCGAGAGCGATGGCGGGACAAACGATATTGAACAGCGGACCTGCGGATGCGCCGGTCAAACTTAGCAGAATCGGCGCGACCAGCAACACTCCCGCCGCAACTGCTTTCGTCCAAAGATAAGCAGCAATCTTCCATCCCCAAGGCGCGGGGTGGGGCACGTCGTAGACTTCACGGGCTAGCGCGCCGGCGAGATTGTTTCCATCGGTGTCAGTCGCATGAGCATTTCCCTCCCGTCGGTCTGCAGCGAAATATGTATCCTTCCGCGAGATACGCGTAGGTTCGAGCAGATCGCCTTCGATGCCAACATAAAACAATTTGGGCTGAGTGCCTTTCTGCGGTTTGCGCACCGAAACTTTCTTGGTGGCTACCGTGCGGCTGACATTGCTAGCAGGGTTGTCCAAATCACCGGCGAGAATAGCCTGCGTGGGACAGACGATCACGCACGCCGGCTCGAGGTTCATCTCCACCCGATGGGCGCAGAAATTACATTTCGCTGCGGTGTTGTTGTTGGGATCAATGTAGAGAGCGTCGTATGGACAAGCCTGCATGCAAGCTTTGCATCCGATGCAACGACGGTTGTCGAAATCTACAATTCCGTCCGCTCGGCGGTACAAGGCGCTGGTGGGACAAATCTCGGTGCATGGCGAGTCATCACAGTGGTTGCACCGCATGATGCCGAAGTGGCGTGAAGTATGAGGAAACTCTCCCTTCTCGATATGCTTGACCCAAGTGCGAAAAACGCCAACCGGCACCTGGTGCTCTTCTTTACACGCGACCGTACAAGCGTGACACCCGATGCAACGGTCCTGATCGATGACAAATCCGTATCGCATCTAGGGGCGTTCAGTCTCCTGCTACGTTCCTCGCGAAAACATTTCGGCTTCGACATCATAACTGATTGCGCGTTCGACTCGTCGATACAGCGGCTGGCGGCATCTTCTAAGGAACTGTCTCAGCGGCTGGAATCAGATCGAGTTTTACGCTGAGATGTCCACCTTCTTCAACGTGGACCGCTTTGCCACGGTCTTCGTATCGTGCAAGAAATTCGGGATCGAAATAGGCGCCTCGGTCGATCTGCTCCCAGGAGAAAATTGTGTAGTCTCCGGGGACTACGTTTCGCATGGCAAACCTACCCGACTGATCCGTAACTGCCCGCTGGTAAGCGCTCGGCTGCCCCCGATCTTTGCCGTCCGGCACCAGCACGACCGAAGCACCCGGAAAGGATTGATCGTCGCTCATCACAGTGCCATCGATTTGCCCGGCGCCGGGGCTCAAGACCAGTTCTACAAAAGCCGGAGAATGGCCTCTACCAACGGCGATGCTGGTTTCGGGTACATCGGCAGCACTCGATTTGAGAAAATAGCCGTCAGGGATGGAAGCAAAGCGAATTCTGTAACTGCCTTCGGGGACCTCGCGAAAAATGAAAGTTCCGTCGGCGCTTACCGTGGTCGTATCAATATCGGGCGTGAGCGCGGCCAGCGACGAGGGCTCCTGCAACTCCAAAATACCTTGCATACCCTGGTAGGGGATCCCTTTGGTTAAGTCCTCGGCACTATCGCTTTCCACCCGAATGCGGCCGGTAACATCTACTCCCGCACCTACCATGACTTCGACGTGATCGAGATTGCTATCTTTGACTTCGATCGACGTCCGTCCCCACATGGTTTTGGGTTCCCGCACACTGCCTGATTGTTGCGCCACTAAAACGTAGGACCCGGGAGGCACACCGGGGAAGTCAAAGTTGGCTTGGCCACCAACAGCGAAGTTCTTTCCCGGCAGAAAAATTGTTTCCCCTTGATCGCTCAGCAGGGTAACCTCGGCTTCCTGGCTCGGCAAAAGACTGCGCCCATTGATTACCGTGCCCCGAATATGAACGGTGTGCACGGGCGCGAGAGTCATATCGATGCCCACCAACTCTTCGCCTGCGCGAAGCACCAGAGCCACTGAGTGGGATTGGTCGTTCGCAGCGGGATAATAAAGCGGAACGTAGGCGTTGTCGCTTCCCGGCTTGGCCTTGAGCGACGCAGGAGGCTTGGCGCGAATGTAATACTTCCCGGGAGCCAGCGTGGTAATCCGATATTCGCCCGCGTCGTTGGTTGCGCTACTGGCCACATCATGAAGCTCACGCATTCCGTGCGGATAGGAAGATTTCATGGCCAGTACGGCCACGCCGCGAAGCGCTTTGCCAGCTTCGTTGGTGATATGGCCTGCGATCGTGCCGTCGGGGCTTAGGCGAATAACAATGTCGCTCAAGTGCTGCCCTGGAGCGAGCGACACCAACTCGCCTCGCTGCCGGAAGCTGTCGCCACGGTTACTCACGTAGCCATCGCACGAAACCATAACGACGTATCGTCCGGACGCGACGCTGTCAAAAACGAAGCGCCCGTTGGCATCCGTGCTGGCTGGCGAAAGCTGTGAACCGGAAGCCGTGCCGGAGTCGCTCGGCAGACCTCTTAGTCGCACATCTGCACCTTTAAGCGGCCGCTGACTCACCGCGTCGATTACGATTCCTGCAATCGTGCCTGGTTCTTTGGGCGTTGCTAAATTCTGCGCTCGCAGGGACGGTGCAAGAAATGCGATGAGTACGACCGGCACGGCCAATTGGCGAGCTCGCTTCATTGCAGTCACTGTGAGTTTATCCGAACTCAAACTTGCAAATGTGCGCGCGCTTGAGCGGACCGGAGTCGATGCCGGGCAAACCTTCGGATTGGAACGTGGTAGACTGTTCCGCCCAGTGGTAGCCTCCCCCGAAGGTGTGGTTTTATGTCTGAACCCCTTGCGAAGAAAGTTCTGCTGATCGGATGGGATGCAGCCGATTGGAAAGTGATCAATCCCCTGCTCGATCAGGGATTGATGCCCACACTCGACGATTTCATCAACCACGGCGTCATGGGAAATCTGGCCACCTTGCGGCCCATCCTTTCGCCCATGCTGTGGAATTCGATTGCCACGGGTAAGCGGGCTAACAAGCACGGGATTCATGGATTCATGGAACCGGACACGCAAAACGGCGGGATCCGGCCGGTATCCAGCACATCGCGCAAAGTCAAAGCGATCTGGAACATTCTTACTCAGCGCGGTTTCAAGACCCACGTCCTCGGCTGGTTTGCGGGTCACCCGGCGGAACCGATTAACGGCGTTTCGATTTCCGACCTTTATCCGTATGCCACGGCGCCGCACGATCAACCCTGGCCACTTCCGCCCGGGGCGGTTCACCCTGAGAGTCTGCGCGACACTTTCGCCGAATTGCGCATGCATCCGGCTGACGTGACCGAGGCCGCCATCCTTCCGTGGATTCCGCGAGCGAGCGAGATCGACCAGGAGAAGGATAAGGGGCTGATGTCGTTTGCCAAAATCCTGTCCGAAAACTGTTCCATCCACAACGCGGCCACCTGGATTCTGCAGAATGAGCCGTGGGACTTTATGGCGGTTTATTACAACGGCATCGATCACTTCTGCCACGGGTTCATGCACTACCATCCGCCGCGCATGGACGGAATCCCGGAGGATCGTTTCGAGATTTATAAAGATGTGGTGAACGGCGCGTATCGTTTTCACGACATGATGCTGGAAACGTTGCTGAATCTTGCGGGACCAGACGCGACCGTGTTGTTAGTGTCCGACCATGGCTTTCACTCTGACCACCTGCGGCCGCGGGGCATTCCGGCAGAGCCTGCGGGGCCGGCCATTCAGCATCGACCGTTCGGGATCGTCTGCATGAAAGGTCCGCACGTGCAGCAGGACGAACGCATCTACGGTGCGACTTTGCTCGACGTGACACCAACCATTCTGACCCTGTTTGGATTGCCCGTAGGGGCCGACATGGATGGCCGCGTTTTGGTGCAAGCCTTCGAAGAGCCGCCGCAAGTTACTCGCATCCCGAGTTGGGAGCAGGAACTCGGCGAATGCGGAATGCACCCCGCAGATTTGCGCATGGATCCGGCCTCGGCTCAAGCCGTCCTTCAGCAATTCGTGGCACTCGGCTACATTCAACCGCCCAGTGAGGATCAAAGCAAAGCTGTCGCCAGTGCAGTACGCGAAGCGAATTACAACCTGTCGCGCGACTACCTGGACTGCGGCCGTGCCGACGATGCGCTGCCGCTCCTCGAAGAGCTGGCAAAGAATGATCCCAAGCAGTCGCGTTTCCAGATGCATCTCGCGCAGTGTTATCTCGCGCTCAACCGGCGCGCGGACGCGAAGCAGATTCTTGAAGCTCTGATGAACGCGCCCGAGCCGGAGCCCGCAAAGGATGGGCCACCCAAACCGGCCGGCGCCGCACCGCCGGATGCAGAAACGGAAGCGCCTCCAAGCGAAATACCCGGCGTCGAAACTCCGGTGGTTACAGCGGCTGAGGCAACGCTGCAAGCGGCCCCAGAGTCGGAAGCGCCCACAGCCCAAACCCGGGCAGCAGCGGAAACGCCCCTAGCCGAATCACCTGAGGGCGCCACTGCCGAAGGAACACCATCCCCGAAACAACCTAATCCGCGACCCTGGGCAGACCTGTTAATGGGCGTGATTCACTTCGAAGAAGGAAACATGGAAGACGCGCTCGCCAGCCTGCTGAAGGCCGAGCAGTCCGATCCGCGCTTGCCTAATTTGCATTTGCGCATCGGGGAAACCTACCTGCGACAGAGGCGCATTGACGACGCCGACCGTGCTTTCCATCAAGCTCTAGACATTGACGGTGACAGCCCGGAGGCCCACCTGGGTCTGGCGATGGTACGCCTGCGGCAACGGCGGAATGATGAAGCTGCCGAACAGGCTTTGCTGGCGGTCGGGCTGCAGCACTTCCTGCCGTTAGGCCATTTCTATCTGGGAGTGGCGCTGGCCCGGTTAGGACATCGGCAACGTGCGATGCTGGCTTTCGAAACTTGCCTGAGCATGCTCCCTGGGCTAGTTGCCGCGCACCGCTGGCTGGCTGCGTTGCACAGCCAGCCCGGAGGAGAACTCGACAAGGCCATCCGGCACCGAAGTCTTTACGCGCAGCTCATGCAACAAAGAAAAACGAGAACGCGAGCGTGATCACGGTTGTCTCTGGCTTGCCGCGCTCGGGAACATCGCTCATGATGCAGATGCTGGCTGCCGGCGGCCTGCCCGTGCTCACGGATGGTGAACGTCAACCCGATCCGGACAATCCTCGCGGATACTTCGAGTGGGAGCGCATCAAACTTTTGCCTAAGCAACCGGAATGCATTGCGGAAGCCGAAGGTAAAGTGGTCAAAGTTATTTCACAACTTCTTTTCGCATTGCCTGCCGGGCGCGAGTACCGCGTTGTTTTTATGCAGCGCCCGCTCGCGGAAGTGGTCTCCTCTCAAGCGGAGATGATTCGTCGTCGAGGCACAACCGGTGCGGCGCTGCCGCCCGCAGCATTGATTGCCGGGCTGGGAGCTCATTTGAACCAAGTCAACGCCTGGCTCAAAGACAAGTCCAACATTTCGGTTCATCGCGTGGAACATCGGGATGTGTTGCACGAACCGCTGCGCGTTGCCGAGTCGATCCGGCAGTTTCTCGACCGCCCGCTGAATATCGTCGCGATGTCGCAACAGGTCGATACTTCACTCTACCGCCAACGATCTCCATCGAAAACGTAGCCGCAATCGATTAGCCCGGACGCGCTCGTTTGGGGACCAACTCAGAACTCGAAGTAGCCTCCCGAAGCCGCTCGGCGAGAACCGCCATCGGTTCCGGTAGCGGGCAGCAAGCCGACAACCCCTCGCAGGCTTTCCCAAGCCGCCTCATTCAGCGCCGGGTCTGATCCAACCAGGTCGCGGATCATATTCCACGCCGCAATGTTGAGCGCACCTTCCGGCGGAGGTCCCATGGCTAGCGAGACCGAGCACTGAGGACAGAAACAAATCCGTTGAGCGGCCGACTTTTGGCGCGGTCGTATCCCCACGGTCTGCGCGAACATGTAAACCGCAACCGATTTGTGTCCCGCCTCAAGTTCTCGATTACAGCGAAGACAATACAGGTTTTCCAATAGTCCTCCTGCCGGCCAAGAG
>JBEKGG010000128.1:0-12841 GCA_050012915.1 Terriglobales bacterium | reverse complement strand
GGCAATCCCGTTTCCGAAGCCCGTGCTGGCGACGGTGCCCTTGATGCCGTTTGCGCCACCAGATCCGTTGCCTTGACCTTGGCCTTGGGGCAAATCAAATGATCCCAGTTTCGCGGCTTGGAGGTGGGCGTTGTCTTTGCCCTGTCCTTTCAACCCATCGGGATCTCCGAAGCCTCCGGTCTGCACTTTCTGGATAGGAGCGCTTACGGTGGGGGTTGCTGAGCTGCCAAACGCGCCGGTATACACGATTCTCGCCGGCATCGCGCTCGACGGCGGAGCTAATTCTGGTGCCTTGAACTTCGCTTCCAGTTGAGGAGCTTTCTCTTCCTCTTCTTTCTTCTTCTTAGCGCGGATATCTTTGGGCACAAACAATTTCGCGGTCGGGAAAGACACCGGCGGCGCCACCTTGGGGGCGACCACGGGTCGATGTGCCTTCTCTCTGGGCTTGACTGGCTCGGGCTTCAAATCTGGCCGGGGAACCAGTTCAGTGACAGTGAATTTCTGCCTCAACCGCAGCGTGTCTGGGAAGAAGAATCCCGCTCCCAGCAGCAACAAGATAAAAAAGACCTCAATGCCATAGCTGGTGGCCAAGGTGCGCCAATCGATGCGTCGCTCCGGCAAAAGACCGAAATTAAGCTTGTCAGGCGTAGCCATCCACACACTCCAGTTAAGGGAACCCGAGCCCTGGGGAGAGTGCGCGGGTAGAGCTTCTAACTTACGGGAGAGCGGGCGAGGGGTAAACGTGTCTCCGGCACACGTACTTAGGTAACGGGTGGAAGCCCAAGGTGGAATCAGGGGCCAAAAGCGGCAACGTTGAGGGGGATAAAAACTGAAGCGCTCGGCTAGCGGGTGATCCCACGCAGCCGGGCCAAATGCTAGAAAAGATCTGTTTCTAGAAAGGTCTTCAACGAGTAGGAAGAGAAGCTCAGCCGCGAATCCAGCTGAGCTTCCCACTATCGCACAGGAGCGAGGCTAGATTACTTGTGGTTTCGGTTGGCGGTCTCAGCGGCCTGCTTCAGTTCTCGGTTGGCCTGGTCGAGCAATTCCTTGGCTTTGGCCGCGTGTCCACCCATGTCAAACTCATTGGCTGATTCAGCGGCGGTGATTTTCTGGAAGGCCTGATCGACCAGGCGTTGCGCCGCAGCCAGGTTTGGATGTCTTTTCCCGCTGACGTTTTGCGCCGGCTGCGCCATTTGCGCGTAACCGAGACTTCCTAACAACATACCAATACTCAACATTGCTGCAAAAAACACATTCTTCTTCTGCATCTCTACCCTCCTCAGGGATGAATTTCTCCGTGATTGAACACACAAAAAAACACAAAGTTGTGGTGAGGCGCTATTCTACACATTCTGCAAGCCCCGGGCAAAATTGTGAGGGCTCCCGACTTGGTTTGACACCTTGGGTAGACACGAAGCACAATTACGCCCAGTCGCTGTACCCGCTTACTGCGTGGGCCTTGCGTTGGGCGGGCGAGTTGGCGGAACGTGAGTGGTCCGGATGGCACGCACATCCGCGACTTGCACGTCGCGGAGGATTCCGATGAGAGGAGTACAGACTAGTTGCCTGCTTACCCGCACATTGGCGGTGGTGGTCGCAGCATTTTTGTGTGTTGGAAGGGCGCTTGCTGCGCCTTCGTGGACCTTCACAACCTTGTTAACTTTTAAAGGGACGAACGGCGCTGAACCTGATATGTCTGTTGCCCAGGGTTTTGACGGGAACTTTTATGGGACGACAGGGGGCGGCGGGGCCAACTGCAGTTCGGGGGGCGGCTGCGGAACAGTCTTTAAAGTAGCTCCAACCGGAACGTTAACCACGCTCTACAGTTTTTGCGCTCAGACTGACTGCGTTGACGGCAACGGCCCCACCGGTGAACTTGCGCTAGCCACTGATGGGGATTTCTATGGGACAACGGTCAGCGGAGGTGGGCACGGCGGCGGCACTGTATTTAAAATCACGCCAAGCGGCACGTTGACTACGCTTTACAGTTTTTGTGCGAAGCACAAAAATGGGCACTGCGCTGACGGCGACTCTCCGGTCGGGGGGCTCGTGAGAGCCGACGACGGAACCTTCTATGGCGTAACCAGCGGCGGCGGTGTCAACTGCGAGTGCGGTACCGTTTTCAAAATCACACCCGGTGGTACGCTGACTACACTGCACAGCTTCGACCGTACCGATGGCAACGACCCTTCCGGCGGGCTGGAGCTGACCGCCAGCGGAAACTTCTTGGGGGTAACCGGCGCCGGTGGTGGCGGGGCCAACTGCAAGTCGCAAAACGGTTGCGGCACAGTCTTCAAAATCACGCCAAGCGGGACACTGACGACTCTATACAACTTTTGTTCTCAAACAAACTGCGCCGACGGCGGCAAACCTGAGGCTGGGCTGGTTCAAGCCGCCAACGGTAATTTTTACGGGACAACGATCATTGGCGGTTCCAACTGCGGGCCGATCGGCGGCTGCGGTACAGTCTTCAAAATCACACTGAGCGGGACGCTGACCATGCTTTACAGTTTTTGTTCTCGGAACGGCCAGTATAATTGCACTGACGGTTCTGGCCCTTACGCTGCGCTGGTGCAAGGCACCGATGGAAACTTCTATGGAACCACCGCCGAGGGTGGGAGCAGCAGCGATTGCGGCAGTAATGGGTGCGGTACTGTCTTTAAAATCACCCCTAGCGGCACGTTGACTACCCTGCGCAGCTTCGATGGCGCTGACGGCACTAAACCTTTTAGCGGACTATTGCAGGCCACCGACGGGAACTTTTACGGGACCACTTCCACCGGCGGGGATTTCAGTTGCCCTTCAGACCCGTCCTTTGGCTGTGGCACGATCTTCCGTCTCTCCGGCCGCCTTGGCCCGTTTGTGAGCTTGCTTCCCTACTCGGGCAAGGTTGCGACGGTCGCTTACATTCTGGGAACGAATCTGGCGGGCGCGACCAGTGTCAGTTTTAACGGGACGGTAGCTACGTTCACGGTCGTCTCGAAGACCGAAGTCAAGACCGCCGTGCCGAGTGGCGCTACCACTGGATTTGTGACTATAACGACCCCCAGCGGAACGCTGAAAAGCAACAGAAAATTTCGCGTGACACCCTAGATTGGAAGGTGCTTCACCGTTGCTCGACACGCTTTTACTCTGCGGCGGCTTCGTCTTCGGGCGCGCCGTGGCGGCGCAGCAGTTGCGGCAGATTTTGTGAGAAGGCCGAGCGCGGCAGAACCATGTCGCATCCCACTTCGTGAGCTTTTTGCTTCAGGTCTCCCTGCACGTGGGAGAGGAATCCGATAATCGAAGTCTTCTTCAGTTTACTCTTTAGCTTCGGAATCAAAGTCAGCGGCTTCGCATTTACATTGTTCATGTCGAAGATGACCAGCGAAGGTTTTTCTTCGCCGTTCTGTTTGATCCGTTCGAGCATGTCTTTTTCGTTCTTGACGAATTCGACTTTGACATTGAGTTTGCGGGCGGTCTCCTGAATCTTGGCCTGGAAAAACAAATCGTCGACGAAGGCAAAGATGCGCGAATTGGCGTCGCCGTTGGGCGGAAGCGGTTCGGGTTCCATAGGAGCATAAGACGGAGCAAAGCCGGGACGGCCGCGTCCACGCTGGCCTTTGTCTCCGCCGAGCGCGCCGCGATAGCTGTGATCCATGGGAGCGCTGTAGATGCCGCTAATTTGCTGGCGGTCGCGACCGCCGGGATTGCCTGCGCGATTCGACGGCCGTCTGCCACGCCGCCGTCTGCGTTGCCCTCCACCAGCGGAGGGGTTTCCAGGTCCAACATTCATATTGTTTCTCTTTGTGTAGTTCTGCGTTTCATCCCACCCGAAGAGGGATTCTGTTTGCTGCATCGGTGCAACCGCGTTTTGCAGGTGTTTCGCCTCGCGCACATGCACCGGTGGCGCGTGGATACCCAATGCGGTTGGAGTTCATTCGTGAATGATCTTTGTCCGTCTAGGCGCCTGGAGCTAATGGGCGCGGGAGGCCAGCTAGGGAGCATGGCCGCTTGGGAACACTATGATGGTATCTCTCGCGGCGGATAGAGCGCAAGTGCTAACTGGCAGGAGTTTTGCACAGAAGTAACTGGCTGGCTTCGGGGTGGTCGGTGGGGGAGTGATTTGGGTTTCGGAATGAGGCCCCGGACTTTTGGCGGTTCGATCGGCATGGATGCTTGCGGAAAACTGCAAAATCAGCGACGGAAGCGTCGGACGTTGCCGGTTTGTAGCGGCGCTTAAATCGTTCTCAGAGATTTACGGCGCGGCTGAAAGCCGCGCCCCTTCAAAAAAAATCCAACGCCGAGAGTTTCTCATCCGCCGTCGGCTTCCGGACGGGGACGTTCGGGGGCTGCGCGAGTTATGTACCGCTGCTGACTTCGCGGGCCCATTGCATGGCTTGCCAGTGGGCCTCGGCGACATCGCTCTCGGTGAGATGAAGTTGGGTGGTGAGGTCGGCGGCGGTCTTCCACTCTCCGGATTCTTGCGCCAGCATGAGTTGATAGAAGAGGCGCAGGCGGCTGGCTCCGCCGAGCAACACGGCCTTGGTTTCCTGATCAATGGGAATATTGTCGAGCACCTGGGACATGGGTATTTCGAGAATGACATCCATCATGGAGAGCAGTCCCATCAGGAATAAATCGGAATCGCCGTGGGGAATCTTCGGGGAGAGCAGTTCGCAGAAGCGGGCGCGGACCATGGCGGAGAGGACGAGTTCGCTGCTCTTGCCTTGTCCGGCGCCGAGAGTAGCGACCAGGCGGATCCAGCGGCGGACTTCGCGTTCCCCTAAAATCGCCAACGCATGGCGGACTGAATGAATCTCGGTGGCGAATCCAAAGGCCGCAGAGTTCAAGTAGCGGAGCAAGCGGTAGCAGAGCGCGGCCTCGCTCTTGACCAGATTCTCTATCTCACGAACATCCAACTCGCGTTGCGAAACCGCCTTCAGCATGCGCAGATAGTTGATCCGGTTGGCGGGGATTTCGTGCGCCGTGAGAATTTCCGGCCGGCGGAAAAAATATCCCTGGAAATATAAAAAGCCAGCTTTCTTGGTGGCCAGAAATTCTTCGCGGGTTTCCACCTTCTCAGCCAACATGCGGCAGCGCCAGGGTCCGTACCGTTTGACCATGGCGGCAGCGTCCGCGGCCGAAGTGGCTCGGACATCGACTTTGATAATGTCGGCGAGATCGGTGAGAGCTTCGCGGGGATCGTTCACCGCAAAATCATCGAGGGCGATTGTGTATCCGGCTTCTTTGAGGCGGCGGCAGGCAGCCACCACCAAATCATCGGCCGGAACGGTTTCCAGAATTTCGGCCACCGCCTGTTCCGAGGGCAGCAGAGTGATGTAATCCTTTAATAGCATCTCGCGCGTGCAGTTGACAAAGGCTCGGCGACCGTCACAGAGAACGTCGAGACCTAATAGCATCGCAGTGTTCAAGGTGCTGCGTGAGGCCTCGTCAGCATCCGAGTGGCGGAAAAAATCCTCCACGCCGTCGCGAAATAAAAGTTCGTAGCCAAAGACTTTCTCGTCGACCGTGAGAATGGGTTGGCGCGCGACAAACTGGGTGCCGGCCTTAGGCTCCGGCTTGCCTTGTCCAGGGTTGAGAGCAGAACTAGGGGCAGTCACTCTTTACATATCGGCACAACCTCGAAAGAGATTAGACGGTGGCAATTCATTTACAAAGGGGTTCGGTTGTAGGGGTTGCGGAGAACTTCGAAGTCGGCAGCCGCGCCCCTTCAAGGCTCCGGGTGTTGATTTTGGAATGTTGTCTCTATTCTTCGACCCATTCGACGCCGCAGGTGTAACACTTCCAATTGTTCTTGCGCACCGGAATGGGAAACGACAAAAGCAGCCAGAGACCGTAAGTCCAGAAGCGATTAAGTTTTTCGAATCCAATGTCGAGCGAATAACAACGGGGACAGCGCGGCTGCTCATAAGATTCGCCGACTTCCTCTTCATGGAATTCGGGTGGGATGGGCTCGTCCAGAATGGCGCGAGCAGCCTCGGCATCCTGTTGATGGACCTGCAGGCGAATGCCGCCGATGGCATTCGAGAGCAGCCAATCCATGCGAACCAGGTTGCCGTCGGCCAGGGTACAGGCGATTCCAGCCGATTCCAATTTTCCCTTGGCCAGCAGGGCCTCGGGGACATCGCGGAAATGCTGCAGGGTGACGAGTTCGGTCGACACTTCGAATAGCACCTGATCGGGATAAAACTGTTTCCGCCGCTATTCTATTGCACCGTAAGCGTAACCGTCGTGGTATGCGTGGGCGTGCCCGCGGTAGTGGCCGCCGTGACTGTCAGGCTGCTTGTTCCCGCGGGAGTCCCCGGATTGCTGGGTTGACCGCTGCCACCGCCGCAAGCTGGCATCCACAAAGTGGACAGAGCCAGGACTGCGATGAGGCCTAACAAACGCGCACTGCGTAATCCTCGTTTGCGAGTTCCGACTGAGATCATCAGTCCCAGAAATCCTGGAAGCAACAGGGCATAGAAGATACCACCGTGTCGTCCGAAGGGAGATCTGTCCAAGCGTGATGAGGGCGCGGTAGTCGAGATGGTCAGCGTCTCGGTGGTTGCGGTTGCAGCAGTGAAGGTGCAGGTCGCTTCCGAAGGCAGGCCTGTGCAGGTGTAAGTCAGGGTCTGGCTGAATCCGCCGAGTGGAGCGATGGTCAATGTTGTTGTCCCACTTCCTCCGGGGGCAGATATGGTAACCGTCGTGGGACTGGCCGCAATCTGGAAATCCTGTACTTCATAAGGGAGGGCCGAAGAGGTTGATCCGGCGAAGTCCGTGCCGGTAGCGGGACTGAACGCCGCAGTAATGGAGTACGACGCTCCTGCCAGTGTGCTGCTGGTGAAGGTGGCGACTCCGCTCGTAACCGTAACCGGGGTGGCATTCAACGCGGTGCTACCGTTGAAGAATGTAACCGTCCCGGTCGGGGTTACGGCGCCGGAAGCTGCTTTTACGGTGGCAGTAAAGGTTACGCTGGTTCCAACATTTACCGGCGACGCGGGCGAGACGTTTAGCGTGGTTGTGGTGGCAACGTTATTGGAAGTCCAGTTCGTAAGCAGGTTGGCGACGTTGATGGAGCCGAGTCCGGTTGCCTCGTCGTAGCCGGTGTCGACCAGGTATCCGCTGAGTCCGCCAGTAAGCCCATTTGGACCGGCGGTGCTGTTGTTGCACATGCTGGGCGTGGTGACGACACAGTTGGTGACAGCACTGGAGGCTACCGTGACGTCATTAAAAACAGCGTTGGTCGTGGTTGCGGCCAAAGTGTAAAGAGTGGGATTGAGCAAGCCCTGGGCGGAGCCTATCTTTTGATTAAGAAGAGCGGTGATGCCGGCCATATCCGGCGCGGCCGCGGATGTACCGGAGAAAATTTCGAAGCCGAAGCTGCCGTTGCTTACGACGCAAGATCCTCCGCCGGCAACCAGGCAACCGAAATAGCCATCGTGATCCGAGGCGCTGAATGCAACGTCAGGGGTATAACGTCCGGCTCGCGCAGTGGGAACGCCGGTGCCGGTCTGATAGGAGGGCGTGGGGATGAAGCCACTGACTCCGCCACCCGTACCAGCGACTACCGGCTGGCCCTGTCCGTTGAGAGGTTCATTCCACGCGCCTTCGGGAATGTAGCTCAGCGCCGATTCGAAACCGGCGCCATTGCTCCCTCTCCAATATTCGGTGGGGTCGCCTGCATCAGCGAACTCGGTGCCGCCCACGCAGGTTGCATAGCTCGAGGCGCAGATGGCATTCGGGCTGAGGCTTTGGGTCGCGGGGGGCGTGGTGAAAGCCGTATCACAACCGGCCGCAGCTGAATCTCCCGATGATACGAACACCGAAATACCTTCTCCTGCGGCCTCCTGGAACAGGCTATCCCAGAACCCGACCCCCGATGCGCCAGCCTCTCCCTCGCAGAGACCGAAGCTGATAGTCATAATTTTGGGAGCGGGCGTCGGCGGGGTATCGACTACGTAGGTAGCGGCGATGGCGATGCCATCCTGTCCGCCCGTTTCAACGCTAACCACGAGATCGAGCGCTGCACCTTGGGCGACGCTGCCGGAGCGGGTGACGTCGAGGGTTGCTTCGCTCTGGTCCCCGGACGCGGTTTGGGTGGTGCTGCAGGCTGGCGCGGGGGGAGTCGTGCCGAGCGGTGGGACGATGGTAGTAGGAATGTTCGCCGTCACCGCGGCTTGGGTTGCGAAGTTAGTGATATCTGCTGTGCAGACCCCCGAACGGCCAACAATGGCGATGGTCTGGCCCGTCCCGGTAATCCCGCTTGTGACATTGTTGAGATTGTAGATAGTGGCGAAGTCAGCGGGAAAAATAATGTAGGTGCAGGTGCCGCTGCCGCAATTAAAGGAGGCGTCCGGAACCGCTCGCCAATTCGATCCCACATTATGCGACGGTGCTTGTTCGGTTTGGGATCCGTGTTGCGGGTAGAATTTTATTGTGTACAAACCGCTGACGGATTTAATGACAGCGGCCAGCGCGGCAGGTATTTGCGGCTCGGCATTAATAGAGATGCGCTTTTCGCCGTTAACCATAAAGTAGTGCATCTCGGCGCCGAAGGCGGTGCCAACAGCCGAGGCCGGACCGCTGAATGTGATTCTCTGCCGGCTATTGGCGATGGCGTCGACGCGCAGGTTCTGCGACTGGAGCCACCCTGTGAGCGCATGGAGGTCGTGCGCCGAGACGCCGAAGCGCTTGCCGATCTGCGCAGGAGTGAGCCATTGGTGGTAGTCGGACGACGCGGGGTCTTGCTGGTCTTTCAGGAATTTCGCATACGCCTGTTCAATCTGAGGTGGGCGTGCGAGGACCAGTGTCAATCGTTCAATTGGAAGAGCGGCGGGAACCGCGCCAACATCGTTCTGCGGACTGGCCCATGCCGGGTGATGACCGGGTAACGGGACCCGATCGGCAGGGTTGACGGCTGCGCTTACGAGATCTGCAGTTTGCGCAGGGGCCGCGATACCCAGGGCCGGCAGAAGTAGGCACAACGCGTAGAACAGAATCGCAGAATGCCAGGGAATAGCCTTACGGCGCGGCATTGCAGATTTCATCATCTCCTCCAACACCCAACTCGGTTTTACAGGGATGCACCTACTGCCAGGGGAAGGTTGAAACGGATGCCGCGATTATCATGGAGCGTGAGAAGCGCGTCAACGTAATTATCCGGTCGTACCAAACAGCTAACCGCAAAAGGAAATCGGTTCGCGCGATTGCTGATTTCAAATCAGAAAGCGCCGCCGCATACTTTCGTAATTTGGGTAGGATCGCTCTCGACCCATAGATTGAGCACATGGGTGTGCGCGGGAAGATTTCGGTAGTTGTTGTGGCGGTTTCGATTTCGCTTGCCGCCGCGGCTCAAGACTTGCCGGAGGTTCCGACTCCGCATCGTTTTTGGGATCGAACAAACTACATTCTCTTTGCCAGCCATGGCGCATTGGAAGCGGTCGACTTTGGCATTACGCATCACAACTTGAGCGATGGCGGCAGGGAATTGGATCCCATGGCAAAAGCCTTGTGCGAGAGGGGAACCGCCGGCCAGTTGGTTTTCTTTGGCGGCAGGATGGCTGGAGTGGTTGCCATCAGCTATTTATTGCATAGAACCGGGCACCACAAACTGGAGCGGGCTTTTCCGGTTTATGCCAGCGGTGATTCCGCATATGGAGTGGGTTACAGTTTCGCGCATCGGTAGAAGAAGGATGGGGATCGAAGGCAGCGAATGCGGATTTGAAGGCTGCGGAATGATATCCGAAGTTACGTTCTGAGATCTAGGCTACCTCAGCTTAAGCGTGGGCCAGGGCAGCCACAAGAGGTTGTGCCGGCGATTCTGCGACGGGCAACTCGATGGTGACACGCGCACCCTGCGGCTTCAAATTCTCAATTCGGAGATCCCCGCCGCGTTCTTTGGCGATCCCGTAACAAACGCTCAATCCCAGTCCGGTGCCTTTGCCCACGGGTTTCGTGGTATAGAACGGGTCCAGCGCTCGGCTTAGATTGCCAAAACCCGGGCCCGTATCTTCTATTTCGATCACTGCCCGTGACCCGTTTTGATAAGCGCGAATGCTGATCTGCTTGTTGCCAGTTGTTCCTTCCAGCGCATCGCTTGAATTGTTGAACAGGTTCAGCAGGATCTGTTTGATTTCGTCCTCATTCACCGCCAGGACCGGCAAATCCGGCGCGATGTCGAGTTCAATCCGAACATTGCGAGTGCGGGTGTAGTGTTCACGAAGAGCCAGCACCTCCTGCACCACCGGAGATAGCTGCACGGCCCGTTTATCGCCTGCACCTTGACGCGAAAAGCGAAGCAGATTCTCGATAATCCGTTTCATGCGGCGAGCCTCGCTCACCAGCTTCGTAAGCTGATCGCGAGTATTCGAGGTTGAGATGGCGTCGCCCAGCAGTTCGCCGTATCCCATAATCACGGTTAGAGGATTATTCAGCTCATGCGCAACACCTGCCAACAATTGCCCGAGGGCCGCAAGTTTTTCCGACCACACTAATTGGCTGTGCAAGGCCTTCAGTTCGACGGCTACGGTAAGGTCCGCAGCCAGCATTTCGATGCGGGATAATTCAAGTTCATCGATCGCATTCAGATCTCGGGGAGCAGCCAATCGGATGCAACCCAGGATCGTGCCGCCCGGAGAGCAAAGCGGAATCAATAATTCGTTCTCCTGAAATGTGATTCGGTCCGGGCTCAGCGCAATCGGGATTGCCTCGTACGCAGGCAATAAATATGAATTCTTCCCTATCAGGTTGGAGAAGGAACACAGAGTTTTTATGTGATCGACCGTCCATTCTTGGTTTTGAGATTCGAGTATCTGCAAAGAGCCTGAGGACAGGCCACTGGATCCAGCCACGCACAACCTGTGCTCTGCATCTTCGAGTTGGACAACGGCCACGCCAAAACCCGTGACTTCGGTGATTGCCGAAGCGATTGCGGGACAGAACGTGTCCGGCCGGACGCCACCCAACAGCCGGGAAGTGATCGTCGAGAAGCGTTCTAACTGCCGGCTCAGCACTTCTGCTTTGTTTTGCATGCCGGCAATCGATTCTGACTTGTCTTCCACCACCGCCAGAATCATGCCAAACGCAACAAAGAACTTTGGAGTGTTCCATAGTTCTCCCGGAATAATCAGTTGCGGAGCGAAACGATCGATCAGCAACCCGAGTGGAAACACCGCTCCCCAGCAGAAGAATCCGCTGGCGATGGTCAATAGGGAAGGAGACGCTTGCCGGCGGTTGCGGAAAATGAATACGCCCGGCAAAGCAAATCCGATTCCGAGTAGTGTGATCACACCTTCATCAAAGGAGCCGTGAAGGGCGGCACGCATCGCCCACGCTCCGGCAAGCGAACACAGAGACGTTGCGGCCAAGAGCTCCCACGACAACTTCCTGCTGATCCGGAGGGAAGCGTACAAACCTCCGGCGGCGCAGGCGATCAGGCACAAGACATACGGCCAGCGCACGTGCACCTCACAGGCTGCGCACGCCACATAAGCGACCGAAGGCACGCCTAGCAAGAGCAGCAGGAGAGAACGCTTCGCGCGATCTTCAACCACGTTGGAGACTGAGACCAGAAAACTCACCGCGGCGGCTTGCAGTGAACCTAAACGGTCCAGAGAGTGAGGCGTGCGCTTCGCGCCTGGCGCTTCAGGCACACAAAAATAATGACCAGAACACCAACGGTCAGGAAGGTCGGAAGTTTTTCGAGCGTCCCCATAGAAGTTACTATGGGGGAGTTGTACGGTCTCAACAGTAACCAACAGTAACCCGGACGGTCAACGCCAGAACGTGCTATGGAAGTGGCACGAAAGTTAGCGAGCGTGCACGATGGTGCTGGTCGCCGCGCAAAGTTTCTGCGCTTCTCGCAAGAACAACACCTGCGGAAGGCTAGTGAACGTTTCTGGATTTTTCAGGCTTCTTGAGTTTCAGGCTGACGGCTACCTTGATCACTGCACCATCGACGGGATCAATCTCAAACACGGCTTTGCTGGTGTAACGTGGGTTGTCGAGGCGGTATTTGAAAACACTGTACCACTGAACAATGTCGGTGTCATACGGGGCGCCGTATTTGGCTTGCACGTCCGCGGCGGTGTAACTGCGGCCGGAAAACGAAAGCATGAGGTAGGTGTCCTGCTTCTTCTCGCTTTTGACCGCGGCAATTTCTGAGAACGGAAAAGGCTGGCGTGTCAGTGGGTAATCCACGATCGCCGACCTGTGCCGATGGACCATCCCTTCCTGAACGATTGCGTCAATTTGTTTGCTCACTTCCTTGTCCAGCGCTGAATTGTCGGGGGTCGCGGCGCAGGGATCTTTATGCGGACTGCACTCGGTTCGAACTTCGTTCGCGACATATGCGCGAAGCACTTTGGAATTTTCCAGCACCGCTTGGATTCCTTGCTCTCCGGGCAAAGCGGCCGCATCGAAAAGGTAAGGAACTATTTCGCGCCAGTCGAAGTCGTCGGCTGAAAATGCAGCTGGAGCGGCCAGGGCGGCAGGGTGATTGCCATCGGCTGCGCTCAACGACAGCGCGGCCAAGAGAATTGCCGGGATTAGTTTTGGCAGCAAGGCGAGATCATAGCGGATGGGAGGAGAAAGAGCTAGGCAGCGTGTTTTATGACGGTGCGGAAGGTTACCGAATCGCGTTAGTGGCTTGGGTCTTTGTCGATCTTGCTGGCGACTTTTACTCCGCTCAGGCCGCTGACATATTTGGCGATGCCGCGGTAGAGGGATTCGGCAATTTTCTGGCGGTAATCGGCGGTTTCCAGACGGCGTTCGTCGCCGGGATTGCTGACAAAGGAAATTTCCGCCAGGATCGATGGCATATTCGCGCCGATGAGTACGATGAACGGAGCCTTTT
>JBEKGG010000127.1:0-11763 GCA_050012915.1 Terriglobales bacterium | reverse complement strand
GCGACCTTCGAAGCGCCGAATAAAGAATGCTTGCTCTGATCGATGGAAAGAGTCTCGGGGATGCCGTTCTCATAGGCTGTTTCCGCGTAGTCCCAGCGCGATTCGAGTTCCTTCAGCAAAATTGTGTTGGGCCGGTCGCCGTAGACTTTGTTGGTGGACATGTGTATGAATGGCGACTCGGGGCAGTATTGCCGCGCTGCCTCCAGCAGATTCAGCGTACCCATCGCGTTGGTCTCGAAATCCAGGAATGGTATCGACGCCGCGCGATCATGAGAAGGCTGCGCAGCAGTATGGATGATAAGGTCGGGCCTCAGTTCCTTGACAAAGGGGAGTAGCGCTTCACGGTTCCGAATGTCGAGTGTGCTGTGCTGGTAACCCTGAATTTTCTTCCGGAGTCGACTGAGCACCCACGTGGTGTCCCCTTCGGGTCCGAAGAACTCCGCACGCAGATTGTTGTCGATACCGACGATCCGAAATCCCAAGTCGGCAAAAAATAGACTTACCTCCGATCCGATCAACCCACAAGAACCTGTGACCAGCACAACTTTCAGTCCCACTCTGCACGTCCTCCTCGCTTCGAAGCCTCAGCAGGAACCGAGGCCTTTATTTTTTGCCGCTTTCCGGCAGTTGATAGAAAACCAAGTATATACTCGGAAACTCTCGCACGTGACGTTCGGGAATGTCCCGCTACTCAGCCTGTTCTCACATAAATTACTGACAGTGCAAATCCACAAAAGTGGACGAAAAAACTTTCTAACGATGCGGCCGCAGCTTGGTGTGATTCTTTGCGATTTCGATCCCCACGAAGATACACCGCGGGCACGACAGAGATTATCCCGACATGCAACTGGTCGAGCATTTGACCAGCAACTGGCCGGTCGCCACACGGTTTGCAGACGATGGCCGATGATCGAATGGCGGAGAACTTGATTGGGCACACCATCCGGCACGTCGAAAAAGACAGAGGCAGATCGCAGGCACTCACAGGCGAGGGATGGACGCAGGAATGTCGGTAGGCAACGAGCTAATTGGGCCAGCCCGCCAAGAGGAGCGTAGGCAGAGAGAGCGAGAGCCGGAGTGCCAGTGCAGGCAGGAGGTCTAGGAGAAATTAACCGCGCGGAAGACAGAACCTTCGAGGGCACACACCGAATTTTATGCCAGCGGACAAACCTGTAGACGAGGGTGACATCACTCAGCACGAACCTTCAGGTCATCGACTTTGTAACTCCGACCTGACGCTTTTGGCTCTTTCCTGTCAATATCGTTTCTAAATTAACCAGAGAAAGGCCGATGAAATTTTCCATCACGTGATCAGCGCCAGCCGTCGATAACATTTCCGAACGGTCGCGTTGTGCGACACCGATACATACAAGGTTTGCCGCCTTCGCGGCCTGGATACCCGACGCGGCATCTTCTATTGCCAGCGAATTCTCGGAACTGACATTCAATAATTCGCAGGCCCTCCTGTATATCGCAGGATGGGGCTTGCCGCAGATGACGTCGCTTCCGCTGACGATGACATTAAAACATTCAGTCAAGTGCAATCGGTTGAGGGTCGATCGCGTTCGACTTTCGCTCGCTGAGGTGGCAATTGCGGTAGCGATTCGTGCACCATTGAGTTGATGAAGGAATTCAATCAGTCCGGGGAGAGGTTTGACTTCAAAAGATGAGTTTTGAAAGAACTCATCTTTCCGCTTTCCGTAATCCGCAATCTCTGCCTCAGAAAGCTCGCCCAAGAAATGACGCAGAATTTCAGCGCGTTTTCTGCCATCCAGGATGAAGTCCAGTTCGACGTCGGACACTTCCCGCCCAAGCGTTCGCAGAAATTGCCGCCACGCCTTGCGATGCGCAGGGTGGCTATCGACTATTACTCCGTCCATGTCGAAAATAACGGCACGCAACTGTGACCCGCGAGTTTTTTGGGCGGCAGAAAGGGCGGTTGATGGCATGATTAAAGTCCGGGCCAGCTCTTTTGCGCGGCTTCGTAGTTTTCCATGGTACCCACATCGGTCAGGTAATCTGATATTGGGTAGGCTTTCATTCGTCCCACCAAGCGAGGCAAAACATCGAATCCCAAATCAACCGGCAAGCGCGATGGAATCGAGTCGAGCAATGTCGGGGTCCCGATCATAAGGCCCGAGAAGGCCCAGTCACTCCGAGGATGGGTCGGCTTTTCCACAAAATCGCGGACCACAAAGTCTGGATCGAACGTGACCACACCGCACCGACTGGGATCTTTTACCCGGTAAGAACCGATGGTAGCAGCAAGACCACTCTTGAGGTGGAATTGAAACATTTCGTTGAGATTTGCATTGGTCAGAACATCTGCGTAGAGAACCCAAAAGCAGGCTTCGGTCGCGACCCAATCCCGGTTCGAAACTAGAGTGCCCGCGGAACCGAGGAGGACTGGTTCCTCCGAAAGGTGCACCCTGACTGCACTCTTCGACTGCCGCAACGCGGCACGCACCGGCTCCGAATGGGCGTGCAGGTTGATTAAGACTTCATGGATGCCGGCGCGCTCGCAAATCTCAAGCCAGATGTCGAGCATGGCTACGCCACGGATCGGAACCATGCACTTAGGCATGTTGTCAGTGAGTGGACGTAATCGTGTCCCGTGGCCGGCGGCGAGAAGGAAGGCTTTCACGCTATATCGTTTTATCTGGTTGCTAAGGCTGCGAGTTTTTTAAGGTTATGCTGCCGAAGTTGGGACAAATGTCCAGCGGGCCCCTGCTCGTTCGTCACCGTCGATGAAAGGGTCGTTAACAATCACTTGCGCACCTTGAAAGTCAAATCCAAATGCCATCTCCTTGACTCCCTCTGCCCCTAGAGCTGTGCGGACCGTTCCTTGGTGCGTCGGATCACAATATAACAACAGGAAACCACCGCCTCCGGCTCCTGTGATTTTTCCGCCCAGCGCACCGCTTTGTTTCGCAAGTTCGTACAAGTGATCGATTCGCGGGTTGGATATTTTGCTTGAGATTCGTTTCTTCGCCAGCCATGCCTCATCCATAAGCAGTCCAACCGCATTCAGGTCACTGCTCTCAATCGCGAGCTTCATACGATCCACCAGCGCCCGCACTTCATGAAGCGCCTCAAGTGCGTTCCCTTTGTGGCTTCGCGTCGACTTCTCCTGCTCTTCGAGAATCGTCCAAGAGTTGTGGGCGGATCCCACGAAAAAGAGCATGAGATGGTTTTCCAGTTCCTGGAGAAATCCAGCATCGGCATGAACCGGGGTCACATCAGCCGTGCCGTTTGGTTCGAAGGTAATAACATTTAGCCCGCCGAAGGCAGCCGCATATTCGTCCTGCTTCCCTATGTGTCGTCCCAGGACATTTCTCGCCACGTGGAAAGCACGCTCGGCCAGAGCGTGCTTGGAAAGTGGCTGATTCAAGTAGGTTGTCATTGTCTTGAGAATGTTGACACAAACACTCGCTGACGAGCCCAAGCCGGTGCCCGGAGGAATCTCCGAAGCCAGAAATAAATCCACTGAACAATCGCATCCCAGGTCTTTGAGCACCGCCAGGGGAATATCTAATCCGCTGCCCTCGATCTTCATATTCGCGACGTCTTGCCAGGTGTCAAAAACCCGCAGGTCAGAGGAAATAATCTGGACGCGCCCATCAGTCCTCTTGCCGAGGATAGTATAAAAATACTTGTTGATGGCAGCGCTTAACACTGCCCCACCAAATTGTTCGTAATAAGCGGGGAGATCCGTTCCGCCGCCGGCAAAGCTAATCCGCACTGGGCTGCGACCGATGAGCACGGTGCAATACCTCCCCTGCGGTGGGAAAAATTAGTTCGTTCATCACCTTGCTGGACACCCCTTCAGTGGAATTGATTTTCGGGTAATGCAATATCCTACCAGCCAATGTCCATAATGTCTGCAATAGCAGAGAGACATCCGTTAGCAAGGAGGGGTGAAGGAGATATTGCAGGTCAAACCTGGTCTTTTCTTCCGACGAGTGCTGTTCGCGAAGGCCGTATACCTGGGCCAAACCAGCCATGCCAGGCTTGATGCTTAATCGTTGCTGCTGCCAGTCCGAATAATGACGCACGCGTGCTGAATTTTCAGGTCTCGGCCCCACCAACGACATGTCACCGCGAAAAACATTCCAAAGCTGCGGCAACTCGGTAATGCTGAACTGAAGCAGACCTCGGTCGAACGATGACAGATTCGGGTCGTGGCGATCCAGGTTGAGACGGAGCATGGGAAAGGGTTTTCCGTACTGGCCACACCGATCTTCCCAGGCAAAAGCCCGACCCCTTGTCCAACGGAGTGCAACCGCCGCTGGCAAAAGTATCGGCAAGGCACACAAGAAAGCGGGTACGCCGAGGACAAGGTCTACAACCCTCTTGGCGCGCCAATGCAAACTGGAGGATGAGGCCGCCTGAAGACGGAGAACCGGCAAACCATCTAAATCTATGAAGTTAGGTTTGGACGAATACAATTCGTATGGCTGAGGAATCAAGCTGACGTTGATACCCTGCTCCCGACACCGACCCGCAAGATTCAGCACTTCTGGCAGAGAAGGCCTGGCAAGAGCCAAAATCAGTTCATCAACGCGGTTGGCCTTGAGTATATCCACCACGCCCAAGGACGACACAGAGATGGGCGGCGCGCTCTGATGCCGGGGTAGACTGATGTCCACTGTGTCCGGCGGACACAGAAAACCAACAACTTTACAGAGTACTTCCGGATGCTGTTCGATTTTTGTAACCAGCTCACGGGCCACGTGACCGGTTCCGACCACGACCACGCGACTAACTTCGCCCGCACGGTGCCGCGCACGCAGGAAAACCCGGGCGCCGTATCTAATGAGGACGAACCCTGCGAGAAGAAGGACGCCAAAATAACCCAGTGCTAATCGCGATACGTATTGGCGAGCAAGGTATCCCCCGGCAAGCAATGCTGCCATCAGAAAACATACTGCTAACGACAATTGTGAAACGATGGCCGCGAGCCGCCACCCGCCGCGAAAACCATCTAGTTGCATCCTCGAAGACAGAAGAAACCATAGGCCGCAGGTCATCAAAAGAAAAGGCAAAAGTTGATGCGGCTGCAGGCCACCGGCGTCCCAAGTCAAGCCGTAGCGGAGGAATTCCGCCCCAAAAAGGGCAATTACTATCCAAGCCCAGTCGGCCGTCAGAATCCAGCGCGTGACACCATGCAATTTCACAGTCTCACATTCCCTGAGAAGCAAATTTGGAGAGATCCTTGGCCGAAAGCCCGCGGCGAACCCCACTGAATAGAGCATGAGCAACGCAGAGGTGAAGATCCTCGATAATCTGCATATTATCCGAGGGGACGATCATGCATACGTCGCAGAGTTCCTTCATCCTGCCGCCACTGTAGCCAGCCAAGCCGATCGTAGTCGCTTCGGCCTCGCGCGCCAACTCGAGCGCATTGAGCACATTCTGCGAGTTACCACTGCCGCTGATCGCGAAAGCAATATCATCCTTACGAACAAAGTTGGCCAACTGCTCCGCAAAAATATCTTCATATCTGGAATCGTTAGCCCAAGCTGTCATCAGCGGGACATTGTCGGTCAAGGCCAGCACTCGAAAACGCTTCCTTGAACCGTCGATAGTACCCTTCCCGAGATCGCAAGCAAAGTGAGAGGCAAGAGCCGCGCTGCCCCCGTTCCCAAACAAATAGATCATCCTGCCATTCTCATACGCATCCAGCAATAGATCGCAGACGCGGTCAATGGTCTCGAACGGAAGTTTCCGTACTGTCTGGGACAAACTTGCGAAGTAAGAATGCGCATTGCTAATTTCGAGCATTGCTGCTCCTTCATCTTAAAATCTGGGCGAGGCCTGTTGTCCAATTCCTACCCTGGCGTTCAGCACAAAACCAAATGCCAACAGATGCTAGCAGCTTGAGGTTAAAACCACTCCTGCTCTGCGCATCTCGCCATAGGCGTCCGTGACCTCTTCCGGAACGCCACCCACGCTCTCGATCCATTCCAAGAAGTCGTCCATGATCTTAGACAGGTCGTGGCGGGGTTTCCACCCAATCTGGGACAAACTTTCGATGCTTGAAACGCTGTGGCGATTGTCTCCTCGGCGATACTCTCCCGAGATCT
Source organism: Terriglobales bacterium (assembly GCA_050012915.1). Taxonomy (GTDB): domain Bacteria; phylum Acidobacteriota; class Terriglobia; order Terriglobales; family Acidobacteriaceae; genus JABDBE01. Next base: position 5,677 of record JBEKGG010000127.1, on the reverse strand, counting down.
GCAGCTCGACCCCAGAGCGGATTTTAGCCAGCACCTCGCTGGCGTATTCGAGAACTGTGGTCTGTTTGCCACTTCCGACGTTGAACGCTCTGAAGTTAGCCTTATCGCTGTCCAGTACCAGCATGTTGGCATCGATCACGTCCTGAACGTGAACGAAATCACGCGTTTGTAGCCCGTCCTCATAAATAATGAGCGGGAGAGTCCTAAGCGCGCGGCTAAAGAAGATGCGGCATACGCCCGAATAGTGGTTGTAAAGCGATTGCCTCGCCCCTTGAGTGATGGAATAACGGAGCGCTACCGTAGGAATACCGTGCAACCAGCCCAGCCCTAATGCGGTCTTTTCTTCCGACAATTTCGATACCGCGTACTGGTTAAACGGGTTCATGTGCTCTTCCGACAACAGCAGAGAAGTAGCCCGCATTCCGCAACGCGGACATTGCACTTCCCATTCCCCGACTGCGAGTTGTTCGTGAGAGCGCGGTCGCGGCAAAAAAAGCCCATGCTTTGCACATTCGTACTGGCCCTCGCCATACACTGCTTGAGAGGAAGCCACGATTATTTTCTTCACGGGCAGACAATCTCGCACGATCAGTTCATACAGCAGCGCGGTACCTACGCCATTCACATGCATGAATTTCGAAAAATCCGGCATGTAATCCTGATACGCAGCCTGGTGGGAAACTACATCGACATCTTCCAGCGCCTTACGCAGCATTCGCCGGTCGGTCACGCTTCCATGGAGGAACTCGACTGAAGAAGGAAGGTAGGCTGGCCGGCCGAAAGGATGAGTTTTTTTGTCAAGACTATCTAAAACTCGAACTCTAAAACCATCCCGCAAGAAACGGTCGACGAGATGCGACCCGATAAAACCAGCACCGCCGGTTACAAGTACGCGCATATGCTAAACAGTCTCCGAGAAGATCGTCGTTATTAGGATAGACTTTGTGTATTACGTTGAGCTATTTGCCGGAACCGGCGAACACTTCGCTCACTGTCCGCAAGAGAATCTTAAGATCCATCGTCAGCGACCAATCGCGAATGTACTCCAAGTCGAGTCTTACCCACTCATCAAAGTCGCGAACCTGGTTCCTGCCGCTGACCTGCCACAAACAAGTGATTCCGGGCATCACCGCCAGCTTCTGCTTTTGGTATTCGGTAAAGCGTTCATATTCCGTGACTAACGGGGGACGAGGGCCCACCAGGCTCATATCGCCTCTCACCACGCTGAATAGTTGCGGCAACTCGTCCAGACTATATCGCCGCATCCAACTTCCCAGCGGAGTGATCCGCGGATCGTGAGTCAATTTGAACACCGGGCCCGTCATTTCGTTGCGGTTCTCCAGTTCGGCTTTGAGTTCATCGGCGTTGGTGACCATAGAGCGAAACTTATAGCCAACGAACGGACGCCCTCCCTTTCCGACCACTCGCCAGCGATACAGGACTGGACCTGCGGAGGTTAACTTCACTAAGAGAGCCAGAACCACCAACAGCGGCGACAACAGCAATAGTAGCAACAACGACCCTAAGAGGTCGAAGGCGCGCTTGCAAAACAAGTGGAAAAAACTTCGCCAATGAGAGGACAGGACCACGGGCAGATGGACCTGATCTTGCGCAATCGACATCAATTGCACCTCGGACGGGTCGAAACCAAATCTATGGAACTTGTCGTCAAAACAACCTTCTTTGGTGATGCTAGCAGTTTCTTCCAAACGACAGGCCGTCAAAACAGCCGGGTAATCCGATTTCTTGAATTCCCTTACTCTCGAAACGGGACGGAATCCTCGAAACGGGCACTAAAGAGGAGAAACTTTGCGTTTGGTGCGGGGTAATTTTCACTCATGAACGTGTCGAACCGACATACTCGGAAGCGTCGATCTCCTTCCCTGCTCCCAGCAACTGCCCGTACAAACCAGTGTGCTGACGAACGACATCTTCCCACCGATAATTCTCTCGTGCGCGCTGCAGCGCTTTTCCGCGGTACTCAGTTACCAACACCGGGTCGTCGAGGAGCATCTGTAATTGAAATCGCAGATCCTCAGCACCATCCGTTCCGCGATAACTGAAGCCGCTATCGGCGATGACCTCCAGGTTGGACGGCGTGTCATTTACCAACACGCAGTTGCCGAATCCCATGGCTTCGACCAGGGCAGGATGGGTGCCTCCCACTTCGTCCGGCAACACAAACAGATAAGCGTTTTCCTGCAGTTGAGCATAACCGTCTCCGTACACGCCTCCGGTGAACACGATGCGTTTGTCCGGCGTAGACTTAAGCCCCCGAACGTAATCTCGCTCCCACGGATCGTCCCCCATTATGACCAGTTTCTTGTCGGTCTTAGTTGCTTCAAAGGCCCGAATCAAGTGATGAACATTGTTCTCTGGCACCAATCTTCCAACGAACAGGACGTAGTCGTCTTTTTCAAGCCCAAACCGCTGGAGAATTTCAGTACTCTTTGAACGATATTCTTGCATTCCGTAAACAATACAGGACGAGGATGCGCCGTATGTTTTTTGAAAGTAGGCCGCCACATCTTTCGAATCTGAGATCAACGCGTGGCAGAACATCACCGCCAGACGCTCGGATAGCCGCAAATACCAACGCGCAAAACGACCCCACTTGGCACGCTGCCAGTCTGTACCATCGACCGAGCACACGATCTTTTTCCCCGCAAGACGTGGCAATGGTGCAAAGAGCGTTGCCCCGGTCGTGAAATAGTGCACCACATCCACTCTGCGGAAAAGAACGTCGAGCGTTGCCAGCAGAGCATGACAGATTGTGCTCAAATTCTTCGATCTAAGCGTGGGTAGGGTGATTAATTCCACGCCGTCATAATAGCGTCCAGGATAGTCACTCATGCCCACCCGGTTATAAACGATAACTTGGTGACCGAGCGCGACCAGCCCCCGCGATATTTCATCGACAGCCGTCTCGAACCCTCCGAAACGGGCCGGTATAGCCTTTATTCCAATCATCGCGATGCGCATAGTGAGTACAGGACCATGGAACCGTAAATTAGTTCTTCAATTAGAGATCTCTCCCTCGAAATAATCGATGGGACTTATCCATTGGGAAGTCGGTTTCGATTTGGGGGCTCCGATGGCTCACATGACCCTGAAAAAATCTGGAGAACTATTTCGTATAAACCACGATGGCTTCACCGCAAAATCTCGACAAGCCCAAATGGATTAAGCCCTGATCAATTTTCTTTACCACTTTCCAGAATGGCCGGGAACTCAAAGGCTGGGCAAGGTCCCGTTCAGGTAGCCGGGCCAGCCTCTTCAGCATGTAGAAAATATGACGTTTCCGAATTTCGGTTCGCCCGCATGTCTTGCCAAATTGACGAATGGAGCGCTCGGTCAAGTGTGCGTCGCCAGCATCACCGTCTTCCGTGGTCCAACGCCGCACGAAGTTGATAAGGGGGTTATCCCAAAGGGTCTCATGGAAAACCGCTCGACCACCGGGTTTGAGCACGCGCGCGAGGTGGTAGGCCGACTGAGGGTATTTTATGACGTGATGCAACACGCCAAACCCAACCACCAGGTCAAAACACTGGTCGGGATAGTCTAATTCCTCAGCGTCCATCGCCTTGAATGAGCAGGCAAGACCATACCTGCTTGCTGCCCAATTTGCAACGTCAATACCTTGGGGTGACAGATCAAAGCCACTGACTTTGGCCCCCTGCATCGCCAGGTAGATGCCTAATTGCCCCGAACCACAACCGTAGTCAAGTAAGCTTAGGCCACTCACGTCGCCCCACATTCGCACCATTTCGTTACGCACATCTCCCCAGTACGCCCAACCCCCATCACAGAATGGCGCTAACTGAACCCGGAAGAAGAACTTGCGAAAGTCCGCGGCGTTCTCAGGAAATTCTTTCCTGGCATTTTCTCGATACCAGTTATCATGCCAAAATTGCTCCGCCAGTTTAACTTGGCGTACAGGCGATGCGCTCATGTCGGTCCCCGTCAGCATGGAATTTTCAGAAAGCTAAGTGCTGGTTCCAAACATCTGGGCACCAGATCAAAGAATTGCACAAGTGCGTCGATCTTCCACACAAATTGGAAATATAAATCCTGACCGTACAAAACCACATTCGTTGGAGCTGTCCAGTCTTGATCTGCGGTCGCTTTGGGGACTTTCCCGACATGGACTCCTCGAACGGCTCCCGCCGTCGGCCAGCGATGCACTTCTAGCTGGGGCGGAAACGGATGCCTAAACTGGCTTTGCGACCGTCTGAAAAGCCTTGCGCCATTCTTCGTAGGCAGGCCAGCTTGTGGGAGCCAAACAGCAGCACTCCACCGGCATGGCGGGCCAAATGGCGCATCACGAACTGTTTGGTGTTCCGGTTCGGATAAAGCCACCAAGCGGTGTAAGCGAGATTGCGAGCGATATAATACTCGCGCCACGCGGCATGCCCTGGCCAAACCATCTTGAACCCCAGCAATCGTACCATCCGGGCATTCCCGATTTCATGAGCTGACTTGGCCGCGTTGATCACCGCGATTTTGTATCCCCGCGCCCTGATCCGCAGACAATATTCAAAGTCAAAAAAATCCATAAAAAAATCGGACCGCGGCAATCCGACCTTCTCCACCACCTCGGCCCGCACCATACATCCGGAAAGAATCGCCAGATCGGCGAACCAGATGGGCCCGCTTAACAAATCCGCAGACGGCTTCACGTAGCCGTCGCGCCACAGTAGCGGAGGGTAACATGTACCAGTTTCCCAGTGCATCGGCAAAGGGACGAGCATGCCCATCTCGTCGTGGTTTGCGCCAGCAATCCCCCCAAGAAGCTTTTGAAGAGCATCCTCGTTGGGAACGCTGTCGTCATCAAACGTCCAGACCCAGTGGTAACGCTTTTTCAGCGCTGTGTAGGCCAAACCCTCGGACCATGCGCCTGCCGCGCCCAAGTTTTCAGACATCCTCAGAACGGTCACTTGGGGATAACGCTCAGTAAGCATAGCGAGAGTGTCATCGGTGGATGCGTTGTCCACGACGACGATCTCCTGAAGTGGACGGGTCTGCCGCAAAAGCGAATCGAGCTGTCTGGGTAACAGGCGCGAGGCGTTGTAAGCCACCGTAACGCTTGCAACCGAAATGGTCATGCGAGTTTTCTCGCTGGACTTGGAGACAGCGAAGTTTCTTGACTAATCGCGGATCTAACGGCCAATCCTATCGGGAATAAAGCCCAGCAGGCCAATCGGCGATCGCTAAGCGGCAGCGTAAAGACCATTACCAGGCTTATACCCACGAGGATCCCGAGGGCTGCGTATCTCAGGCGGGTTTGTTCTCGCCATACGCTGCATAGCGCGCTAAACAGGAAACCGACAAATAGCAGAGCTGCAGCTATTCCGTACTCCGCAGCAAGCTGCGGGTACGTAGTCTCAAAAGCACCTATATGGTTGACTTCCGTCAGTCCTGGTCGAAGCTTTTCATTGCCAGCACCGAACGGATGGTCAGCGGCAAACTGCAGTCCGCTCGAGATAACCTCCTGATGACTCTGGGCAGACTCGTCCTGCCTTGCCTTGTTATTGGCGATAAAATCGCCGAGGCCGAGAATGGGAATCGAGGCCAGAAAGAGCGAGAGCACCATCGTGGCATAAAGAAAGAACCTTCTGCTTTGCTTCATCATGATGGCTAGAAGGGGAATCGCCGCCGCGGTCCCTACCCAAGCTGA
>JBEKGG010000126.1:0-11790 GCA_050012915.1 Terriglobales bacterium | reverse complement strand
ATTTCCGCGACGGCGGGAGGCAAAGGGATGAAGACGTCAGCATCCGTCTTGTTACGCTTCCTCGAAATGTTGTTGCCGTCGCTCAGCGCGTCGCGCCTCAGGGTCGCGGCATCCATGCACGCGAGACCAGACCACCGCTGAAGTAGAATAAAAATTTTTACACGGCACGCGACCGCAGGCGTAAAACAGCCCTGATCGACTGCTGCTAGAATCCGTTCGTAATCGTCACGAGGGAGGGGTAGAACTTGGTGGCGACCGGAGGGAAGCGATTTCAGCTTTGCCGAAGGATCGGCGGGAATTAGGTCAGTGGAGAACGCCCACTTGAAGAAGGTCTTCACAACAGACCAGTGGACAGCGGGGCTGTCGCTACCTTTCTTAAATGTCCAGCCGCTCCGCCATTCGGTTAGCAGTCTTGCAGTGACATCCTTGAGCAAGATGATGTTCTTCCCGTTGGCATAGTCCTGAAGGCGAGAAAGCATGCGCCGTGCTTTGGACAAGTCTTTGATCCCCCGCTGAGCCATGTCGCCCAAGTACAGGTCGGCAGCCGACTCGATGGTGATGTAATCTGGCTTCTTTGGAGGCTCAATGCCATTAGCCTTCAGTTCGAGTTCTTGTTCGAACTTGCGTGCCGCCTTTGTGGCGATGTCCCATGATCGCGTCCTCGCCGACTTCTTATCGTGCTTGCCCCACCGTAGCCACAGAGGGCATTTGCACCGCTTGTATTGCCCGGCGTTCCTGTCTCTTGATTTTGAACACTTCGTGCCGTGCCTTGCGTAAACCGTAACCGTCATGCGTTTTTCCCCGATGACCTTTAATACTGTAGAACTGCGAGAACCCCGTGTTCGAAGGGCTTCGGCAGTACAAAAGCAGTACAAAAGTTCTGGATTTTACGTAAGCGGTTGGAAACGCAGGGGCAAAGAATGGCTCCTCAGGTAGGACTCGAACCTACAACCCTCCGGTTAACAGCCGGATGCTCTGCCATTGAGCTACTGAGGAGTATTTGGGGCGCGCCCGAAGGGCGCGGCCTCTGTCGTCGTTATTCATAATATCATTGGCGAGGGTTGCGGGGATTTCAAAGTTGCGCGCGACAGCGTGCAAGTTTGCGGCGACGCTTCTTTGCGGCGGCGGCTTTTTTGGCGGCGGCGGCTTTGATGTTACGAAATCTTTATACTGATGACGACGGTCGAGTGAGCGGGAGTTCCTGCATCATGTTCATGGCGGGGGGACGCGGGTTCATGTGGATCTTTTTTTTGTTTTGCGTTTTTTTATTTTTGGGCGCGGTCTGGGCGGAGGACGGTTCGGCTGTAAATTCGCCTACTTCTGCGGCGCCTCCAAAAGCGAAAGTTGAAATCGTCGAAGAGACATTCCACGGTCATACGATTTCCGATTCTTATCGGTGGTTGGAAGACTCGGATAGCGCGGAGACACAGGAGTTCGTTCGGGCGGAACTGGCTTACACTCGCGGCATTCTTGATCCTTTACCAGGGCGAAGTCAGATCAACCGGGAACTCACCGAACTGCTTTCCATCGGCAACATCGGGACGCCTCAAGTCTGTGGGAATTATTACTTTTACGTGCGACGCGACGGAAAGCAGAACCAGGCGGTGCTTCTGGTACGAGAGGGGGTTCACGAGAAGGACCGGACCCTGGTAGATGTAAATCAGATGTCGTCGGATGGCACAGTTGCGCTGGACTGGTGGGCGCCTACGGATGATGGAAAATACGTTGCCTACGGCACTTCATCCAGCGGATCGGAAGAGAGCACGCTGCGAATCGTTGAGACTTCGAGCGGGAAGTTGTTGTCCGATACCATCGATCGGGCACGCCACGCCAACGTGGGATGGAAGAAGGATGATTCGGGTTTCTATTATGGACGCACTCCGAAAAAGGGGGACGTGCCAGCGGGAGAAGAGGTTTATCACGTCAAGATTTTCTATCACGCGCTGGGCAGCGATCCGGAAAAAGACCTTTTGATTTATGGCGATCACCTCAAAGCGCAGGATGTGCCGGTGGCGCAGGTTGCGGACGATGAAGACCGCTGGTTGCTGATTAGTGTATTTGAAGGCTACACCAAGACTGAGATGTACCTGCAGGACTTGAAGGCGAAGACGCCGCCGGTCGAAGTGACTAGCGGGAAAGATTTCAACTATAGCGGGGAAATTCTCAAGGGTCAGCTTTACATTTTGACCAATGAGGATGCGCCCCACTATCGGGTGTTCCGGGTGGATGCTCAGAAGCCGGGGCGAGAAGATTGGCGCGAGATTATTCCGGAATCAGACGCGGTGCTGAAAAATGTTCTGATCATCCACGGAAATCTGTTTGCTCTGTATGAGAAAAACGCCACTTCCCTGCTGAGGATTTTTGCGACAGATGGACGACTGGTGGCGGATGTAAAGCTGCCAGGGCTGGGTTCGATCGCGGGAGTTGGGGGGCAGTGGAATAGCGACGAAGCCTTTTTCGGATTTCAGTCGTTCACGGTTCCACCCAGCATTTATCGCATCGATTTCAGGAAGAACGAAGAGCCCGAACTGTGGGCGAGAGTGGATGTGCCTTCCATCGATCCTTCGGCCTACCAAGTCGATCAGGTTTGGTTTTCGTCGAAGGATGGAACCAAAGTTCCGATGTTTGTTTTTTACAAAAAGGGTCTGGTGCTGAACAGCAAGAATCCAACTTTGCTAACCGGCTACGGTGGATTCAATATCAGCATGACTCCGAGCTTTGCGGGCGATCGCTATCTTTGGCTGGAGCACGGCGGAGTTTTCGCGGTAGCCAATCTGCGCGGCGGATCGGAATTCGGGGAAGAGTGGCATCGGGCGGGGATGCTGGATAAAAAGCAAAATGTTTTTGACGATTTTATTGCAGCGGCTGAATATCTGATTGCGCAGAAATATACGGACAAAGAGCATCTGGCGATTCGGGGCGGATCGAATGGCGGGTTGTTGGTAGGAGTGGCACTTACGCAGCGCCCCGACCTTTTTCGGGCTGTGGTTTGCGCCGTGCCGCTGCTCGACATGCTGCGCTACCAGCATTTTCAGATTGCCAAGCTCTGGATTCCCGAGTATGGGTCGGCGGAGGATCCGCAGCAATTCAATTGGATCTCCGCTTATTCGCCTTATCAGCACGTGAAGGCGGGAGTGGAGTATCCGGCAATCCTTTTTATGACGGCGGAGAGCGATACGCGGGTCGATCCGATGCATGCCAAGAAAATGGCGGCATTGATGCAGGCCCAGGCGGCGAATGGGCAGAGCCGGGAGCGTCCGATATTGTTGCGGATCGAACCGAAGGCGGGACATGGCGTGGGCAAGCCAATTACGAAACAGATTGAAGAGTTGACGGATGTTTATTCGTTTTTGTTTTGGCAGTTGGGAATGGGGGAGTGAGAATTGCGGATTCGCGCGATTCGTGTTGCGACGTTAGGTGTTCCTCGTCGCAAGGAAACAGACGTCAATGAGCGTAATCGGGATTTTGCGACAGTTATCGGGGCGGCATGTCCGGGCAGCATAATCTTTTTGGATCTTGACCTCCGACCTCGCCGAGGGGGAGAATTTCGGCGTTCGGTCATCTCCCCCGCAGTTGCCCAGCCAACGGTTGGGCCAAAATCGAAGTCGGGATCCTATTCCAAATTATTCGCGGCGGCGTGAGGGTTTTTCCGGCGCGTTTACGTAATGCGTAGTAGTCACGAAGCGAAACGTGCCACACACTAAACCTGATCACGCATACGAGTTAACGGAAAGGAGTTGCGTATGAAATTAAGATTTTTTGCTCACCGCGGATGCTTTACTGCGCTGTCCTTGTGCTCTCCGCAACAACAACGCTGTTTCGGCGTCAGTCAAATTCAAGAACCTTGTCAGCTTTGATAAAACCAACGGGCAAAACCCGGTCGAAACGACGCTGGTGCAAGGCATCGACGGAAACCTCTACGGGACCACGCAATTCGGAGGCGCAAATGGCGAGGGAACCGTCTTCAAGATCAGCCCCTCGGGGACATTAACTACGTTGTGGAGTTTTTGCGCAAAGACCAACTGCCCTGACGGCGACCAGCCCATGGCTGGCCTGACACTGGTGATCGGCGGTGATCTGTATGGGACAACCTATGGCGGCGGGGCCCACAACGCGGGCACGGTCTTTCGAATTACTCCCACAGGCGACCTGAAGACGATCTATAGCTTCTGCTCTCTCAGCGGATGCTCGGACGGCCTAAACCCGAATGCAGGCTTCGCGCTGATTCAAGGCACCAACGGCAGCTTTTACGGATCAACCTCCAATACTTTCTTCCGGCTTACCCCGGCGGTAAGCTCACCACGCTCTACACTTACCCGGAGTTTGTCGTCCAGTATCCGACCGGTGTAGTTCAGGCGAGCGATGGCAACTTCTACATGACGGTTTCCGGGGGAAATGAACAAAATGGATTCATTCTCAAAATCACGCCGGCGGGAAAAGCAACCACCCTCTACAGTTTCTGCAGCCTGACGAACTGCGCCGACGGCTCGAAGCCGGGCGGGCCGCTGGTCCAGGGCGCTAACGGCAACTTCTATGGAACCGCTGGGTTCGGCGGCGAATACGGGAACGGCACGTTCTTCGAACTGACTCTTGCTGGCAAGCTGACCACCCTGCACAGCTTTGACTATGAAACCGCTGGGAATCTGGGCTCCCAGCCGAGCTCTGGCGTGATTCTGGGCGCCAACGGCGACTTCTATGGCGTTGCCGAGTTAGGCGGCGAGGTTTGCGTGAATGGCTGCGGCACCGTGTTCAAGATGACGCCCGCTGGCAAGCTGACCACGTTGCACGAGTTCACAGGATCTCCCTCCCAAGGGTATATCCCGTGGGGAATAGCGGAGGCCACCACCGGAGTACTCTTCGGCGACACCAATCAAGGGGGGGCCGGGCAATATCGGAACCGTCTACAGCGTTAGCGACGGTCTTGCGGCCTTCGTAGAACTCGTAACCAATTACGGCCCGGAAGGCGAGACGATCGACGTCCTTGGCCAAGGGTTGACCGGCACGACCGCGGTCTCCTTTAACGGGACAACCGCCAGCTTCGAGGCCGGGTCAGATACCTATTTGACAGCAACAGTTCCAAATGGTGCGACGACGGGTTCCGTGACCGTAACAACTCCCAGCGGGAAACTGACGAGCAACGTAGCCTTCCGGGTCACGCCTCAGATCGAGAGCTTCAGCCCAACCAGCGGGCCGGTTGGAACGGTCGTGACCATTACGGGTGCAGGCCTCACCCAAACAAGTAAAGTCACGTTTGGTGGCGTCAAGGCAACCGTGTTCACCGTAAACTCCGACACCCAGGTAACGGCAACCGTGCCCACGGTTGACGAAACCAGATGGGATGAGAAGGCCGGTCTCCGGCGGGATGCGATACGCTCCCAAGCGCAAGAGATAAAGACCGGCAATGAAGAAGATTAGCACTGCAGGGGCAGAGCAGACTAAGAATTGTCAAGAGCAGAAACTGACCATCGGTTTGGATCTGGGCGATCGATCGAGTTGGTATTGCGTGTTAGACGAAGCGGGGTGAAGTGCTATTGGAATAAAGGGTGAGCACGACTCCGAAAGCCATGAAAGATGTGTTCGGGGAATGCCGCGGGGCCGGATCGCGTCCCGGTACGAACCATGTATGAAGGCAAAGGTCTATTTAAGGACTATATCCCTGAGTACACCGAGCAGTAACAAGGCTTTTTCCCCCACGAACAAAGAGCGGGTGAAAGCATGGGCCACCCGGAGTCAAGCCCAAAGCCGAGTCTCTTGACGCAACCTCGCGATGTCCTTGGTAGGCGCGCTTCCGAAGAAGCGGCTGTATTCCCTGCTGAACTGCGAAGGGCTTAGATATCCCACGTGCTGACTCGCAGTACCTGCATCCATCACTGCCGACAACATGAGACGCCTCGCCTCCTGCAGGCGCAGCACCTTTTGATATTGCAGCGGGCTCATCGAAGCGACGGACTTGAAGTGTTCGTGGAAAGAAGAAACGCTCATGTGCACGAGTTCAGCCAAATCTTCGACCTTCATGGGCTGAGAGAAGTTCTCGCGTAGCCAGGAAATTGCCTTCGCAACCCGGTGCACGCTGGATTCTGTCAAGCCCATTTGAGCGACGCGAACCCCAATGGGGCTGCGCAACAGCCGAATCAGAATCTCTTCGATCACAAGCGGGGCGAGCAGTTCCGCATCTTCAGGCTGCCCAAAACACTCCATCAACCTTGTCGCGGCGTTAATCATGTTCGCGTCCACCGGAGTGACGTAAACCGCATTCCTCTCGTGAGCCGGAGGCAGACCGTGCGGAAAGACCTTTAAAACCAACTCGGCAATCTTGTGCGGATCGAGGTCCAGCTTGAGAGAAAGGTAGGGATTGGGAATGCTGGCTTGCGTGACTTGGGCGGCCACGGGCAAGGCAACGGAGAATACGATCATGCGGGATGGGTCGTATTGATAGACTTCCTGCCCCACGATAACGGCTTTCGCTCCCTGCGCGGCAATGCACAATGAGGGCAGCCGAAGCGCGTGCACGCATTCCTTGTTGGTTCGTGAAAAGCGATTCGCGTGCAAGCCCGGGATGCGCAGCTCGAAACTCCCGTCGTGCGGAGCATAGGCGGAGATCAAGCGCGAGAGCTTGGCCAGGTCTGGTGCGCTGGGGATCGGCTCTTCTGCGGGCCGCCGCAAAGGAACTACTTTGCCATTAGTCTTCATGGCTTCCAGAATATCTGTTTTTGCAATCGCGGTCATTTCACCTGGGCCACGACTGCGACGTCCAACTTTGAATAGTACTTCTTCACGTCGCTGGCTCCGTACTTGGCGCGGAATTTCTCGACTACGGACGACACCTGTTTAGCGTCGGTGGTAGGAACAACCTTGAATTCAGCCTGCTCGCTACCGGCCTTGACCTGAATTGACGGATTCTTCAGCACGTTCTTGTACCACTGCGTATCCGATCCCTGCACGGGCAGGAGGTAAAGATTGTCGTCGTCCAATACAAACCAGACTGGAATCGAGATTTTGCGTCCCGACTTTCTGCCGGTCACGCTGATATGAATTTCGCGAGACCGGGAAAGGCGGGATTTGAGAGTATCCTTGTGCGCTGGTTTATTGCTCATCGAAATCTCCTTTATTTCGTGCCGCGATATTGTTCGTCGCTGACGTGTTCCATCCAATCAACGACCTTGCCGTCCTTCTTTTCTTGAATGGCGATGTGCATCATCGCCGTGGTCGGCGCGGCCCCATGCCAATGCTTCTCGCCGGGCGAAAACCAGACTACATCGCCGGGCCGAATTTCTTCGATTGGACCGGCCCAGCGTTGGGCGCGTCCGCAGCCAGCCGTGACGATGAGAATCTGGCCGAGCGGATGCGTGTGCCAGGCAGTTCGCGCGCCCGGCTCGAAGGTGACGCTGGCGCCCTGCACGAGTGCCGGGTCGGGAGCATGAAAAAGCGGATCGATTCGCACCGTGCCAGTGAACCACTCCGCTGGTCCCTTCGCGGAAGGTTGCGTGCCAACTCTTTTGATTTCCATTTCGCTCGTTACCCGGCCCTCCAGCCGCGCGGGCCTTTCGGATATGCCACAACCCTGGCAATATCTTCCCCGCACGACCGGTCACGCTGTTTGGTCAACCACCTTCATTTGTTCTTCATTCATCCGGCCACCGTGCACTCGGATTTTAGACACAGCGCTGTCAATCTCGCGGAGCTCTGCCGGCGTCAGCTCCACATTGATTGCTGCTACGTTCTCGTTTAGGTGGTCGAGGTTACGCGTGCCGGGAATCGGAACAATGAAAGGCTTTTGGGCCAGCAACCACGCCAGTGAAATTTGGGCCGGTGTTGCATTCTTCTTTTCAGCAAACTGTCTGATCCAATCAACAATCGGCATATTCGCTTCAATGTTTTCAGGAGAAAAACGCGGAAAGGCGGATCGCATGTCGGTTTTCGTGTCGAACTTCGTTCGAGCATCTATTTTCCGCGTGAGGTAACCCTGTCCAACCGGGCCCCACGGGACGAAGCCGATTCCAAGCTCCTCACAAGCAGCAAGAACGCCGTTCTTTTCGGGATCTCTTTGCATCAGCGAGTATTCGGTTTGAACCGCTGTCACCGGTTGAACCGCGTGCGCGCGGCGGATTGTTTTTGCGCTTGCCTCAGAGAGACCGAAGTGCAAAACTTTCCCCGCATTGATCAAATCTTTGATTGCGGCAGCTACGTCTTCGATTGGGACTTGTGGATCGACCCGGTGCTGGTAATAAAGATCGATGCGGTCGGTTCTGAGGCGCTTTAGTGATTCTTCAACCACTTTCCTGATGTGCTTCGGCTGACTATTAAGAGTGCCGCCATTCTCGTTGTCGAAGCCAAACTTGGTGGCGATAGCGACCTTGTCGCGAATCGGTGCGAGTGCTTCGCCGACCAGGTCTTCGTTTGTATATGGGCCGTAGACTTCGGCTGTATCGAAGAAGGTTACGCCTTTGTCATGGGCTGCGCGAATAACCTCGATGCCCTGATTTCTGTCTGCGGCGGGCCCGTAATTGGCGCTAATACTCATGCACCCAAATCCCAATTCCGACACTTCTAATTTTCCCAGTTTTCGTTTTTTCATTTCGTTTCTCTTCGATTCCCGATCATTGATCTAAGATGCACAGCCGATATAGTGCTTTCCTTTTAGAGACCGGTCATTTTTTCCAGGCGCTCCGGGTACCGCTCCCCTTGCACTTTGATGTTTGACGAAGCGCTTTCGATCTCGCGGAGATCGGCAGCAGTCAATTCGATTGCGACCGCTCCGATATTTTCGTCGAGCCGGTGCAGCTTCGTCGTGCCAGGGATCGGAACTATCCACGGCTTTTGAGCAAGCAGCCAAGCCAGAGCGATCTGAGCCGGAGTCGCCTTCTTCCGCTTCGCAATGCTGCCGAGCAGGTCAGTCAAAGCCTGGTTCGCCTTGAGAGCCTCTGGCGCAAAGCGAGGGAGAGTGCTGCGGAAGTCGGTGCTGTCGAACTTCGCGTCCTCTTTGATCGCTCCGGTTAAAAAGCCCTTGCCCAGTGGGCTATACGGCACGAAGCCAATCCCGAGCTCCTCGAGGGTTGGTATCACTTCCTTCTCGGGAGTTCGTGTCCACAGCGAATATTCGCTCTGGAGAGCCGTGAGCGGCTGCACGGCGTGAGCGCGACGAATGGTCTTTGCGCCTGCTTCCGACATGCCGAAGTGTTTGACCTTACCTCGTTGAATCAGATCCTTCACCGCTCCCGCCACGTCTTCAATCGGCACGTTCGGGTCAACCCGGTGCTGATAGAGCAGGTCGATGGTCTCGACTTTGAGCCGCTTGAGCGAACCCTCGACTGCCTTTTTAATGTGCTCGGGCTGGCTGTTCACTGCTGCCGCTCCCGGCCGGTTATCGCTGCCATTGAGGTCGAACCCAAACTTCGTGGCGATCGCCACCTTGCCGCGAAACGGAGCGAGAGCTTCGCCCACGAGTTCTTCGTTAGTGAAAGGGCCGTACACCTCGGCGGTGTCGAAGAAGGTGATACCGCGATCCACGGCAGCATGGAGAAGATCGGTCATTTCCTTTTTATCCTTCGCCGGACCGTATGAAAAGCTCATGCCCATGCAGCCGAGGCCGAGAGCCGAAAGTTCGAGATTGCTTTTTCCAAGTTTGCGTTTTTCCATCGTCTCTCCCACGCTTCGAAATTCCGTCTTAGCGCACTCTAAGCATAGTTTCCTAAAGCTTAGGTGTCTTGCCTATTTCAATGAAGTTCTTGCCAGATTCTACGAAGTCGAGGACGCGGCTCGAAGATCTGATACATGATTCTCGCCAAGTCGGTAAGCGCGACGGCTCCGTCTAGGGTAACTTGGAGCATGACAGGTCAGCATAAATCTTTGGCGGTGAAACCCATGATGATCTTAATTGCTGGTCCTTATCGCTCGGGCACGAATGACGATCCGGCCTTGATCAAGAAAAATGTTCAGGAGATGGAGTCTTACGCGCTGCCTATTTTCCGCGCCGGGCATATTCCCATGCTTGGCGAGTGGCTCGCGCTCCCGCTTGTCGAATTGGCCGGGTCTAAGCAGATCGGCGACCAAGCGTTCAATGAAGTTTTTCATCCCATTGCGGTTCGGCTTCTGGAAAAGTGCGATGGAGTGCTTCGGGTCGGAGGCGCCTCGGCTGGCGCCGATGAGATGGTGCGCGTCGGCCGAAACCTGGGGCTGCATATCTACGGTGCTCTCGAGGAGATTCCGAAGGCCGAGTGACCGGCTTGCGCTCCTCCAGGCGAGATAAATTCTCGCATCTTTTTAACAACTTTTAACATTGGTTGGTCTAGACTCTTTGGCCGGAGGATGTTCCATGACTGACAAAGTGAAACCAGTACCTGACGGATTCCATACCATAACGCCACATCTAACCGTTCGCGATGCCAAGCGCGCCATCGAGTTTTACCAGAAGGCCTTTGGCGCCGAGGTCCTTGGTGTCGCCCCAGGTCCGGGGGACAAGGTGATGCACGCTTCGCTCAAAATCGGAGATTCGATTCTCATGTTGAACGATGAGTTTCCAGAGTTTGGCGGCCAACTCGGGCCCTCGGCCACGGGCTCGTCGGTCGCACTCCATGTTTATCTAGATGACGTCGATACTGCGGTTCAGCGCGCAGTTTCCGCCGGCGCTACGGTAAAGATGCCAGTGATGGATCAGTTCTGGGGCGACCGCTATGGCGTGGTGATCGATCCTTTCGGACACAGATGGTCGCTCGCTACCCACACCCGCGATATGTCTCCTGAGGAAATGCAACAGGAGCAAGAGAAGGCATTTGCCAAAATGCCAAAATCGGCTTAGTACGCCAGCAGAATTCTCAGGTCTCGCAGGTTGTTGCCAGTAGGCCCGGTCATGATCGTGTCGCCTAGCGCGTCGAAGAGTGGATAGGCGTTGAAGCTTACAAGGCCGGCTGCCGGCTCCAACCCGCGAGACTTGGCTCGGTCAAGAGTCGTTCCATCGACAATTGCGCCCGCTGCAGGGCTGTTGCCGTCGACTCCATCCGTACCCGCGCTGAGCACCGTAATGTTTTCACCGGCGATCTTCTCCGCGCAGGCCAGCGCAAAGTGTTGGTTGCGTCCGCCGATGCCTCCGTTCGTGACCTTCACTGTGACTTCCCCGCCGGAAATCAGGCATACTCGTTCCGATTTCTTTCTTAATTCTCTCAAGCGTTTCAACAGATAATCGGCCGCGCGCTCGTAATCCCAATCGTCGCATCCGCTGTCGGCCTCTACTGTGAAGCCATGGCGTTCGGCTTCCGCCTTGCCGGCCTCGATCAAAGTTGAATTCGAAAGTACCGTCCACCAACGGCTGCGATGGAAAGCCAGGTCATCGGATTTAGGAGTTTCTTCTAGCGCATGACGATGGAACAATTCCCGGACTGACGATGGGAATTGATCGAGGAGCCGGTGCTTCGCTGCGATGGCGTAACAATCTTCCACGCTGGTGGAGTCGGGCATGGTTGGACCTGAGGCCAACGCATCGGGCGTATTGTCGGGAACATCCGAAACCAGAATCGAAACCTGCTGTGACGCCGATGCTGCCTGCGCTAATCTTCCTCCTTTGATCGCCGAAAGATGTTTGCGAATGGCGTTGATTTCCGCAATGGGTGCGCCGGAGTGCACCAGCACGCGGTAGGTCGCGATCAGTTCGTCTAAAGAAATCTCGTCATCAATTGACTTTTCTGCAATCGAAGACCCGCCGCCGCTGAGCATAAAGATCACTAGCGACGACGCATTCTGCGCGCTCAGAGATTTCAGCATAGCTTCAGCGGCGCGAATCGACTCCTGATTAGGGGT
>JBEKGG010000125.1:0-11793 GCA_050012915.1 Terriglobales bacterium | reverse complement strand
GCTTGGGCTGCCGGACTGGCGGCGCGACGTCGATCTGGACGAATTGGGAAGCACCTGCCATTTGCTTATTAGATTTTACACGCCTGGTCGGCAATTCATGAAGCATGCCTCGCTAAACCGTTTCACCACAGAGACGCAGAGGCACAGAGAAAAACTTTAATTTTCAACAGCGCTGATGACAATAACAATGTTCGCAAGAGCCCAAGAGCCTTCTCGTGGCTCTGTGGTAAAGGGTTTATGTGATCTGTACATCAAACAATGCGAGCCAATACTGCAATGATTGCAGGGCAAAGCCGCAAAAGATGAGTCCGATGCCGAAGGCGCCCAGCCGTCGCGCTGGAAGGTTGTCGGCATAATATTCGATGTAAGGATTGACGGTCACCCCGATGCCAGTGACCAGTCCCGTCACCAGCCCGACCCGGATCGCAAAAGACCAGGCGTGGTCATAACGGTGCACCAGAGCACTACAAACAAGCGCTGTGGCAATGTACCCGACTGTTCGAACGACCGTGCCCCAGAATTGACGCCGGGTAAGGCGTGGACGACGCGAGGCTACATAGTCGATTGCGGGACGCATGCCGCGAGAATAAGCGAGTATTTGGCCGATAGTGATGAGCGTGCCGAATGCGATTGCGTATTCGAGGCCCAGAATCCGGTAGAGTCCGGCCCCGAAAGCGAGTCCGCGAATGGCGCTGAACAGTCCCTCCCATGGCAAGGAATAATGAGGCAAACCGCGGGCTGCTCGATTGAGTTCAATCGAGATCGTGATGCCGGTCGCAAGGCCGGAGGCGAGGCCAAAGAACAGACCAAGACCGATGCCGTAGCCGACTCCGAATACGATGGAGTAGGTTACGGCTCGCGTAAGCAGGCGCAGGGGACCGTGCTGACCGCCTAACAGATCGTAGGCAAGATAAAGGCTTCCAAGCACGTCAAGAGAGGTGCCGGCGATGCTGATGGCCGCTAGTGTATGGTGGTCCATTGAGTGATTGTAGACATATCACTCAAAGGATCGTGCCCGAGATGGGGCGCACACAGACGGAATTGTCTTAGTCGTGCTTGCGAGGATCCGCTAACCTTCGAGATAAGCGTCGATCCACTCTTTGACTCTGAAACGGCGCTCGTCCTGGGCGTCGAAGCGGATGCCGAAGGTTTTGCCGCCCACGTTGCGCCAAGTCACAGCACAGCGAATCCATACGCGCGGCAAAGTCAGCAAAGCGAACGAGACCTCGCCGGATTGTCCAGCGGCAATATCGTCCGCGCTGCGCAGGGACATGCCTCCGGAGCTAATTTCAATGCTGGTCGCGGTCACTTTGCGACCATCGTTGAATGCGAGAGAGATTTCCGTGATCACCGGAATGCGGACGTAACGCCGCAACTCGTGCAAGACCAGCATTTGGGTAGCCCGGACTAACTTGAGCACAGCGGGGCGCTCGAGGGGTTCGTGAAAAATGGCGTTGATCCCATACTTCGAGTAGGCCATCGCGTCCTGGGCGCTGCCGCCTACGGCATAGAGCACCATCCTGCTATTTGAAGGCGAAGTGCGCGCGGAATCCATGACGTCATGGGCCGTCGGACCGAGCTTGATGACGCAAGCCTCAAATTTCTCTTTCTTGAGACGTTCGGCCGAATCTCCGTTTAACGCGACAGTCTCGATCCCGAACTGCCGAAAACATTCCGCCAGCACACTTCTGCCGGGCTCCTTCATGTCGACTAGCGCCACTCGAGCCGAGGCCTTCTTGGCGCTAAGTGTAGGCATTACAGCAGTTGCAAAGGCTTTATCCATAGAAAAGTGATCTCGCCTCTAAATCTATTCTGTATTGCACTATCGGCATTGGCAAAGGCGAAGAAGGCCAATCCTTGGGTACTAAGGTCTCATTACCGGGAGCACAGGGAGGGAGACCTAAGGTTCCTTGCCAAAAGGGGAAGAATTTGGGGAGGCTGGGCTACAGAAATTGTTCTGCCAAGTTCAGCGCCCCTGCTTGGGCGTTGGTTTTCGGATGAAGCCACGAAAAGCGAAACGCAATTGGTTATCACAAAGATAACCATTATATGATCAGGTTAGCTAGTCCGAAAAACTGATTGAGGCCAGCTCCTGTCGAGCGAGGCCGTTGCAGGAGCAGGCGATCGGTTATTCGGTCCAGCGCCGGAAAAGCAGGGCGCCATTGGTTCCGCCGAAGCCGAAGGAATTGGACATGGCGTACTCCACATCCGCTTTTCTGGGATGGTTGGGAACGTAGTCGAGGTCGCACTCCGGATCGGGGTTATCCAGGTTGGTGGTCGGAGGTAAAATCTGATCGCGAAGCGCGAGCACAGTAATGCCGGCCTCGAGTCCGCCGGCGCCGCCGAGCAAATGTCCAGTCATCGATTTGGTCGAACTGACTGCCAGCTTGCGGGCGTGATCGCCGAAGGCGCGCTTGATGGCGATAGTTTCCAGTTTGTCGCCGATGTCCGTCGAAGTGCCGTGGGCGTTGATATAGCCCACATCTTCCGGAGGAACTTTCGCATCGTTCAGCGTATTTTGCATCACGCGAAAGGCGCCCTCACCGTTCTCGGCGGGTTGAGTGATGTGGTGGGCGTCGCCGCTCATGCCATAGCCCACGATTTCAGCCAGAATGTTAGCTCCGCGGCGACGGGCAAATTCAAGTTCTTCGAGAATCAAAATTCCCGCGCCTTCCCCGATCACGAATCCGTCTCGTCCCGAATCCCAAGGACGGCTGGCTTTTTCGGGTTCGTCGTTGCGGGTTGAGAGAGCGCGCATGGCGGCGAAACCGCCAACCCCCATGGGCGTAATCGCGGCTTCGGTTCCGCCTGCGATCATGACGTCGGCATCGCAGCGAGCAATGATTTTGTAAGCGTCCCCGACGGAGTGCGCGCTTGAGGTGCAGGCGGTGCAGGTGGCTTCATTCGGGCCCTTGGCCCGGTAGCGGATGCTGACGTGTCCCGCGGCCAGGTTCACGATGGAGGCTGGAATAAAAAATGGGGAGATCTTGCGGGGTCCGCCATTGAGCAGGTTAATATGCTCACGCTCAATCACGTCGAACCCCCCGATTCCGGATCCGATGTGCACGCCTGTACGGGTCGAAATTTCTTCCGTCACGTGCAGACCTGAGGTTTTCATAGCCTCGTCCGCGGCGGCCAGGGCCAGGTAGATGAAGCGGCCCATTTTCTTCAATTCTTTTTTCTCGACGAACTGAAGGGGATCGAAATTTTTGACCTCGGCTGCGATCTGGCAGGCAAACTGCGCAGCGTCGAAGTGAGTAATGCGGGCGACTCCGCTCTTGCCCGCGAGCAGGTTCCGCCAAATCTCCTCGGTGGTATTGCCCACGCCGCAGATCAGGCCAATACCAGTAACTACGACCCGTCTGCCCAACTACTTCCCGCCTTTCGAATGCTTGCCGATGTAGTCGATCGCATCCTGCACGGTGCGGATCTTCTCGGCATCCTCGTCGGGAATCTCAATCTCAAAGGCTTCTTCGAATGCCATGACAAGTTCCACGGTGTCCAGAGAGTCGGCACCCAGGTCGTCTACGAACGAGGCATTCTGCGTGACTTCGCCCTCATCCACTCCCAGTTGCTCCACGATAATCTGTTTTACTTTGTCGTCAACGGCTGCCATGAGTTCTCCTTGCGTTTTTGCGTGTGCCACAACAGAGGACGGGCATCCCTGCCCGTCCAGCCGGGCGCGGACGCCCGGCTTCTATCAAGAGCTGCAACTTATTTGGCCACCTTGGCGTGCTTATCGATGTAGTCCATGGCGTCCTGAACGGAGCGAATCTTCTCCGCGTCTTCATCAGGAATCTCCAGATCGAAGGCTTCCTCGAGGGCCATCACCAGTTCGACCTGATCGAGTGAATCGGCGCCTAAGTCGTCCACAAACGAAGCGCTGGGTGTAACCTCGGCTTCGTCGACCCCCAGTTGCTCGCTGATAATCTGCTTTACTTTTTCGTTGATCTCTTTCAACTTGTCTCCAACGGCCATAGCAATCCACCTCCCGAAGAGTGATAAAAGGGAACGAGTAGTGTACTGGCGAGCATGAAGCGATGTAAAGGCGAGTCCGCCGAAACCGAATCGGCTGCGGCTCTAAGAAGTTCCATAAGAATCCTAACTGCTGGGAGTTACCCGGTCAAACCTTATGGCTGACGGAAGCCCGTTGCTTCGAGAGTTATCACGGTCGCCGGCTGACATATGAAGGAGGGTAAAAGTGAAACATACTTTGTGGTTCACGCTTCTGATTTGTCCATTTGCATTTGGCGGCTGTCCGACCGGACAGGCGAAAGACGGGGCCGTTTTGGTGCAGATTGAGCAATCCTGGGCGCAGGCGCTCGAGCGGCAGGATTCCGCTGCCATCGGCTGCATGCTAGCCGAGGAATTCCAGGAGGTTGATGTTAATGGGATGCTACGCGATCGTTCCGAAAACCTGGCCAGCGTTATCCACCGACAACCCGGACGCAATCAGTTAAGCGAACTGCAGCCCCACGTCTATGGCGAGTTCGGCTACATTCGCGGGTTGAACACGGTTACGGATCCTGACGGGAAGCTTCGCGCCAAGGTTTGGTTCACGGACATCTTCGTCTACCGTGAGGGGCGTTGGCTTGCCGTGGCCGGACAGGAATCTCTAGTGAAAGAAACCTCGAAATGAGGACTTAAAGAGTATGCGCGCGATCGTACAACGCGTCAGCCGAGCGCAGGTTGCCGTCGACGGTGAAATCGTGGGCGAAGTCGGCTGCGGTCTGCTGGTTTTTCTCGGCGTGACGCACGCCGATGCTGAGGAGGACGCCGATTATCTCGCTGACAAAATTGCCGGATTGCGCGTATTCGAAGATGAAGACGGAAAGATGAACCTGGATGTTGCCGCGGTCAGTGGAGGAATTCTAGTGGTCTCGCAGTTCACCCTTTACGGCGATGTTCGCCGCGGCAAGCGGCCGTCGTTTGATGCCGCAGCCCCGCCGGAACCCGCTCGCCGGCTCTACGAATACTTCGTGGCACGTATTCGAGCCGCTGGCCTTCCCTGCGAAACCGGCCGTTTCCAGGAAATGATGGAAGTGGAATTGGTGAACGACGGCCCGGTAACAATTCTGTTGGATTCCTCGAAGATCTTTTAGTTTTCACCACAGAGTCACAGAAAAGTCCTGCGCTGCTTTCTGTGTGGCTCTGTGACTCTGTGGTGATCAAGACGGCAACCGGTATAATTCCTCGAGCACTTTCCGCGTGTTGGTTAAGACTTCTTCGACTTTTTCGGCAGAATAATCGCGATTAAACATTTCAGGATCGTGAACGGCTTTATTGCCCGCTTTGGCCACTTCGCGGACGCAACGCGGACGGTCCCCGCTTAGGATGTCTTTTTCCACCGCGACTCCAATCATCTCGTGGATGGACTGATTGGTTTCGCTGCGCGGATCGACTACTTCCTTAAGCGCTCCCTCCAGAATGGCGCGGCAGAATACCGCGCAGGCTAAGTGGAATCCATAGAGATAACAGCGATGGGCCTCTTCGAACAAAAATTGAACTCGTCGATTGGGAACGATTTCGAGTCCCAGGCAATTCAAGGCCGCGGCCCGGGAAACGATTCCATCCAGCTTGTCGAGAATTTCTTCCGAGTAGTAGCGATCAAGCGCGTCTAACTGATTTTCGGCCCCAGTGGAGCTTGCAGGGACCTGCGAATGTCCGGATGCGATCTGAGTAAATGCATTGCCCAGAGCTTCGCGGGTTTCCGGCGTCAGTTCATCCATCAGTTTTCGGAACTCGTCCGCTAACGAATCTACGGTGGGCGGGGTGGAAAGCGAGGTGCGTTCGATGGCGACGGTGTGGGCAACGTGGTCAAGAACCAGGTGACGCATCTTTTGAAAGATGGCATCGTCTTTTTCTGTTTTTGTGTTGCTGGGGTTTGCTTGGCGAGATGCGCCCCAGCCGACGCCGAACGACCAGGTTTCTCCCGCCTTCTCATAGTTTCCGTCGTTGATGTGGCGCAGAACCTCGGCGAGAACTTGAGCCCGGTTTAAAGGATGGTCGCTCATCTGCGACTCTCACTGTCGAGCTTTTCTCGACTGGACAGCCGAGGGCGGCTGTCCCCACGCGATTTCCGTGCGCTTAGGCGTGTACTGCAGCCGGTTTGGCCGAGAGCAATTGCCGCAGCACGAACTGTAGGATTCCACCGTTGGCGTAGTACTGCGCTTCCTGCGGTGTGTCGATACGCACCAGGGCTTTGAACTCTGTAGTCTTGCCGTTCGCAGTAGCACGAACGTTTACCTGACGTCCCGGCGCGAAGTTGCCGATCAGATCACGAACGCCGGTGATCTCGAAAACTTCTTCGCCAGTCAATCCCAGCGACTGCGCGGTCTCCCCCTCGGGAAACTGCAAGGCAAGAATGCCCATTCCAACCAGGTTGGAGCGATGAATGCGCTCGTAACTTTCGGCGATCACGGCCCGCACGCCCAGCAGCAGAGGACCTTTAGCAGCCCAGTCGCGCGAGGAGCCGGAACCATACTCTTTTCCGGCAAGGATCACGAGCGGAACTTTTTCTGCGATGTACTTTTCCGAAGCTTCGAAGATGCTCATTTCCGCGCCATCGGGCAGGTGACGCGTAAATCCGCCTTCGAGATTGGGAACCATTTTGTTACGCAGGCGAACATTCGCGAATGTGCCTCGCACCATGACTTCGTGATTGCCACGGCGCGAGCCGTAGGAGTTGAAATCGGCAGGCTTGACGCCATGGTCGATCAGGTATTTTCCGGCGGGACTGTCTTTCTTGATCGAACCTGCGGGCGAAATGTGATCGGTGGTGACACTGTCGCCGAGCACAGCCAACACCCGCGCGTTCCTGATATCTTCCACCACCGTTGGCTTCAGCGTCATCCCGTCGAAGTACGGAGCACGCCGGATATACGTAGAATCTTTATCCCACGCGTAAGTCTCACCCTTGGGAACAGGCAAACCGCGCCAGCGTTCGTCTCCGTGGTAAACCTCGCCGTAGCTCCGCCGGAACATGTCCGAAGAAATCGATTTTTTGATGGCCTCATCCACTTCGCTGCGTGTCGGCCAAAGGTCTGCCAAGTACACCGGCTTGCCTTGCTTGTCGTTCGCAATGGCATCCTTTCGCAAGTCAATATCGATGCGGCCTGCCAGGGCGAAGGCCACAACCAGCGGCGGCGACATTAAATAGTTGGCGCGTACTTCGGGATTGATGCGGCCTTCGAAATTGCGATTGCCCGAGAGCACGGATGCCACTACTAGATTCTTTTCATCAATTGCTTTAGAAATTTCTTCCGGAAGCGGTCCTGAATTTCCTATGCAGGTTGTGCAGCCGTATCCCACGATATGAAACTTCAACTTTTCCAGATACGGCGTTAGTCCAGCGCGCTCCAGATAATCCCGAACGACCTTTGAGCCCGGCGCCAGCGAAGTCTTTACCCACGATGGAACATGTAGACCGCGCTCGACTGCCTTTTTCGCCACCAAGCCGGCGGCGACCATCACGGAGGGATTGGAAGTGTTGGTGCAGCTCGTGATCGCGGCAATGACGACACTGCCGTGGCGCAAAGCCGCTCCAGCGGATTGAGGAACGTGCTCTTCGATCCGATGATCTCCTACACCAACAGCCGTGGGGCTGCCACCCTCCTGCTCCCAACCCGCCACTTTTTTTGCGGAGTCCGCGGTTGGCGCCGAAACTGCCGCACTCGATTTCGGCTTCATCAGCGACGGCAGCGACGCTTGAAACGATTCGCGAGCCTGGGCAAGCAATACGCGATCCTGCGGACGCTTGGGGCCAGCCAAGCTTGATTCCACGGAGCCCAAATCAAGCGCGAGCAGTTCGGAGTATTGCGCCTCGGGTGTTTTCTCATCGTGGAACAATCCCTGCTCGCGGCAATAGGCCTCGACCAATGCAATCTGTTCCTCGGTGCGTCCAGTCAGGCGCAAGTAGGCGAGAGTTTCTTTATCGACCGGAAAGATGCCACACGTCGCGCCATATTCCGGAGACATATTGGCAATGGTGGCGCGGTCTGCGAGCGGGAGTTCCTGCAGGCCGGGCCCAAAATACTCGACAAATTTTCCGACCACGCCATGCTTACGCAACATCTCCGTGACGGTGAGCACAAGATCCGTCGCGGTTGCGCCCTCGCGCAATTTGCCAGTAAGTTTCACGCCTACCACTTGCGGAATCAGCATGGACACGGCTTGCCCCAACATTGCGGCCTCGGCTTCGATGCCGCCCACGCCCCATCCCAGCACGCCGAGGCCATTAATCATGGTGGTGTGAGAATCGGTGCCAACGAGAGTGTCGGGATAGGCCACGCGCTTGCCATTCGAGTCGTTTACGTAGACCACGCGCGCCAGAAACTCAAGATTGACCTGATGCACAATGCCAGTGTCGGGCGGAACGATCGCCAGATTGCGAAATGCAGTTTGCCCCCAGCGCAGAAATCCGTAGCGTTCTTTATTGCGCAGGAATTCAAGCTCTGCGTTCAGTTGGAATGCCTGCGGCGTGCCGAATTCGTCCACTTGCACCGAGTGATCGATAACCAGTTCGGCAGGCTGCAGCGGATTAATCAACGCGGGATCGCCGGAGAGCACTTTCATCGCATCGCGCATCGCGGCCAGATCGACGACTGCAGGCACTCCAGTGAAATCTTGCATGAGCACGCGGCTCGGCGTGAAGGCGATTTCCTTATCCGGCTTCGATTTGCTATTCCAGGCTGCGAGGGCGGCGATGTCTTGTTTGGTCACGCTGCGCCCATCTTCGGTGCGTAAGAGATTCTCAAGAAGAATGCGAAGCGAGAAAGGAAGATGTTTAGTTGAAATGCCTTGCTTGTCGAGCGCGTCGATGCGGTAAATTTCGTAATCGTGACCCGCGACGCGAAGGGTGGAACGACTGCCAAAGCTATTCATAAGATTGCCTTCCTAAAAAATGATGCGGCTCAGAGCGCCGAGTCGCTAACCCATTAGTTTAATCGTTTCTACAATGGATTGCGCAGTGCGTTGACCTTTCGTCACCGACCTTCGGGAGGTAACGTCCAGCGCCCAAGAGTCCTGTTGGTTCTGATGCTTTCAGTCTCCGACATATAACCTTGGTGGTTGCCGGAGACCGATAATTTTCCCCGTATAATACCTAGTTTCCGCGTCTTACCTTTCGCGATTGGGAGGTTCTCACATGGCCGCGAGTTTCCCACGGATTTCGGTCCTGTTGCCGATATCCGTGCTGGCGCTGTTTTCAGTGAACTCCTCCGCGCAGCAGCCAACAACGGCTTCGCCCGCATCGCTGCGCCTGACACTGAAGGAAGCCGTGCAACTCGCGCTGAAGCAAAATCCGCAGCGAATTATCGCAAAGCTTTTAGTTTCTGAAAGTGATCGCAATAGTCAGATCGCGCGCTCCCCGCTGCTGCCGCAGGCGAACATTGAAGCCAGCGGATCACTGAATCAGTACAATTTTCAGAGTATCGAGCGCGCGCCGCGCCCAGTAGACGCCGGCCCGTTTCAGGTCATCCAAGCGGGTCCTGCCTATTCGCAAAGCATTTTCAACCTGCCTCTGATCCGCGGCTACCAGATCGGCCGGGAAGGAACCCGCCAGTCGCGTGCCGACGAACTGACCACTCGCGAGAATGTGGTCACCGCCGTGGTCGACCAGTACCTGCTCATTCTTCGCGCCCTGGCTAGGCGAGACGCCGCCAATGCCCGCGTTGCGCTCGCGCAGCGCCTCTTCGAGCAGGCCACCCAACTTCAAAAGACCGGCGTCGGTTTGAATATTGACACGGTGCGTGCCAACGTCGAATTGCAGAACGAGCGCCAGAATCTAATTGATGCGGAAACGCTCACTCACACCACCAAGTACGGCCTGGCGGAACTCCTCGATCTTCCTCGTGATCAGGACCTTGAGGTTGCCGACCAACTCGATTTCTACGACCTTCCGAAACTCGAAAAAGAGACTTTGCTCAGCCAAGCGTTAGCCACCCGGCCGGAGATTTTTTCGCTGAATTCGCAGCAACGGATCGCTCATTTGTCCGAGGATTCGGCTGGCGACCAGCGCCTTCCTCAACTGGAATTTTCCGGGTTCTGGCTGTACCAAGGCTCGCGTTTCGACAACGGCGTTCCGGCCTACACCTACGAAATGTCTTTGCAGTTTCCAATTTTCACCGGCGGACGCATCCACGCCGAAGAGGCTCGCGCCAAACTGGAAGAGCAGCGCGTGGTGGAAGTTCGCCGCCGGGTGGAAGCGCAAATTGTGGATGAAGTAAAGTCGGCCCTCGATCAACTCACGGCCGCGCGAAATTCTGTGGACGTTGCTAATCTAGGCCTGCAATTGGCTCAGGAAGAAGTAGCTCAAGCCCAGCGAAGGTTTCAAGCTGGAGTCGCGACCAACATCGAAGTGATCACAGCGCAAGACGAACTGGCGCGCGCCAGCGATAATCAAATCGGCGCGTTGTATCAATTCAACCTGTCCCGGGCGGCGCTGGCCCGCGCCACAGGTACGATCGAAACCATGTACACGAAGTGAGAGGCAGACCGGATCATGAGCTCGTCTTCCACACCGACACCGACACCGCCGGTACCCGCTAGCACTCCGGTTACCGCGGTCCCGGCTATCCCGCCGCCAGGTCCCTCATGGCATGAACGGATTCGAAATGTGAGTCCGCTCACCAAGGCAGTTATCGTTGCGGTTCTCGTCTTAATCGCGGTGGCGTGGTATGTGCTTTCCGGACGCGTTACTACTGACGATGCGCAAGTGGATTGTCACATCACTGCCGTCGCCCCGCAGGTTCCCGGCTATGTGGTTCAGCTGCTCATCAATGACAATACGCCGGTCAAAGAAGGCGATCTGCTGGTGCAAATTGATCCCCGCGAATATGAGGCGGAGGTTGAACAGGCCAAAGCCAACCTCGATTTCGCAGAGGCGCAGGCGAATTCGGCAAAACTGCAAATCGGTTTGACGCGTGAAACCACTACGAACGGCACGAACGGCGCCTCAGCCCAGAAGCAGTCGGACGCCGCCGATTACGCCATGTCCCAGGCGCAGCTCGAGCAATCGGCCACCGCGAACCTGCAAGTCGCCCAAGCCAATGTAGCCGCCAAGCGCGCCACCAACGAACGCGCTCAGAGCGACCTCAAGCGTTACACGCCGTTGCTCGCCACCGACGATGTTTCCAAGTATCAATTTGATGCCGTTGACGCCGCTGCACTGGTCGCCAAAAGTGAGCTGCAGGCCGCCGAACAGCAGCTGACCGCGGCACAACAGGCTGTCGAAATTGCGAGGGCCAACACGCATTCCTCCGAGGCGCGCTTTCTGCGCTCGCAGTCACAGTTGCTCCAAACCAAAGCACAAGAACAGCAGGTCCCCATCGCCGAAGCGAGCTACAAATCGGCGCTGGCAGCCGTCGAGCGGGCCAAGGCAACTCTGCAACAAGCCGAATTGAACCTCGCTTACACGCACATCATCGCGCCAATTACCGGCCAAGTTACGCAGAAGTCCGTGGATCTCGGCCAGTACGTTTCACCGGGCCAGTTGCTGTTCACCATCGTTCCGCTCGATCAGGTATACGTCACTGCGAATTTCAAGGAAACGCAGTTGGCCCATGTCAGGGCCGGCCAGAAAGTTCGTATTCACGTCGATACGTATCGCCGGGAGTTCGAGGGCGTTGTGGATTCTCTCGCCGGGGCAGCGGGTTCGCGCCAAGCCTTGCTTCCTCCGCAAAATGCCACGGGAAATTTCATCAAGGTTGTGCAGCGCATTCCGGTAAAAATTCTGGTCAAGCCTAACAAGAATCCCAATCTCATCCTGCGGCCCGGCATGAACGTTGAAGCAAC
>JBEKGG010000124.1:0-11857 GCA_050012915.1 Terriglobales bacterium | reverse complement strand
CGTGCGCAACGACGGCTCCCGCTGTTTTCATTGCAAGGATGAACTGTTTACGATGATGGAAGCCTTTCGAGCCGCACATGGATTCGACTCGATCGCTTACGGGGTTAACGTGGATGATCAGGTCGATTTTCGACCCGGCCAAATTGCCGCCCTCCAGCATAATGTCGCCGCTCCTCTGCTCGAAGCGGGATTGACCAAGCAGGAGATTCGAGAACTGGCGCGCAGCGCTAATCTGCGAGTGTGGGATAAGCCGGCTTCGGCTTGCCTATCGTCGCGTATCGAGTATGGACGCCCGGTTACCCGCGAGGCGCTGAGCACGGTTGAGCAGGGCGAAGATGCAATTCGCGCGCTGGGCTTTCGGCAGTTTCGCGTTCGACACCATGGCGAAATTGTACGCATCGAAATTGCGAGCGATGAATTGCCTCGCGCACTCAGCCCTTCCATGGCAGTCGAATTGACCCGCATTTTCAAGACTCTCGGCTTCAAGTTTGTGACCCTGGATCTTGAGGGCTTCCGCTCCGGTTCGATGAACTCTTTATTGCCGCTCGAACAACTCTCCCGCAAGGGCGCATAGGTCGACAAATCCTCGCACGGAGAATCTTCGCAAAACCCGCATGGTTAGCTCCTTTGGAGTAGTTCCGTGTGAGATAATCGTAGTTTATTCCCAATGTACAGGCGGTTCTTAGTGACGTTATTACGACGTTCGATCCTTGTTCTCGTGCTGGTTTGCATGGGCTGTTCTGCCCAGTTAGCGCCGGTGCCCTCTGATCTGACGCAGAAAATTGAGCGTGAAGTGCGCGCTACGTACAGCATTCCCGCGAGCGTGAAGATTGCAGTAGGCCCGCTCCGGCCCAGCGATTTTGCGAACTATGACGCTTTGACCATCACTATCGAAGGCGAAGAGAAGAAACAGACATACGAATTTCTTCTTTCCAAGGATGGCAAAACTCTGGCTCGAATGACCAAGCTGGACCTGACTAAAGATCCGTATGCGGAGGCGATGAAGAAGATCGACCTGAATGGACGCCCCACGCGCGGCAACAAAGATGCCAAGGTGGTGGTGGTCAACTTCGATGACTTCCAATGTCCCTTCTGCTCACGTATGCACCAGACGCTCTTCCCCGAACTATTGAAGGAATATGGCGACCGTGTGCAATTCGTCTACAAAGATTATCCTTTGACGGAGATTCATCCGTGGGCTGTGCACGCCGCGGTGAATGCGAACTGTCTGGCCTCCCAAAGCAACGACGCATATTGGGACTTCGCTGACTATATTCACAGTAACCAGAGAGAAGTTAACTCAGAGAAGGGGCGCGACGCACAGTTTGCTGCGCTGGATCGCTTGACCCTTGAACAAGGGCAAAAACACAACCTCGACCAAGCCAAACTTCAGGCCTGCGTCAAAGCGCAAAATGACGCCGCGATTAAGGCTTCGATGCACGAAGCCGAGGGCGTGGGCGTGAGTGCCACGCCGACTCTATTTGTGAACGGGGAAGAAATGGATGGAGCGCTTCCTGTCAGCGAAATGCGGGCTGCCATCGATGCGGCCTTGCAGCGGGCAGGAGTACCGGTGCCGTCGCACCCACCAGCGACTGCTGCCAACGAACCCCAACCGCCCACCAAGTAAACGTCGAGAGGACCCATTGAGAACCAATCCGCTAATCCGTTCCTTCGTGACCGTAATTCTTGCCCTTTTCATTCTTGCGTTTTGCGTGGCCTGTGGAACTAAACTGGCTGGCGATGATGTTGCCGCCACCGTCGACGGCCGAAAAATCTACCGCGCCGATGTGGAAAAGTATTTCGATAACCAGACTGCCGGTTCGCAGCAGCGGCCCGTCGGAGAACAAGCCACCAGCCTGCGCCTTAGCATCTTGCGTGAATTGGTCGACAATGAAATCCTCATGCGGCGCGCGGAGAAGCTCGGCCTGCTGGCCACGGACGACGAGGTGGAGCGGAAGCTGAACGAGATCAAATCGCCGTACACCCAGGAAGAATTCGACGCCCGCATGAAGCAAAAGAAACTCACGCTCGACGATTTTAAGCGTGATCTGCGCCGGTCGCTGACCGTGGACAAGGTTTTGAATAAAGAAGTGACCTCGAAGATCAACGTTTCCGATCAGGACATCACGAATTACTACAATGCGCATAAATCGGAGTTCAACCTGGTCGAGCCTCAGTATCACCTGGCCCAGATCTTCGTGACCACTTCGCCCAACCCGCAAGTTCACAATCTGAAGAATGACAAAGCGCTAAACGAGGCGGATGCGCGCAAGAAAATTCAAATGCTCGTGAATCACCTCGACAGCGGCGATGACTTCGGCACGCTGGCCATGAACTATTCCGAAGATCCTGAGACTTCGGGGAACGGCGGTGACCTGGGCTTTACTCCGGAATCAGCCTTGAAAAACACCGACCCGGTGACGCGGGATGCCGTCATAAAGCTGAAGCCCGGCCAATACACCACGGTTATTACTGTAATCAATCCGATGACCAAGCAGTTGGTCGGCTTCCGCATTGTGAAACTGATTACGAAAGAGAGCGCGGGACAACGGGAGTTGTCAGACCCGCGCGTGCAGGAGGCAATCCGCTCCCAGCTTCGTGACCGCCGCGAACAACTGCTAAAGGCGGCTTATTACGAAGTTTTGCGTGATCAGGCAAAAGTGGAAAATTATTACGCGCAGAAAGTCTTGGAAGGTAATGGCACGGGGAACTGAGAAGCACTCAGCACTACAAGCTCCCTATTCCACGACCGCTAATACATCCCCGGCATTCACGTTGTCGCCTTCGGCAGCGACGATTTTTTGCACTGTCCCTTTCTTGGGCGACTTGATCTCGTTCTGCATCTTCATCGCTTCTACGACCAGAATGCTCTGTCCTGCATCAACCGGCTGCCCTTCACCAATCAAAACGCGCACGACTTTGCCGGGCATTGGTGCGAGCAGTTTCCTCGGACCTTTTTCGTCCGCGCTCGAACCCCGGCGCCCACGCAATGATCGCGGATCGTGCAATTCCGCGAGATAGGGGACGCTACCGACCCACAAATGCATGTCGGCTGGCGTTTGCTCGCGCTTGATCTCGTAAGCTTTACCCCCAATCAAGACCGATAGCACATCGCGCCGAGCGAGGACCGCATCTACCTGTATATCGCGACCGTCCAATCGCGAGTGCCAGCCTGTTTCTGCCCGCTCGAGTTCGAGTCGGTAGTGTTTGCCATCGATGGAGACGTCGTAGACCATTAGTTAGAGAGAACCGCGGGATGTCGGACCGTCGGCCTTAGAGTCCAAAGACGATTTCTGTTCAACCTAACGCCTCTGCTCTTGCCGCTCGCTTCCAACTTGCCGCAGTATTTCCATTGGCTGCTGTGTTCGCAGTCGTAGACGAGCTCCCATTGCCGACGACCGCTGAGGCCGGATCCAGCACGGCGAATATTCCGGCAGCGATCGCTGCAACGTCCGCATCTTCACGCCGGATGTGCGGAGGTCCCGTTTTCAGCAATCGATCCAGGTAGCCAGTGTCCACGTTTCCTGCTTGAAAATCGGTATCGGTCAGAATGCGGCGGAACAGCGAAATATTGGTCTTGATGCCGCCCACAAAATACTCATGCAAGGCGCGGGTCAAGCGTGAGATCGCCTGTGTCCGGTCGGTTCCGTATCCGATCAGCTTGGCCAGTAGCGGATCGTAGTCGACCGGAACCGTCCAACCTTCGTACATTCCGCTGTCACGGCGAATTCCCGGCCCCGAAGGGGACAGCAACAACGTGATCTTCCCCGGACTCGGAAAATAATTATTGTCCGGATCCTCCGCGTAAATGCGGCATTCGATGGCATGCCCGCGGATCTGAACATCTTCTTGTGTGAAGGGTAGCTTCTCGCCGTCCGCAATCCGAATCTGCAGATGCACCAGGTCTAATCCCGTGATCAATTCTGTCACTGGATGTTCCACCTGCAGCCGCGTGTTCATTTCGAGAAAATAAAAATTCTTTTCCCGATCGACCAGGAATTCTACCGTTCCTGCGTTGGTATAGTTCGCGGCTCTGGCCACGCGGACCGCGACCTCGCCCATCCTGCGCCGCATGTCCGGGTCGACGATCGGAGACGGAGCCTCCTCAAGCACTTTTTGATGCCGGCGCTGGATGGAACACTCGCGCTCGCCGAGATAAACCGTATTGCCATGCTCGTCCGCGAGCACCTGCATTTCGATGTGCCGGGGATTGATGATCGCCTTTTCGATGTACACTTCACGGTCGCCAAAGGCGCGCTCTGCTTCGCTCTGTGCGGATTGCAGGGCGGATTTCAGCTCTCCCGGCGCTTGCACCAGACGCATGCCTTTGCCGCCGCCCCCCGCTGCCGCTTTCAACATTACGGGATAGCCAATCTTCGCAGCCACCTGCTCAGCCTGCTCGGCGGAGTCCAGCCCTCGCGACGTCCCTGGCACGAACGGGACTCCGGCTTTTTCCATTTGTTGCCGCGCTCGCGTTTTCGATCCCATCATTTCCATCGAAGCAGCGGTTGGGCCGATGAACTTGACGCCAGCATCCCCGCAAGCCTGTGCAAATTTTGCATTCTCGGAGAGAAATCCGTATCCGGGATGGATCGCGTCTGCGCCGCTTTGTTTCGCAACGTCTAATATCTTCGTTATATTCAAATACGATTCTGCGGCCGCTGCCGGCCCGATGTGGTAGGCCTCGTCCGCCTTGCGAACGTGCAGCGAAGCCCGATCGACGTCTGAATAAATCGCAACCGATGGGATTCCGAGTTCGCGGCAGGCGCGGATCACCCGCACCGCAATCTCTCCCCGATTCGCGATAAGAATTTTCTTGAACAGGACTGTCAGCCCTCCAGCTTTCTTGCCAAAAGCTCATTCACCATTTGCGGATTTGCCTGTCCTTGCGAGGCTTTCATTACTTGGCCTACAAAAAAGCCGATAACTGTCTTCTTGCCCGCTCGATACTGTTCGACCTGTTTGGGATTGGCTGTAATTATCTCGTCGATGATCTTTTCAATCGCGGACGAATCAGTGATCTGCTGCGGCTTCTCTTTCTCGTAAACTTCACCAAAATCTTTTCCGCGCTCGAATGACAGGTCGTAAAGGTCTTTCAGCATCTTCCCGGAGATGACTCCGCTCTCCACTAGATCCGCCGACAGCGCGACGCCTTTCATCGAAATCGGCGACTGCTCAATTTCGAGGCCCTTCGCTTTCAGTCGTCCCATCAATTCGCCCTGCACCAAATTGGCTACGCGTTTCGGATTCTTCGTGGCCTTTGCCGCCGCCTCAAACTGATCGGCAAAAGACTTCGAGGCTGTCAAGACGTGCGCGTCGTAATCGGTGATGCCGTAGTCAGCGATCATGCGTTTGCGGCGTGCTTCAGGCAACTCAGGCAGAGTACTGCGAATTTCTGTCTGCCACTTCTCATCTACAACCAGCGGTAAAAGATCGGGCTCAGGAAAATAACGATAGTCGTGCGCCTGTTCCTTCGAGCGCATGCCGTAGGTTTTGCCTTCCGCCGAATTATAGAGCCGCGTTTCCTGCGTGATTTTGCCTCCGGATTCGACAGTCTCAATCTGGCGATCGATTTCATACTCCAAGGCTTCGCGGATAAAGCGGAACGAATTTACGTTCTTGATTTCAGTCTTCGTGCCGAATTCTTTTTGTCCGCGAGGGCGCACGCTGACATTGGCATCGCAACGCAGCGAACCCTCTTCCATATTGCAATCGCTCACCCCGGTGTACAGAATGATTTCCTTCAAGCGAGTGAGATATTCGTAGGCTTCGGCGGGCGAAGCGATATCCGGCTCACTAACGATTTCGATCAGCGGGACTCCACTGCGATTCAGGTCGATGGCCGTGGTCTCAGAGGAATCCGCGAAACCTTCGTGCAAGCTTTTGCCCGCATCTTCTTCGAGGTGCAGCCGGGTGATGCCGATCGTCTTAGGTCCATCGACAGTGGCAATGTCGATCCTGCCGAACTCGGCGAGCGGCTTGTCGTATTGCGAAATCTGATAGCCCTTTGGCAGATCAGGATAAAAATAATTCTTGCGCGCAAAAATGGAGGTCTCGTTAATACGGCAGCCCAGCGCCATCGCCGCCAGTACCGCGAAATCCACGGCTTTTCGATTCAGCACCGGCAGAGCTCCCGGAAGGCCGAGGCAAACCGGGCATACATTTGTATTCGGCGGGGCCCCGAAGCGCGTGGAACACGAGCAGAAAATCTTGGAAACGGTTAGAAGCTGGACGTGCACTTCCAATCCGATCACTGGCTCGTACTTGGCGCGTGCCGCTACAGATGTATCCGGCGTGGTGGCCATATCCAGGAATTATAAAGGGTCCCCGGCCTTGCCTCATTGGAGGCTAGTTGGGCTTGGCGGGTGCGCTCAGATACTTCTCGAGTGCGACGTCGAAAAACATCAGTTCGATTCCCTTGGCATCGCGTACTCCGCTCAGATAGAAATGCGCGCCAGCGAGCGGCGTGGAAATCCCCGAGACATCGAAGAACATGAAGCCAGCCTGCGTTCCATGGGGTTCGACCGCCTTGGCGGCAAACTGGGCGTTTTGAACCTCATCCATCGTGTCTTTGCTCATGCTGCCGCTGACTTTTTTCGGCAAAGGCAGTGGATTCTGAGAAATCTTCCCTGCGGGCCGCGAAATGCGTCGGTAAATGTCCTCTTCTGTAGCGGCCGGAATCTTGGTTTGATTGAAGGTAACGAACTCCGCCTTCATTCCCGCCAGCGAAACGGGCTGATCGCCGTCGTTCGCGATCACCAGAAACATTGGCATCAAACCGACCTCGCTGTAATGAACCGAGAAGATATTTGCCTTGTCCGCCATATCGTAAGGATCAACGGCAATTGTGACCGCTTCGCTGGGATGCTCGTCGTGCGCGGGATAACTTTTCGCCGGCTGCGCCGCAGGCATGACAAAGTGCTTCGCCGCGAGACAGACAATTGCTGACGACAACAGGGCATAGACCACGATCAACAACCGGGAAAGATTTGGATGTGCATTCCGCATCGTATCGATTATAGGATGCAAGCTTCGTAAGCGGTGGTGCCTTGGCAGGCGCGTGTGCAGGTAGAATGTTCGTTCCTGCATGTATTTGATCTACACTGCGCTGCTCGCGGCTGGGCTGCTGGTGAGCCTTCCCTATTGGCTCATGCAACGGCTGAGGCATGGGAAGTATCGCGCCGGATTAGGGGAGCGTTTGGGAAGGATTCCGCAGCGGTTGGCGGATCAACCGGCGCGGCCCGCTATATGGATTCACGCCGTTTCCGTGGGCGAAGTTCTGGCCGTTAATGGTTTAGTGGCGGAGTTGACAAAGCGATTCACCCAGCATCGAGTGGTCATTTCGACTACCACAGATACAGGTCAGAAGTTGGCACGAACCCGGTTCGGCGCGGAGAACGTATTTTATTTCCCGCTCGACTTTGCCTTTGCGATCCAGCCATATTTGCGATTGCTACGGCCTGAACTGGTGGTGATTGCGGAAACTGAGTTCTGGCCAAACTTCCTGCGCCTCGCCCATGCCAGCGGCGCACGGATTGCCGTGGTAAACGCGCGCATCTCAGACCGCTCTTCGTCTGGATACAGGCGCTTCCAGCGTTTTCTAGCCAGAGTTTTGCAAAACGTAGATCTTTTTTTGACGCAGACTAGCGAAGATGCGCGGCGACTTGAGGAAATTGGCGCGCCTGCGGAGCGCATCCATGTGACCGGAAATCTTAAGTTTGATGAGCCCGCGCCAGCCGCTCCGCCGATCGTTGCAAGCCTGCGTGAGGCCTTCGAACAAGGGAACACCGGTCCCGTGATTGTTTGCGGAAGCACAGTCGATGGCGAAGAACCAATGGTGCTGCAAGCCTTCATGAATGTTCTTGCCAGCCATCCCAGGGCCGCGATGATTTTAGCGCCGCGTCATCCCGAGCGATTCGGCGAAGTGGCAAAATTAATTGAGCAGCTTGGAATCCGCTTCTCGCGCCGGTCTTTGTGGAGCGGAGATCCGATTGTCGGCGGAGTTCTGTTGATCGATACGATCGGCGAACTCGCATCCCTTTACGCGCTGGCGGACATCGCCTTCGTTGGCGGTAGCCTCGTCCCCCGCGGTGGACACAACATTCTCGAGCCGGCGTTGCACTACGTCCCCATTGTCGTGGGCAATCATACCGAGAATTTCCGCGACATCGTAAGCTTGTTCCAAAGTCGAGATGCGGTGCGCATCGTGGGCCCGGCCGAGCTTCCGCTCGCGCTCATGGAACTAATTTCTAACCCGGCCGAACGGACCGCGCTGGGACGACGAGCGGGAGAAACCTTGCGATCGCAAATGGGGGCAACGCAGAGGAGTCTGCAAGCATTGGAAAAACTGTTGCGCGCAGGCGATCGTGTGGGGAGGGATCGGACATTGTCCTGAGGGATCAAATGAATCCTTTGTCCTCAATCTTCGGAGCAGGCGTGCGTGCGCGCAACACGCTATATGACCGAAGCATCGTGCGCGCAAACAAGTTGCAGGGTCCGGTGGTAAGCGTTGGAAACTTATCGGTTGGCGGATCGGGCAAAACACCGTTCATTTTGGTTCTCGGAGAATTGCTAAGGGCTCGCGGAGTAAAGTTCGACATACTTTCTCGTGGCTATGGACGCAAAACGCGCGGTGTCGCGCGCGTGGATCCCGGCGGTTTACCGCAAGACTTTGGCGATGAGCCTCTGCTCCTGGCTAGACGGCTGGAAGCACCTGTGATCGTTGGCGAGAATCGTTACGAGGCGGGCGTGTTTGCAGAAAAACAATTCGGCCCACAACTTCATTTGCTGGATGACGGCTTTCAGCATCGCGCCCTGGCGCGCGATTTCGACATCGTGCTAGTTACTCCCGAGGACGCACGCGACCGTTTGCTTCCCGCGGGCCGGCTGCGTGAACCGCTCAGTTCGTTGTCCCGTGCCGACGCGGTTGTTCTAACCAGCGGCGCTTCGCCAGAATCATTTTCTCTGAATGGCAAACTGGTGTGGCGGGTCCGGAGGGGGATCACGCCGACCAATGTTCCGGCGCGCCCGGTGGTTTTTTGCGGAATTGCGCGGCCACAGAATTTTTTACTGCAACTGCGGACCGCGGGTATCGAGCCCGGGGCGCAGGCTTTGTTCCGTGATCATCATGCCTACACTGAGCGCGACATTCATGATCTATTGAAATTGCGCGAGCAGAGCGAAGCAGGAGGGTTTGTCACCACCGAGAAAGACGCTATCAACCTCGGCCGGCATCTCGACGCATTGCAACCGTTGGCAGTGATTCCGGTCAAAATGGAGTTGGTAGATGCGGCTAACGCTGTCGATACCATGCTGCGGAAGATTGCGGAGCGGACAGCAAGCCGTGAGAAAATCGGTGCCTGAGAAACCGTGTTTGATTCGCTGAACATGATTTTTACATGACCAAGCATCCCAAAGAAGCTGAGCGGCTCCGAAAGATCGTTGAGTCATTCCCCAAAATCACCGTCACCGTCGTCGGTGACCTGGTGGCCGACGAGTTTGTATTTGGCGAAATCTCGCGCGTGTCTCGAGAAGCACCCGTACTGATTTTGAAACATCGCGAGCGACTCGTTGTGCCGGGAGGCGGCGCCAATGCGATCAACAATCTGGCTGACTTGGGAGTCAACGTCCTGCCGGTTGGAGTGGTCGGCGACGATGAAGCCGGGCGCCTGCTGCTAAAAGCTTTTCGACATAAACATATTCCGGTAAGTGGGGTTTTGAAAGACAAGAGCTATACCACTGTGACCAAGACGCGCATTCTGGCCGGCATGGCGCACACCTCCCGGCAGCAGGTGGTGCGAGTCGATCGCGAACCGGA
Organism: Terriglobales bacterium; assembly: GCA_050012915.1. Lineage (GTDB taxonomy): Bacteria > Acidobacteriota > Terriglobia > Terriglobales > Acidobacteriaceae > JABDBE01. The sequence goes on along the minus strand of JBEKGG010000124.1, from coordinate 2,040 downwards.
AACCGAACCTAACCGCCACTTGAAACGCGAACTCGTGCTGGCTGCGCGGCAATACGCGCGCGCCTCGGATGCGCTGCTTATCTCCGACTACGGTTACGGTGCGGCGAGTCCTGCAATCCTTAACGCGATCCGCGAGCGCGGACGGCTCGACGGAGTGCCCGTCATCCTCGATTCGCGCTATCGAATGCTGCAATACTCCGGTGCGGCCGCGGCCACGCCCAATGAGCCTGAAGTGGAAGCGGCTCTGGGAATACGTATCGGCAATGATTGGTCGCGCGTGTGCTCAGCGGGCGAGCAAGTCATGTCTCGCATGAAGCTGCAATCGCTCGTGATTACCCGAGGGCGCGATGGCATGGCAGCGTTTGCCGGCAAACACAAACCAGTGGACATTCCGATTTTTGGCTCGGATGAAGTCGCGGATGTGACCGGGGCGGGAGACACGGTGATCGCCACTTTCGCAGCCGCTTTTGCTGCGGGCGCCAGCACGGAGGAAGCCGCGCAACTGGCAAACTATGCGGGCGGAATCGTCGTGATGAAGCGCGGGACTGCAACCGTATCGCGGCAGGAGTTGCTCGATGCGCTTGAACAATCGCCGCCCGCAACCAGAGCCCACTGAATGTCGACAAAGAAAATCCTCAGCCGCGAAGAACTGAAGCATCACGTTGCCGCATGGAGACGGGAGGGCGATCCGATTACGCTTGCCAATGGCTGCTTCGATCTGCTCCACGTCGGCCACGTGCGATACCTGCAAGCGGCTAAGCAGCTCGGCGGGCGATTGATCGTCGCTGTCAATTCCGATGAATCCGTGCGGGCGTTGAAAGGAGAAGGCCGTCCGCTGATGCCTGCCGAAGAACGAGCGGAAATTCTCTCGGCTCTCACTGACGTAGACGCGGTCGTCATTTTTCCCGAGCCAGATGTGCGAACTTTGATCCGTGAAGTTCGCCCCGACGTTCATGCGAAGGGAACTGATTACACCGCCGACACGGTACCCGAGCGGGACGCAGTCGCGGAATGTGGCGGCCGAGTGGAAATCGTCGGCGATCCCAAGGATCATTCGGTTACCGCGATCATCCGTTCGCAAAGCGGACCGCGACGTTCCTGAGCATGCAACTGCCGGCCACAAGTTCTTTGGAAAATAGCGATCCATTTGTTCCTCGAAGGTTGCTGATCGTACGTCTGGGTTCGATGGGCGACATTATCCATACGCTGCCAGCGGTGACTGCGTTACGAGGAGCGTTTCCCGAGGCTAGCATCGGTTGGATTGTGGAGGAACGATGGGCAGAATTGCTATGCACTTTGCCCGAGCCGCGCTCGGGGCCGCGTTCTTCGCGTAGGCCACTGGTTGACCAAGTTCACACTGTGAATACCAAGAAGTGGCGCAGCTTCCCGTTTTCTGCCCAGACTTGGGAGCAGATTGCGGCAGGGTTGAGCGAACTCCGCGCGCAACGATACGAAGTGGCTGTGGATTTCCAGGGCGCGGTCCGATCCGCCCTGCTGGCGCGTTGGTCTGGAGCGCCCACGATCTACGGATTTGCGCAGCCCCGCGAAAATGTGGCTAGCATGTTTTACACGCGCGATGTGATTGCTCGGGGCAGCCATATCGTTGAGCAGAATCTTTCCCTGGCAGAAGCGGTTACACGCATCCCGCTGGGCGTGCCGAAGATAGAATTTCCGCGTGACGAAGCAATCGAAAAGCAATGCGAAGAGCGATTGCAACACATCGGCGATTTCGCTTTGCTCAATCCGGGCGCGGGATGGGGCGCAAAACAATGGCCCCCGGAACGCTATGGGGAAGTCGCCAAGTGGCTGGCGGAAGACGGCGTGAAATCGTTCGTTAATTTCGGACCCGGCGAAGAATCTCTAATGCGAACAGTCGAGTCGGCCAGCGAGGGCGCAGCAACCGGCATTTCATGTTCGTTCACAGAATTGGTTGCGATCACCCGCCGCGCGCGTCTTTTCGTTGGGGGCGATACCGGCCCCATGCACTTGGCTGCAGCGCTCGGTGTTCCCGTGGTTGCGATTTTCGGACCGACCAATCCG